>NZ_JAGHQY010000002.1:0-507127 GCF_017744035.1 Shimia sp. R11_0 | reverse complement strand
CCCGGGGCGAAGGAGGTGTTCTTCACCTTGCTGTAAGGCTTGATCCACTCCACGCGCTTGCCATGCTCTCCCCAGAACGCCTCAGGATCCGCAAGCGAAGACGCATACATCTCCTCGTAGGTGGCGGCTGTGATGATGGCGTTCTCCGCCAGAACTGCATTTGGTGGATAGGTTTTTTCAGACATGGTTCCCCCCGAAGATGAAATTTGAGGCGAGGTTAGGGGGATGCGCCGTAAGGTCAAGCACGGCTTTGCCTCATCCCCCAATAAGTTGCATCAGATTGCTAGATATTCTGCGCGCAGCTCTTCGTTCTCAAGCACCTCAGAGGCGGCACCATCAAATACGACAGAGCCTGTGTCCAGAATGACGGCGCGGTCTGCCAGTTCCAGCGCACGCAACGCGTTCTGTTCGACGATGATGGTGGTGATGCCCTGTTCCTTGATGATGCGCAGGGTTTTCTCGATCTCATCCACGATCACCGGTGCCAGACCCTCGTAAGGTTCATCCAGCAGGAGCACTTTGAGGTCGCGGGACAACGCGCGGGCGATGGCCAGCATCTGCTGTTCGCCGCCTGACAGCGTCACGCCTTCCTGCTTGCGACGCTCTCCCAGACGCGGGAAGAGTTCATAGAGGCGTTCAATCGACCAGCCGATGGGTGGGGCGATCTGCGCCAGCTGAATGTTCTCTTCGACGGTCAGACCGGGAATGATGGAGCGGTCTTCGGGCACAAGACCAATGCCAGCGGCGGCGGCCTCATAGCTTTTCATCAGGTGCAGGGGCTTGTGATCCAGCCAGATCTCCCCGTGGGTGACCTGTGGGCTGTCCATACGCGCAATGGAGCGCAGGGTCGAGGTTTTGCCCGCCCCGTTGCGGCCCAGAAGCGCGAGGATCTCGCCTTCGTGCACATTGAAGCTGATGTTTTGCACGATGTAGCTCTCGCCATAGTAGCTCTCCATGTTCCACACAGAGAGATAGGCGGGGGCGGTTTCGGCCAGATTGTGGCCTTTGGAAAAGTCGGGTTTGACGTTCATGGTTCTGGTCTCCCCGTCCCGGGCCTGACCCGGGACCTCTTGTTGCTGTCGCGAGGCCCCGGAACAGGTCCGGGGCGCGTCGATGTGCCTTATGCGGTTTCACCAAGATACGCTTCGCGCACTTTGGGGTGGCCTTTGATGTTTTCCGGATCATCCTCCACCAGCGGCGTGCCCTGTGCCAGCACGGTGATGCGCTGCGCGAGAGAGAACACCACATGCATATCGTGTTCGATGATGGCGATGGTGATGTCGCGCTCATCTGAGATCTGCTTGAGGAGGTCGATGGTGTTGTTGGTGTCGGCCCGCGCCATGCCGGCGGTGGGTTCATCCAACAGCAACAGGCGTGGCTCTTGTGCCAGACACATGCCAATTTCCAGACGCCGCTTGTCGCCGCGCGACATGGAGGCCGCATGCATATGGCGTTTGTCGGCCATATTCATGTCCTCAAGCATGCTTTCAGCGCGTTCCACCACGTCTTTCTCACTGAACATATTGGCAATGGCCTGCAGCGAAAACGCCCCATCCCGTTTGGCAAAACAGGGGATCATCATGTTTTCCATCACCGAAAGATCACCAAAGATCTCTGGGGTCTGGAACACGCGGGAGATGCCCATCTGATTGATCTCATGGGGGGTGCGGCCCAGGACGGACTGGCCGTCAAACATGACGGAGCCGGTATCTGGAATAAGCTTGCCCACAAGGCAGTTCAGCAGGGTGGATTTCCCGGCCCCGTTGGGGCCGATGATCGCATGGACGGTGTTTTCTTTCACCGAGAGGTTCACGTCTGACAGAGCCTGAAGGCCACCAAACCGCTTACCTACGTCTTTGACTTCGAGAATTCCCATCTGTCCGTCTCCTTATTCTGCGGGTTCCGTGGAGGCCTTGGGGCCGTCTTCGTCATTGGCTTTCTTGCCACGCAGCGCACGTGCGATGCGTTGGCCACCTTCTACCAGACCGCCGGGCAGGTAGATCACGACAAGCATGAAGAGGATGCCAAGTGTCAGGTGCCAGCCTTTGCCGATGAAAGGATAGATGATGGTGACAAGCAGGTCTTCGAGCCCATCAGGCAGGAAGGCAAACCATTCATGCAAAACGTCCTTGTTGATCTTGGACAGGATGTTTTCCATGTATTTGATCGCGCCTGCGCCAAGAACCGGGCCAATCAATGTACCAACACCGCCCAGGATGGTCATCAGAACCACCTCACCAGAGGCTGTCCAGAACATACGCTCCGGGCCCACCTGTGTGTCCATCGCCACCATCAAGCCACCGGCGAGGCCGGCATACATGCCGGAGATCACGAAGGCGGCCAGCGTGTGAGGGCGTGGGTTCAGACCGGTGTAGGACATGCGGGTCTGGTTGGATTTGATCGCGCGCAGCATCATGCCGAAAGGCGAGCGGAAAATGCGGATCGCCAGATAGAAGCTCGCCAGCATTGCAATGGCTGCGATGTAGTAGCCTGCGTTGAAGGTGAAGAGCCAATCGCCGACGTTCAGCTCAAAGCTGGCGCGCATGTCCATGCCAAAGAGGTTGGCCCGGCCAATTTCGCCCTCTTCCAGATTGGAGAACAGGGGGCTGTCGGAGGATTTGATCTGCAATCCGGTTTCGCCGCCGGTGATCGGTGTCAGCACCGAATAGGCCAGAGCGTAAGACATCTGTGCAAAGGCAAGTGTCAGGATCGAGAAGTAGATGCCTGAGCGGCGCAGGGTGATGAAGCCCACAGCCAGTGCGAAGATGCCCGCCACGATGATGGCCATGATGATGGCTGGGATCACATTGAGCGAGATCAGCTTCATCATCCAGATCGCGCCATAAGAGCCGATACCCAGGAAGGCGGCATGCCCAAAGCTGAGGTAGCCGGTCAGGCCAAAGAGGATGTTAAAACCGATAGCAAAGATGCCAAAGATCACAAAGCGTTGCATCAAATCGGGGTAGCCCGCGTTGAATTGCGCCATGCCCGAGCTTTCGGGGAAGGGGTTGAGGATGAAGGGGGCCAGGAGAGTCAGTCCGGCAACGACCAGCAGGAGCTGGAAATCTTTCTTTTCGAGACCGAGCATGAGTTAGTCCTCCATGACGCCCTTGCGGCCCATAAGGCCCCGAGGACGGGTCAGCAGAATAATGATGGCGACGAGGTAGATGATGATCTGGTTCAGACCCGGAAGGATCTCCAGTACCTCACGCATGGAGGCAAAGCTTTCCAGAATACCCAGCATGAAGCCTGCGAGTACGGCGCCGGGCAGGGAGCCCATGCCGCCCACAACCACCACAACGAAGCTGAGGACGAGGAAGTCCATGCCCATGTGGTAATTTGGCGAGTTGATGGGCGTGTACATCACCCCGGCAAGCCCTGCGACGGCAGCGGCCAGACCAAACATGATGGTGAAGCGTCGGTCGATGTTGATGCCCAGCAGGCCAACGGTTTCGCGATCGGCCATGCCCGCGCGCACAACCATGCCAAAGGTGGTGTATTGCAGGAAGGCAAAGACAGCGCCGATGATCACGGCGGCAAATACAAAGTAGATGATGCGCCAGTAGGGGTAGATGATCAGGTTGGGATCAAACCCAAGTGCTGCGCCAAAATCGAAAGACCCTGTGAAAGCCTGCGGGGCCGGGGTTGGGATCGGGTTGGCACCGTAGAAGTATTTGATCACCTCCTGAAGCACGATGGCCAGGCCGAAGGTCACCAGAATCTGGTCAGCATGCGGGCGCGTGTAGAAGTGTTTGATCAGGCCACGTTCCATGATGTAGCCCACCGCCATCATCACAGGGACGGCAAAGAGGATCGATAGCGGGACGGCCCAGTCGATGATGGCATCCCCGGTGGCAACTCCAAAAATGTCATGCACATAGGGCACTTCGACTTTGGCAGGATTGCCGAGAAAGTCGGTTTTTGTCTCATCGATGATGGTGTGTGACAGGGTAAGAATGCGGCTGAGTGTGACAGCGCAGAAGGCACCGATCATGAACAGCGCCCCATGCGCGAAGTTCACAACACCCAAGGTGCCAAAGATCAAGGTCAGTCCAAGGGCGATCAACGCATAGGCGGATCCCTTGTCCAGTCCGTTCAGAATTTGAAGGATAATTGCTTCCATCGGTCCGTCCCTATGGTTGTCCGAAGACGCCGGATAGGCGTAAGGGGGCGGGCATTTCTGCCCACCCGAATGACTTGCAAGTCAGAGACTTACGCGCCGTTGTTGCAGGCACCGAGGGTGGCGTCTGCGCCGCCCATCTGTGGGTGATCAGGTGCGTAGGTCACCTGTTCAACCGGGGTCACTTCGACGATTTCCAGAAGGTCGAACTCGGAAGTTGGGTTCTCTTTACCCTTCACGACCAGCACGTCTTTGAAGCACTGGTGATCGGCGCCACGGTAAAGTGTCTTACCGTTGCCCAGACCGTCGAACTCATAGTCTTCCAGAGCTTCCGCAACCGCGCATGGGGCAAAGGAGCCTGCGCGCTCACAGGCATCTGCATAAAGCAGGGTTTGCACATAGGTGGTGTGTGCTGCCTGAGATGGTGGGAAGCCATATTTGGTGCCGAAGGATTTCACGAAGGCTTTGGAGCCCTCATCGGTCAGAGACCAGTGCCAGTTGGTGGAGCCGAAGATGCCCTTCACGTTGGCGCCTGCACCCTTCGCCATCAGGCGGGAGTAGAGTGGAACAACGATCTGGAAGTCTTTGCCGTTCACCTGCTTGTCACGCAGGCCGAACTGAACCGCATTGGTCAGCGAGTTCACCATGTTGCCGCCATAGTGGTTCAGAACCAGCGTGTCGGCACCGGATTGCAGAACTGGCGCGATGTAGGAGGAGAAGTCCGTCTGTGTGAGTGGTGTTTTGACCGCCGCCACAGTTTCCCAGCCCATGGCTTCGGTAGAGGCTTTCACCGCTTCTTCGGTGGTGTAGCCCCAGTTGTAGTCTGCTGTCAGGTGATAGGCTCTACGATCTTTGCCGTAGGCATTCGCCAGAACAGGCGCGAGTGCGGCACCGGACATGTAGGAGTTGAAGAAGTGACGGAAGCCGTTGGCCTTGCGGTCCTTGCCGGTGGTGTCGTTGGAGTGTGTCAGACCCGCCATGAAGATAACGCCTGCCTCCTGGCAGAGCGCCTGAACCGCCACGGCCACGCCAGAGGACGACCCGCCGGTGATCATGATCGCGCCATCTTTTTCAATCATGGATTTTGCGGAGGCGCGTGCGGCGTCAGACTTGGTCTGCGTGTCGCCGGTGACGAATTCGACCTTCTTGCCCAGGATGCCGTTGCCCTGCAGCGCTTTGGAGCTGAAGGTGTTCATCATGCCGCCGTCGCCGCCGCCATTGAGGTGTTCTACGGCAAGCTGGTAGGCGCGCAGCTCGTCGGCGCCTTCATCTGCATAAGGGCCGGTTTGTGGTACGTTGAAGCCCAATGTCACGGTGCTGCCGGTTGGTTCATTGGTGAACGCGTGCGCGGACTGAGCCGTGAAAATCGTTGGCAGAGCCAGACCTGCACCTGTGACGGCACTGGTCTTGAGCAAGCCACGACGTGTGAAGTTGCTTTTGGACATATAATCCTCCCGTTATGTCAATTGTGGGTTGGGGCTCCTCTTCCCCGCACCACAGGCACATTTGTGCTCAATCAGTATCGCGAGTTGATCGAAAATTTCGCAACAACTGCTTTCAAAGACAGTATTTTTTTGTAAAGTAATTCGCGTCACGCTGCGGCAATTTGTAAATTTTTTATTCTGCGCTGCGGAAAGTGATTGATTGGGAGGGAAAAGATTATGGCGCAGCAATCCCTTGCGGGCAGTCGTATCCGGGAGCGGCGGGTGATGGCCGGCATACGTCAGGCGGAACTGGCGCGACGTGTAGGTATTTCGGGCAGCTACCTCAACCTGATTGAACACAATCGGCGCAGAATCGGCGGCAAACTGATGGTGGACATCGCCAATGCGCTGGAGGTGGAGCCGTCTCTGCTCTCAGAGGGGGCGGAGGCCGCCTTGCTAAGCGCATTGCGGGAAGCGGCGGCAGTGGCCACACAGGCCATGCCGGAGATTGAGCGCGCCGATGAATTTGCCGGGAGGTTTCCGGGCTGGGCCAGCCTGATTGCGCAGTTGCACAGCAGGCAACGCAGTCTTGAGCATACGGTGGCCACTTTGACAGATCGTCTTACACATGACCCGCATCTGGCCACATCCATGCATGAAATGCTCAGTATCATCACCGCCATCCGCTCCATGGCGGGTATTCTGGCAGATACAAAGGAAATTGAACCGGAGTGGCGCAATCGGTTTCACCGCAATCTGAATGAAGAGAGTTTGCGTCTGGCAGACGGAGCGCAAAAACTGGTGGCCTATCTGGATGCCGCAGGTGAAGGTGACACAGGGATGGTGCTGCCGATTGAGGAGGTTGAAGCCCTTGTGGCTGCGCATGGCTTCCAGTTTGATCACCTGGCTGAAATGAGCGCTGCGCAATTGCGTGATTTTATTGCGGCGCAGTCGCTGCTCACCACGGAAGACGCGCGCGCTATGGCTTTTGTCGTGTTGGATCGTCTGCGTCAGGATGCGCGGCTTTTGCCTTTTGATACCGTTCAGCGCCACCTGACCGACGGACCGGTGGATCCGGTGGCGCTTGCAAATACCTGTGCCGCGCCCTTCGGGGCGGTGTTGCGCCGCTTGGCAACCCTGTCTGATGTGCTGTTGCCGCGGCCTTTGGGATTGGTGATGTGTGACGGGGCGGGTAGCATGATGTTGCGCAAATCTGTGGATGGGTTTGGCATTCCCAGATTTGCAGGTGCGGATCCGACCTGGCCCCTGTTTCAAGCCCTGTCACGCCCCACGCAACCCTTGCATCAAACAATCACTGTCACTGAGCGCGGGGCCCTTCACTTTGAATGCTACGCTGTCGCAGAGGTGGTGGGAGAGGTTCAGATCAATGTGACGCCGCTCTATCACAGTTTCATGCTGATCGTGCCGCAAGACTGATGTGGGACAATGTAGCCCTTGGCAGAGTTTTTGAAGATCATGTGGGTGTCAGTTTGTCATTGCTTGCAGTTTGGCAGGAAAACCGCTTGGCTTTTGGCACTTGCACGCTAAGAATGTGACACCGCTTGTGGACTTTCGGGGAGGGGAGCTGCATGGGCAGAAGTGTTCTTGTCATCGAAGATGAGCCCAACATCATTGAAGCCATCAGTTTCATCCTGTCACGGGACGGGTGGTCTGTGGCCACGCATTCCAATGGGCATGATGCCTTTGGCGTTGTGCAGGACACCATGCCGGATCTCGTGATTTTGGATGTGATGCTGCCGGGTAAGACCGGCTATGACATTTTGCGCGAAATCCGTGGAGCTGAGGGCACGCAGGCTTTGCCTGTGCTGATGCTGACCGCCAAAGGGCAGGTCAAGGACCGCGAAATTGCGGAGCGAGCGGGTGCCAGCCGGTTTATGACAAAGCCATTTTCCAATGCAGAGGTGCTTGACGCTGTGCGTGAGCTTGTCGCGGGGTGAGCCCGCGGCACAACAGCCCTTTTCTGGAGCGGCAAAGCTATCGCAGGCGGCGTTTGATTGACACCATACGGTTCCTGCCAGTGATTGGGGCCATTCTCTGGTCGGTCCCTCTTTTGTGGCCGACGCAGGAGGAGGCGGAGGCCTCTGCTGTGAAGGCAATTTCTTCATCTGATGCGATCATCTACATCTTTCTGGTTTGGTTCGGGCTGGTGGTGTTTGGCGCGTGGTGCGCCTATCGCATGAAGCAGAGCGATGCTCTTGAGGAGGATAAGGGCCGCTGATGGGCGCGTTAAATGTCCTTGTTGGCGTCTGCCTTATCTATGTCGCCTTCCTTTTTTTTGTAGCTTTTGCGGCAGAACGTGCGGCCATTCGTGGGCGCGGTGGCTGGTTGCGCAATCCCCTGATCTACACCTTGTCTCTGTCGATCTATTGTACCGCTTGGACGTTTTATGGCGCGGTGGGGTATGCGGCGCGCTCAGGGCTTGAATACCTGACGATCTACATTGGTCCGACGCTGGTTGTTGTGGGCTGGTGGTGGGTGCTGCGCAAGCTTGTGAGGATCGGACGCACACAGCGGATCACCTCTATTGCAGACCTGATTTCCTCCAGATACGGGAAATCTAATACTTTGGCGGTTGGGGTGACCATTCTTGCCGTGGTGGGCACAACGCCCTATATCGCGCTTCAACTTCAATCGGTTACAGTGAGTTTTGACGTTTTTTCAGAGTCTTATGGGGAAACGTTGACGCGATCCGGGCAGGATAGCAACGCCCTTTGGGTGGCCTGTGGTCTGGCGCTTTTCACCATTGTGTTTGGCACGCGGAACCTGGATGCAAATGAACGCCATCATGGCGTGGTCATGGCCATTGCCGTCGAGGCGATTGTGAAGCTGTTTGCGCTTTTGGCCGTGGGGGTTTTTGTGGTCTGGGGCGTTGCCGATGGGCTCGGCGATATCTACGCGCGGATTGATGCCAGCGAAATTGGGCAGTGGCAGATGCGGGGGGACCGCTGGGCCACGCTGATTTTCCTCTCAGGAGCGGCCTTTCTGTGCCTGCCGCGCATGTTCCAGGTCATGGTGATCGAGAATGAAGAAGAGGACCATTTGCGCACTGCAAGCTGGGCCTTTCCGCTGTATTTGATGGTGATGAGCCTGTTTGTGGTGCCCATCGCCGTGGTTGGCCTTGGCACGCTGCCAGCGGGCAGTGATCCGGATTTCTTTGTTCTGACCGTGCCCTTGGCACAGGGCAATGAAACCCTCGCGATGTTGTCTTTTCTGGGCGGATTTTCCAGCGCCACCTCTATGGTGATTGTCGCGGCTTTGGCGCTGTCGACCATGGTGTCTAACCATATTGTCATGCCGATCTGGCTCAGTACACAGAGCGGGGGCGCCTCGGTTTCGGGCGATGTGCGCCATGTGGTTCTGCTGGCGCGGCGCATTTCCATCGGCGGCGTTGTCTTTCTGGGATACCTGTATTTTCGGTTGTCAGGCGGCGGCACGTCGCTGGCCTCGATTGGCCTCATCTCTTTTGCCGGGGTGGCGCAGTTCCTGCCGGTGTTGCTGGGGGGGATTTTCTGGCGTGGGGCCACGCGGACGGGGGCTTTGGTCGGTTTGACAGTGGGCTTTGTGATCTGGGCCTATACGTTGCTGCTGCCCAGTTTTGGGACGGGCACATTGATCGGCGAAGACGTTCTGATCGAAGGGCCATTTGGCTGGGGCTGGCTGCGGCCGGAGGCGTTTTTTGGCATCACGGGCATGGATCCGCTGGTGCATGCCATCTTCTGGTCGATCCTGCTCAATACGGTCAGTTTCTTCATTGCCTCGCTTGTGGGGTTCCCGTCGCCGCTGGAGCGGTTGCAGGGCGCGCAGTTTGTGAATGTCTATGAGCACAGCACCACGCCACAGAGCTGGAGCGGGAATCTGGCGCAGAGCGAGGATTTGATGGTCATGGCGCAGCGGATCATGGGCGCGCGGGTGGCGCAGGATCTGTTTGAGCGGGAAGCCAAGCGACAGGGGGTCAGCGGGCTGTTGCCTGAGCCGTCTCCTGATTTTCTTCAGGTGCTGGAGCGGGAGCTTGCGGGGTCTGTTGGGGCGGCCACGGCCCATGCCATGATAGGCCAGATTGTTGGTGGGGCCTCTGTGTCGGTGGAAGACCTAATGGCGGTGGCGGATGAGACCGCGCAGATGATGGAGTATTCTTCGCGGCTTGAAGCCAAATCTGAGGAGCAGGCGCGCACGGCCCGGCAGTTGCGGCAAGCCAATGAAAAGCTGACCCAGATTTCAGAGCAGAAAGACTCCTTCCTCAGTCAGGTCAGCCATGAATTGCGCACGCCGATGACCTCGATCCGGGCTTTCTCTGAAATTCTGCGCGACAGTGACCGGCTGAGTGAGGCAGAAAAGGTCAAATACAGCTCCATCATACATGATGAGGCGATCCGACTGACCCGGTTGCTGGACGATCTGTTGGATTTGAGCGTGCTGGAGAATGGGCAGGTCAGCCTGAACGAGCAGACTGGCGTTTTGGCCGAGGTGTTGGACCATGCGCTGGCCAGTGCCTTGACAGGCAACACGCAGGTGGCGTTGCAGATCAAACGCGATAAAGCGCGCGAGCGGGTGACACTCAATACGGATCTTGACCGGCTCAGTCAGGTTTTCATCAATCTGATTGGCAATGCACAGAAATATTGCGATGCGGAACTGCCTGCGTTGCGCATTGATGTGCGGCGGGACTCTGAAAAACTGGTGGTCGATTTCATCGACAATGGCAGTGGGATTTCCAAGGCAGATCAGGCCGTGATTTTTGAAAAGTTTTCTCGCACGGGGGAGCTGCGTGTCAGCGGTGCAGGGCTTGGATTGGCGATTTGTCGGGAGATCATGACCCGGCTGGGCGGCACGGTGGATTATCTGCCGGGGCAGGGCGGCGCGGCCTTCCGTGTGGTCTTGCCAATCCAGATGGCCATGGCTGCACAATAGTCGGAAATCATGCGGCTTTTAGCGGTTATGTAGAGGGCCTGTTAACCTTATTCGGGCACATCTGTCACCAAGGGACTGAAAAACAGGGCTGTAAAAGGCATGGGTGACACCAAAGGCAATTCCATTCTGAGACGCAAGGCGGTTGATGGCAGCACCGAGCATCAGGCTCGTGCGATGACGCCAAGCAAGGCCATGCGATTGGGCATGGCTTTGGCCGCTGAAAAGGGGCTGGGGCTGGCGTTGGACGTGACCAAAGTGTCGCACACCACGCTGCCGCATCGAGCGTTGCAGGCCACCTTGGATGAGACCTCTTTGCTTGCCATTCTGGAAGGTCAGAATGGCGAGCCGGGGGCCTTGGCGGTGGATATGCAGGTTCTGGCCGGTCTGGTGGAGCATCAGACTCTGGGGCAGGTTGTGGCAAAACCGGTCACAGAGCGGGTGCCGACCCGTGTGGATGCGGCGCTGATCACGCCGTTTATGGAAGACGCGTTGATGCGCTATGTGCGCATGGTGGGCGAAGAGGGTGAGCCGCCCAAATGGCTGCAGCATTATAAATTTGGTGCGATGACCATGGACACGCGCACCCTGTCGCTGGCGATGACGGCGCAGGATTATCATATGTTTGTGCTGGATGTGTCGCTGGATCGCGGCAAGAAGGCCGGAACCATGGCGCTGATCTTTCCGGACATTGAAGTTTACATGGCGGAGCCTGAGGAAGATGACGCCACCGATATTGAGAAGTTCCAAGGCAATGTGAAGCAGGCGACGACCACGCTGAACGCTGTGATTGGAAAAGTGAAAATGCCCATCGCGGCCATTCAGGGGCTGCAGGTGGGGGAAATCCTTGCATTGCCAGATGACCCGATGCGCACGGCCAAGCTTGAAGCTGTGAACGGCGAAGAAATCGCCGAAGTGCGCATTGGGCAGCTGGATGGAATGCGAGCGGTCTGTGTGCCGGGGCTCGTCAGTTTGGCAGCTCCGGCCGCGGAGGCCGAAGCGCCCGCCATGCCGGATATGGGCGCGCCTGAGGTGCCGGCGATTGGCGGCATGGACCTTGGAGCTATGGATATGGGCGGCATGGATGCCGAGATGCCTGCCATGGGTGGTTTGCCGGATATGGATGGCGGTTTGCCTGACATGGGCGGTGACTTGCCAGATCTGGATGCTGGTGGTCTGCCCGATCTTGATGCGGGCGGCTTGCCTGATCTGGGTGGCGATCTGCCAGATCAGGGCGGAGATTTGCCGGACATGGGGGGCGACCTGCCTGAGATGGCGCCAATGGGCGATCTGGGCATCGGGCTTGATGCGGATGGCGGTGAAGATTTCACAGGGCTGGATGATCTGGACGATTTGATCCAACTGGGGTCGGATGACATTGGCGATCCGATGGCGTTGGCTGATATTGAAATGACAGGATCATAGGCGCAGGCCGAGCGGTTATGTCGCGGCGCGTCTGAGCGAGGGTGCTTTAAGCGCCGCTATGCTGCGGCTAGGGTGCAGCCATGTTGACCCTTGATCACTCTCACGTGCGCGTTTTAGCGCCGATTGCTGAATTGCATTACTTTGATCAGCAGCACACTGTTCTGCAGCACGATATGACGGCGTTGTCGGCTTGGAATGCGATCATGCAGCAGCCGCAGCCGTTCCTAAACCTGGCCTTCAAAATACGTGACACGGTGTCATCGCTTTTTGGTGTGAAACGGATTGGCGGGTTCAGTGGCCGTGCGGCGCAATCCGTGCAGGTGGGGGACCATCTGGATTTCTTTCTGGTGGAATATGTGGATGACACATGTCTGGTGCTGACCGAGCGGGACCGACATCTGGATGTGATGACCTGCATTTCTGTTCAGGGGCGCACTCTGACGGTGACGTCTTCGGTCTGTGTCCACAACTGGTTTGGCCGGGCCTACATGGTGCCGGTTGGCATTGCCCATAGGTGGATCGTGCGAGGCATGTTCAAGCGTTTGTCACGACACGGTTAGGGGTGCGCAGATCCAGGAGCGGCCTGCCAACCATTTGTATGTGCCGTGTTCGCGCGCCGATTAACTCTCAAACCAACCTGTTTTCAGCGCATGCGCCCAATCGTGACGCCC
This sequence comes from Shimia sp. R11_0, assembly GCF_017744035.1. Lineage (NCBI taxonomy): Bacteria > Pseudomonadati > Pseudomonadota > Alphaproteobacteria > Rhodobacterales > Roseobacteraceae > Shimia > Shimia sp. R11_0. Next base: position 494,561 of record NZ_JAGHQY010000002.1, on the reverse strand, counting down.
ATTTTGGGCGGCATAGGCGCTTGCGGCATCGGAGGCATAGGGAATGGAGCGGAAGGTTGTGATCCACTGTCCGTTTTGTTTTTCAACGATCGCGTAGGAGGCGTTGGGCGTGCCGGTTTGCATATGGTGGGGCGCGGGTGCGATGTCGTCATAGGCCGGGCATCCGACGCTGCCGGGGTTTAAGATGGTGCGCCCATCAGGCAGGCGCTGCACACGGGGAATATGGGTATGGCCACAGAGAATGAGGCTTGCGTAAATCTCCTCTGCCTCCTTGAGGACCTCAGCGAGTTTTGCAGCGCGCACTGTGCCCGTATCTTCGACGCGCTCAAGCCAATAGGCGGTGTCTGAGCTTGGGGTACCATGACACAGGAACACCTCCTCAAAGACAGTGCGCGTGGCAGGCAGGGCCTTGATCCACTGGAGATGCTGCGGGGACAGTTGATCAAAGGCGGCCCTATCCGACAGGCCCATCTCCTCTGGGGGCTGTTCGATCAGAATGCGGTCGTGGTTGCCTCTGATGGAGGGAAAATCCTGCGCCATCAGCATGTCAGCCGTGTCACGCGCTTGTAGCGGGCCGCTGAAAAAATCCCCCAGATTTACCGCCTCAGAGACGCCTTGCGACTGCATGTCTTGCAGGACAGCTTGCAGGGCAAGCGCGTTGCCATGGATGTCGGCGAGAACTGCGAACTTCATGAGGGTGTCCCTCTCTGAGGTGGTCTCTGACGGGGGAGAAAGCCCCAAGACCTGTTGGGGCTTTCAGGGGTTTCCCCGAGAGGTCAGTTGCCCGATTTCAGGCTTTGCAGATGGGGCGCGAGGCCGGAGATGTCATATCCCCCCTGTGCGGCGGCATTGATGATTTCTGCCGGTTCCATCTCTGCGGCATGGGCCAGAGCCCAGCAGATTGTGGAGCGGGTGCCAGAGCGGCAGTAGGCCAGCACTTTGCCGTCACAGGCTGCGATGCTGTCCCGCTGAAGGGTCTGACGGTCCGGTGTCATGGTTTCCATGGTCAGAGGGTTGACCACATATTGCAGGCCAGCGGCCTCGGCAGCGGCGCGCATGGTTTCGCTGTGCTGGTCGGGGCCAACTTCGCCATCGGGGCGGTTGTTGATGACGAGGCCAAAGCCAGCTTCGGCGAGGGCGGTGAAATCCGCCGCGTCAATTTGAGGCGCGGCGAAGAAGCGGTCGGTGATCTGACGAATATCCATGACGATTGATTACTCGGCAGGAACCGCTCTGTCTAGCTGTGCGCGCGCCATTGGAGCGAGCGCCATGCCGCCCAACATGGCGACGAAGAACACCCAATGGGGCCAGCCGCCATAGCTGAGGGAGGCCACGGATGGGCCGGGGCAGAGGCCTGCCAGCCCCCAGCCTGCGCCAAAGAGCACAGAGCCAAGTACAAGGTTGCGTCCGATTTTGGGTTCTGGCGGGGTAGGAAAGCTGCCGCCAACCACGGGGCTGCGCCCTTTGGTGACGCGCCATGCGACCGCCATAGGCAGGATTGCACCGCCCATCACGAAAGCCAGCGTCGGGTCCCAGTTGCCAAAGACGTCCAGCCAGCCCTGCACTTTGGTGGTGTCGGTCATGCCGGAAATGAAGAGGCCAGCGCCAAACAGGCCGCCTGCGACAAAGGCGAGGATCATACGCTGCATCAGATCACTCCCAGAATATGGCGGAAAAGCACAACCGTGAGGCCGCCAGCCATGATGTAGAAGACCGTGGCCACCATGCCCCGCAAAGACAGGCGCGAGATGCCACAGACGCCGTGACCGGATGTGCAACCATTGGCGATACGCGTGCCGACGCCCACCAGCAGACCCGCAGCAATCAGCACAGCCAGATTGCCGGAGGCATGGGTGTCCACCTCGCCAAACAGTGGGTAGATGAGAATGGGCAAAAGAAAGACACCCAGCAGAAAGGCGATGCGTTCACCGAGATTGCCTTTGCCGGAGCCATCCACCAGCCCACCGATGATGCCGCTGGCCCCCATAATGCGGCCGTTGCCCAATAGGAAGACGGCGCCGCCGAGGCCGATAAGAAGTCCGCCGCCCAGCCCGAAGAGCCAGTCGGAGGGAATAGAACTCAACATGGTCTATGTCCTTTGTGTTCGCGCTTTAACAGGTGTCAGATTTTGTTGACCGGCACCTTGAGGAAAACATCTCCGTCTTCGTCGGGCTCCGGCATCTGTCCGGCGCGCATATTGACCTGAAGCGAGGGGATGATCAGCTTGGGCATGTTCAATGTCGCGTCGCGGGCGTCGCGCATTTCCACAAAGCTGTCTTTGTCTGCGCCTGCACCCACATGGATATTGGCGGCTTTTTGTTCGGCCACGGTGGTTTCCCATGCGTAGTCGTCGCGCCCCGGCGCCTTGTAGTCATGGCCCACAAAAATGCGGGTTTCGTCGGGCAGAGACAGGATTTTCTGGATGGAGGCAAAGAGCGTTTCAGAGGAGCCCCCGGGAAAATCGCAGCGTGCGGTGCCAAAATCGGGCATAAACAGCGTGTCTCCGACAAAGGCCGCATCCCCAATGACATAGGTCATGCACGCAGGCGTATGGCCAGGTGTGTGCAGCACGTCGCCGCGCAGCTGACCGATCATGAAGCTGTCGCCCTCTTCAAACAGTTTGTCGAATTGGCTCCCGTCGCGCTGAAATTCGGTGCCTTCATTGAAGACTTTGCCAAAGGTATCCTGAACGATGGTGATATTCTTGCCGATGCCAATCTTGCCGCCAACCTGTTCCTGAATGTAGGGCGCTGCGGAGAGGTGATCTGCGTGGACATGACTTTCCAGAATCCATTCCACGGTCAAGGCGTTGTCTTTGACAAAAGCAATCACCGCATCTGCGGATTTGGTATCGGTCCGTCCGGAGCTGTAGTCAAAATCCAGCACGCTGTCGATGATCGCACAGGAGGCCCCTTGAGGGTCTTTCACGACAAAAGAGATTGTGTTCGTCGCATCGTCAAAAAATGCTGTTACGTCTGGCTGCATAGCGATTCCTCTATTTGAGAAAGACATATATTAAATTTCGCATGTGTTTCAAGCACGGGCGCTGCATTTGAGTTTTCCTAAGCTTAAACGCGCTGCAAAACAGGGCGATTGATGTGAATCAAGGCGCCTTTTTGCCCGAGCTGTCAAGTTATCTGCGTCAAAGACCATGAGTGGCTTGACGGATAAATACGGGTTCAGGAGGCTTTTATGAAGGATCATGCCCCTCGCAAAGCGGCGCTGTTGAAGCGCCTGTCTGAGTTGGATCGCAGATTGCATGCGATCGAAGCGGAATTGGACGCGCCACATTCCAAAGATTGGGACGAGGCCGCTGTGGAGCATGAAGGGGATGAGGTTCTTGAAGGCCTTGGGCAGAGCGGACAGGAAGAAATCCGCCGGATCCAAGCAGCCCTGCAACGACTGAGGGACGGAGACTACGGGGATTGCGTGAAATGCGGCGAGGAGATCGCAGAAGCGCGGCTGAATGTGCTGCCTGACGCGCCATTGTGCAGTGCATGTGCAGGGGGACTGGCGCGCTAAGGGACGTAACCAAAGACATTTTTCGGGAGGAAATTTGAAATGACTTTGACTGAACTGTTGACCCATGCGCAGGGGCTTGAAACGCAGTTGCGGAGCTCGGACGCGGATGACCGCTATGAGCTTCATCAGCAGCTGCACCGCACCTTGGTGAAAATTGAACATCAGGGAGGGCATGTGCCCGCTCGGTTGAAGCGGCTGGATCTGGATTTGCTGGACGAGGAAATCGAGGACAGCTTCGACAATATGCCAGTGTGACAGCCGGCCCCGCGAATTCAGCAATGTTAAGACGAAGCGCCGTTACCTTGGATCAGAAACCTCAGGCTTGCACCGTTGGCGCAGGCCGCTAAACTCTGTTTTCACAAAGGCTTGCGCCAAGATGAAGACCAGGGTTGAGGCATGTCGCAGTTGTTGAACTATACGGTGGAAGGTGGGGTTGCGATCCTGTCGATGAACAATCCGCCGTCAAACGCTCTCACAGCCGCGCTGCGGGCGGAGATATTGGCTGCGCTCACCGATGCGTTGGATGATAAGATGGTGGGGGCGGTTGTTCTGCGCGGAGTTGGTGAGACCTTCTCTGGGGGACGGGACTATTCAGAGTTGGGCAAGCCGATTGCGACGCCCACGCTCTGGGAGCTTTGTGACGCGATCGAGCTGGCATCCAAACCTGTGGTGGCTGCGCTTTCCGGGGTTGTGCTTGGCGCGGGCGTGGAACTGGCACTGGCCTGTCATTATCGTGTGGTGGATCGCCAGACCAAGCTTGCCATGCCGGAAGTCGCGCTGGGCGTGACGCCGGGGGCGGGCGGCACCCAGAGAGCACCACGCCTGTTGGGGGCGCAGACCACGCTTGAATTGTTCCTGTCGGGGGCCTTGAAGCCCGCAGCTGCGCCAGAGATGGCAGGGATGGTGGATGAGATCGCTGAGGAAGATGTGGGAGAGGCGGCCATTCTTTTTGCGCTGCGTTGCATCGCGCAGTATCGCCCGCCACGGCCCACCCGCGATGTGAGTGAGGGCTTTGCTGATTATGCGGCTTTCAACGCAGCTGTGACGCATTGGCAAGGCCGCATCCCGACACAGGGGCAGGAGGCTGCAGAGGCGATTTTGGAATCTGTGCAAGCGGCACCTGTATTGCCTTTTGAGGTTGGGCAGAACTTTGAACAAGAGCGGTTTGAAGCCATCGTGAAGGGGGAGCAGTGCCGGGCGTTGCAGCATGTGGCCCTGGCTGAGCGTCGGGCCAGCCGTGCCCCAGATCTGCGCAACGTGACCCCGCGCAAGGTGCAAAAACTGGGAATTGTCGCCGGGCGTACACGTCTTGGGGCAGATATTGCCCTCGCGGCGCTGAAGGCTGGTCTGCATGTAATTGTCAGCGCTGAGTCCCGCCCTGCGCTGGAGATAGCTGGAAAACGAATTGCCAGCATGTTGGAGCGGCAGGTGACACAGGGGCATTGGCAACCCGCGCGGCGCGATGAGGTGATGCGCGCTTTGACACTGTCGCCTGACCTTGTGGCCTTGCAGGACGCAGACATGGTGATCGAGGCGGTAGGGCTTGGGCCAGAAGTGTCGCGTCAGATCCTGACGCAATTGGATGCCATCGTCGAAGACCGTACCGTGTTGGCGGTGCATGATCCAGCGGCACAGCTTGATCAGTTGGGGCAGGCCATTGGCATGGCGGAGGACCTTGTAGGGCTTTATGTTCCGAACCTGCACCTGCGTACCGCGAGTTGTGAAGTGGCTGTGGGGAGCGCGTCTGGTGCTGAGGCCGTGGCCACGAGTTTTGCGACCATGAGCAAGCTTGGGTATATGCCGCTTCGCACAGCGGCCCATGCGGGTGGTTTGGGGCAAACGGTGGTGGGGGCCTGCGTGCGCGCGGCAGAGGACCTTTTGCGCCTTGGGGCCAATCCCTATGAGATCGATCGTGTCATGCGCCAATGGGGCATGGCCCGCGGGCCGTTTCAATTGGCGGATGCGATTGGGTTGAACGCGCAGGGATTGCGGGCGGCGGATGCCGGGTTCTGCCGGGTGCTCTACAAGCTTGCGCGGGAAGGGCGCGATGGCCGTCTGGGCTGGTATCGTTATGACGCGGCGCACCCAATGGGCGCAGAGGATCCAGATACGTTGCGCGTGGTAGAGGCTGTCCTGCGGGAGGATCCGCAACCTGTGGCCAAGCTGGGCATAACAGGTGCGGATATCGAACGGAGCTTGCTGGCTGCGATGGCCAATGCGGGGGCGCGGCTTTTGCGGCTTGGGGTGGCAGGCAAGCCCTCAGATATTGATGTGGCGCTGATCCATGGGTTTGGATTTCCGCGCTGGCGTGGTGGGCCGATGCATGCCGCTGACAGCTATGGGCTGATCGCATTGCGCGGACATTTGCGGGCAATGGCCATCCATGGCGCCGCCATCTGGCAGCCGGAGCCTCTGTTTGACACGTTGATCAAAAACGGGCGCGGCTTTGGCGCCCTCAGCGGATAGGGCAGGGCTCAGGACAGAGAAATGCCCACCATCACGACCATGAGGCCGATGACCGACATGAACAGGGCGCCAAGATTGAGTGGCACAACTTTCTGAACGGCGGCACGCAGCTCTTCGTCAGAGAGGCCGGATTTGCGGGCCTTTGCCACTTTCACGATGGACAGCATAAGCCCCAGTAGGCCGACGATGGACAAAAACGCGCCACCCCAGATCACCCATTGCATGTCGTGTTTCCTTCTCATCTGTGCCCTGTGCAATGCACCGCTGGCTGTATAACAGGTTCTATGACGCAGGCCTGCTATCGGATTGAGCGCGCGCAGGCAAGCGGCCCGACGCGCGGCAAATGGCGCAGTCTTTGGCAAAACGCATGGCGGGCCTTGCATGGAGGCGTGCTTTGCGGTCTATAGCTGCCCTAACTTTGGCACCCAACGCGGTGCGCTTATGAGGCAAATCAGGAGATCACACATGAGCGAAGGCACATCTTCGGACGCGCAATACAGCGTCACCGGTCAGGAACTGTTGCAGTTCATCGAGCGCGTTGAGCGTTTGGAAGAAGAAAAGAAAGAAGTGTCCGAACAGATCAAAGAGGTCTTTGCGGAAATGAAGGGTCGGGGCTTTGATGTGAAGGCGATCCGCACAATACTGCGCGAGCGCAAACAGGACCCCAATGACGTGGCTGAGCAGGAAGCCGTCATTGACATGTATAAATCCGCGCTGGGCATGTCCTGATCTGAATTTTGGTGCTGACAGCACCTCTTGCATCAAAGCGGCCTTCAGGGCCGCTTTTTTGTGAGCGTAGGCTTGGCAAGGAGCAGTCAGGGTGTGATCAGGGTGACGCCCGGAATGCGCTCGATTTGGAAAACATCTTCGTCATAGGCGTCGGTGATCTGATCGACCATTGTGGCGGTCCAACCGGGTAGATCCAGTTCTTCTTCAATTTGATCTTCGAGTGCGAATTTATCGAGAAAGGCAGCAATCACCCGACGCTTTTGAATTTCGGTGACGCCCTGGTGTTCCGCCAAAAACGCCTCAAGTCGGGCCATGCCCTCTTTGCTCATGATTTCGCGTAAAAGATCCGTGCTGCCGGCCATAGGAATATTGTGGTCCAGCCCGGCCATTTCGCGCATGACTTCTTCCCAGATGAGCGGCGTGTCCTCATTGCACCAGACCGTGATGGGCACATGCGGCACTGCTTCTCGGATGCGCAGGATCAATTCGGACCAGCGCAGCATGGTGGGATCACAATTGTCTGTGACCTCCTCAATCGCATGGTTGGGAGAGGCGTCCACCAAGGCAGGGAGGAAGGTGGCGGGGTTTCTCAGCGCGAGGAAGACTTCAATGTCCTCCCCATAAAACAGCGAACAGAGGCCGCGCAGACGATCCCCCGCAGTTGGAAACAGCAGATTGTTCTTGATGGCGCGGCGGGGCACACCAAAGAAATTGTCATTGGACAGCACCATGCGATCGGGGGTCGCATCCCCAATCATGCCGCCCATCACAGCGCCTTTATAGTCGGTCGCCATGATGGCGTTGGACATTTGTCCAAGCGTATCGCGTATCTGGCGGCGGTAGGTGCTTGGCGGGGGCAGGGCAATGCCGTGCTGCGCCATCAGCTCGGTGTTCTGTGCCAAGCTGCCAAGCAATTTCCCGTCGTCGGTAAAATGCGCGCCTGCGTGTAGTACAATCTGCATGTTCTTTTCGTTTTGGGATTGTGCCTATGGTAAGTATAGCTTCGTTTCTGGACAGTGAAACCAGATTCAGGCAACACAAGGGCGCTATGAAGGAATCCGTCGTGCAATCTGTCGCCAAACACCCGCCAAGTTCCGCCCGTTCCCTTAAAAAGGTGAGTAAAGTCGACCCATGGTCAGTTGGCGCATTATGTGTGGCGTTGATTGTCTTGGCGCCTATTGCGGCCGTGGTCTGGATCGCATTTCACCCGGTCGAGAATATCTGGCCGCATCTCATGTCGACGACATTGCCACGCTACACGCGCAACACGCTAGTTCTCATGCTATCTGTCGGGGTTTTGGCGGCCAGCATGGGGGCGGTTACGGCATGGCTTGTGACCCGCTATCACTTTGTTGGCGTGCGCTGGATTCAATGGGCTTTGCTGCTGCCGCTGGCGATCCCGGCTTATGTGGGGGCCTATGCGCTGGTGGATTTTCTGGAATATGCGGGACCCGTGCAGACGGGATTGCGCAACCTCTTTGGTTGGCAGAGCAGCCGCGACTATTGGTTTCCGGAAATACGTTCCATGGGGGCGGCAATCATTGTGTTGTCTGCCGCTTTGTTTCCCTATGTCTACATTCTCGCCCGCGCGGCTTTTCGCGAACAATCCGGTGCAGGTGAAGAGGTTGCGCGCTCGCTGGGGGCGGGGGCTTTTGCCCGGTTCTGGCGCGTAGGGCTGCCTCTGGCACGCCCGGCCATTGCCGCTGGCACGGCGATTGTCATGATGGAAACCGTGAATGATTTTGGCACGGTAGACTACTTTGCCGTGCAGACCCTGACGACCGGGATTTTCTCCGTCTGGCTGGAAAGCAACAACGCGGGCGGCGCGGCGCAGATCTCCAGCGTGGTATTGATGCTGGTGATTGTTCTGGTGACCATGGAAAAGGTCAGCCGGCGCAAAGTGCAGTTCTTCAGTCTGAGCACACGTAACCGTCCACCAGAGCGGGTGCAGTTGACCGGGATCTGGAACATCCTGGCTTTTGCAGCCTGTCTCTTGCCGTTTTTGATCGGGTTTGTGCTGCCGTTTTCTGTGATTTTTCACCATGCTTTGTCGAACATGGAGCGCTGGCACGATCCCGCTTTGACCACGGCCCTGCTCAATACGCTGCGGGTTGGGGGAATCGCCGCCGTGGTGACTGTGCTGGCAGGTGTCTTCATGGTCTATGGCGTGCGCCTGTCAGGCCGTACATTGCCCAGGCTTCTGCTGCCCATCACCACCATTGGATATGCGGCACCAGGCGCCGTGTTGGGCGTGGGCATTCTGATTCCTCTGGCCACGCTCGACCATGGTCTGGCCGACCTGATTGAGCGCCTCACAGGCACGCCGACAGGATTGTTGCTCACAGGCACGTCTTTCGCCCTGATTCTTGCCTATTGCGTGAGATTCTTTGCCATTGCGCAGGGGGCGGCAGATGGGGCCATGGGGCGCGTGCCGCCAAGTCTGCCGCTGGCAGCGCGCTCACTGGGGCGGTCGCGTGGACAGGTGCTCTGGGAGGTCTATGCGCCTTTGGTGCGTGCATCGATCGGTTCGGCGCTTTTGTTGGTGTTTGTGGACTGTGTCAAAGAGCTGCCAGCCACAATGCTGCTGCGCCCGTTCAATTTCGACACCCTAGCCACTCAGGTGCATGAACAAGCCAGTCTGGAGAACCTGGGAGACGCCAGCCCGGGCGCTGTTTTGATTGTTTTGGTGGGGCTTGTGGCGGTTGGATTGCTGGCACGTGCAAATCGATGAAAAAACCTCTTGCAGCTCCCGCAGTAAACCCTTAGACGGTCCCGCAGTGCCCCTATAGCTCAGCTGGTAGAGCAACTGATTTGTAATCAGTAGGTCCGCGGTTCGAGTCCGTGTGGGGGCACCATAAAATCACTAATGTTTTCAATGTATTCTGACGATTCCCTCGAAGGAATTCTTGCGTGTTCGCGTGTAAGTCAGACATATGTCAGACAAAATGCGTTTCAAAAATTGGGGCTCACCTGTCTTTGGTAAACAATCCTCAACCCGATGAAATCGCTGAGATTCTTCAGTTTGGTCGCCACAATAAGCGCGAAGTTTGAGTCGTGCTTATGCCGGATGGAGATGGCATGCTCAGCTGTAACGGTCTGTCACACTTGATTTGAGCGTTCCGTTACGCGTAACCCCTTGAATTTCTTTCATTGTCACGATTGTCACAGTGTTACGTGTGAAAACAGAAAGAAAAATAATGTGTATGTAAGGCCCTGAATATGAACAAACATTGTAGGGGGGGATTGTGTGACATCCGTAACATTGCATTCATCTTGGTCTTCGGTGCTTAACTTTGACAGTTCCACAGGCCATCGGTGTTTGTCGCTACAGCTTTGATTGACACGCAGGCGATGCCTATTGCCATGCAGGTTCATCTGGTCTTTGCAAATCTCTTTTTTGGTTGCGCTAAATTTGGAATTCACAATGAGGAGTTTTCGCTTTGACTGCGCAATAAGTCACATCGCGCGCTTCGCAAAACGATCATGCATCCAAATCATATCAGGCGCTTTGCGATTTCGAACCCAATCGAACCACTCGTGAAAGAGCAATAGTCTTGAAAATCGTCCGATTTTTCTTCATCCGCAAAATCTGCGACGCTCTTTGCAATAATGCAAATTGGTTTGGGTTCATTTGCTTCTCTTGCGGACCATGAAACTGCAAAGGCTTCCATGTCAATTCCCGCCACTTTTCGGACTTGTTTTTGCGCGACACTTTCAAAGAACTCGCTATTTGCTTGTACTGCCGCTCCACTTGCCAAAGGGGCGAGAATACCTTCAAGACGTTGCTTAGGCTTATTCCCTTGGAAACTATCGTGGAGGCTATCCAAAAAGGATTGATCGCTCAGGACAGCTTCTGCGGCCGACTGAGCGGCTGGCTCAATAGCCAGTTGGTAAGGGTTCGCCTTGAATTGCACTCCTTCCGCAGAACCAATGAATTTTCCGCTTCCATAGTCCCACGAAGTCGACGCGACGATACACTGCCCAAGTGCCACTTCCCCCTTCTTCCCGGCGCAAATGCCTGTCATCACAACTATTTTTGGTTTGAAGTGCATGCAAGCTTTCGTCGTCAAAGAAGCGGCGGCGGTAAGCCCCATTGAGGGCGCTGAACAGACAGTAACGGAAATATCTTTTGGCTGTGTCGAAATCGAAGTTCTGAAGTACCTAGTGTGGTCCCCATTAACAGAAACTTCCTCGAAGTTGTTTCCCAGGGCAACCTTTAGCTGGCTTAACTCAGGCCGAGCCAGTGCACAGACAAACAAAACATCAGTGTCCCGCGCTACTTCCTCTTGCTCAAAGCTCTCTCTAGCGAGCAGGTATCGAGCTTTTTCTACTAGGGCCTCTCGCCACTCACTTACGTCCGTTCCGTATCTCACGATCGACCACAAGCCTCGACTAAACTCTGGTTGAGCTTCTTGAAGAGCTTCATCGCTTACAGTCAGTCCTACAATGTGTTCAGGCCGCTTAAGCGATGAATTTCGAACGATTTCATTGAGCAGTCTGGTTCCGCCGGACTTGTCAGGCTCTTCAGAGAGGCGCAAAGGCAACACGAGATCAATTACTAGTAATCCGTAGTCATTCTCTTTTAGAAGTTTCGCCGCTCCCACGACGCTGCCCGCCGTGTCGACCCATTCTTCGTGGATGCCCGCAGCAGAAAGTACTTTAAGTATCTCTCTGATCTTCGTCTGAACATCGTCCACAATCAGGACCTTCATTGGCTTTTTCCTTCCAAGTGTTCTCGTGTATCGGCTAGCTCTGACTGCCAGGACGATTTTGAAGCGTGATAATAAATCGATCCAATAAACAGGTCGGGGAAACTACTACGCAGCTCACTGTCCAAGCTTTCTAAATCGACTTGCTCCGGCGGCGCCCCGAAAGTTTCAAACTGAGTTAACACAACAGCTTTTGACCCAACGTTTAGGCGCCTTAACTGTCTAAGGAAGTCCCTTCCGCCAAAGGGTCTCATTGGGTTGTAGCCTTGACCAGAAGAAATCGGATAATTCGGGAGTGTCATGTCAAGGATTACAAAGTCTGGCATTTCTTCGCGCGCTGCGCGTAAACCGCTAACCATGGAGTCCGCGTGCAAGAGAATGTCCCCAGGGAAGCGCGTTGCATAAAACTCAAGTATTCTTGATTTTTTGTTCTCATCATCTTCTACAAGGAGCACCTTCATTCGACGATTTCTCCTACTGCTCTTTTGTCGCCGAGATTGACGAATGAAAACTCCATGGCGACAACAAACTGGCTGGCTTCCTCATCCACAGATACGCTGAGAGGACGCTTTGATTTAGAGTTCTCAACTATTTTGGCTAGCTTTGCTAGACCTGTTCCACCCTCGGCGGACAACCCCCGTGTGTACTCCCCTGAGCAGATCATTTCGTTTGCCTTAGCAACGTCACTACGCGCTCGAGAAACGTCCTTACAGTCACTGCACACAACTATCCTAAGTAACTCATCTTCGTCAGTCTCGACATTTATTGAGATCGATGGTCGTAGATAACCTGAGTGTTTTTGAGCGTTGTCAAACAAGACAAAAAACACATCCGTGAAGGTGAAGAGTGCTGAAACAGCTACGAAATCTGTTTCACCGGAGATCTCAAGATCAGGGTCAAACCCTGGGTTCAATCGCTTTACGATTTCTAAGCTAATTTGAGCAAGATCCTGTACCGGAAACGGGTCTGAATCAACAGGCCTAGACCCTCGGAACCACTCCAGCATTTCATCGATTGATTGGTTTGTAGACAATCGGGCGCGAACAATTGCATCTGACAGCGGAGGTGTCCGCGTGGCGGAGGTAATGGCGGAAATTTTCTGTTCAACCCGGTCGAACAGTTCGTTTAGTTGATCCCGAAATGATGTGCTGAGGTATTTTCGCGTGCCTTCAAGCGTATTTTCAAGGTTTGACCAAAACAATGAAGAAAAAGCTCCAAGGAAGTCTTCAAAATCATCTAGACCAACAGCTTCGTCGTAGAAGCTGAGTTTTATCACATCTGCAAACCCGGTTGAAACTACACCCTCGGGCTTTGTTTTGCTCAAAATTTGAATTTTCTCGTCGGTGAGCATGGCAATAGCAAGGTCGAACTCTCTTGAAAACTCAGCTAAAGCCTCGGCAACTAATGCGGCTTGGTCGACGGCTATTTTGTCCCGAAGAATTTCAAACCAGTGTTCGTTGAACTCATATCCCTGACCGTTGCTGTCAGCTGTGGTCAGCAAGCGTTCCTCTGTCCACGAGCGGCGTAATTGTCCGGAAATGGTTCCGTGCCGAACGCGAAGGCTAAGATAGCTGTTCAATCCATATACAGGATCAAAACTATAGGCTGCGATCAGTTCGTTGACTATTTCCTGTACTATCGCTGTGGCTTCGTTGGATGGGACTTCGAATACAGGGCTAGAAGTCGCTCCCTCACGGATGGCCACAAGCAATTCCTTTGCCAAACCCGGTGTCGTCGGCAAAATACCAGCATCGACAAACGACCTAAATCTATCAAATTTTCCCTTTAGGCTCTCTCGTGCCCAACCGAGGATTTTGTCCTCGTCACAATCGATTTTTCCTGTTTTTAGCTTGTCGATCGCGTTTGTTATTTCTTGTGACCGAACTATCTTCTCAACCTCGGAGTTGCATCGCTCTTTCAAATCCTCGTCGATGCTTCCCAAGATCTGAAGCTGGAGAATGCGTTCTTCTTGCATTTCCTTTCCATCGGCGAAGTTAAGAGAGAGCGCCAGTGTTTCCATCTGGCAACCTAACAGCACCAAATCCTTTGCGGCGGGATACGATCGAAAGACATCTGCAGAGAGCTGGGAAGCCCGGTCACATCCAACGGTCGTCAAGAATTCTTCGATCGCAAAGATCAATTGAGACCTTGTCTGCTCGCCCGTAAAGGGCACAATCCGAGCAAGTAGTGCTGCGGTTTCAGGATGCTTCCCAAGCTCTGAAATTACATTGTCATTGAAGCAATCCGCAATTTTTGAGTATGGAAGCAACGGGATTACTTCATCTGAAGCCGAAATAAGAGGATGTAGCCGCTTGATCAGCGGTAAGTAACTGCCCTCTTCCAGGTATGTAATAATCTCGATTCGCAAAAGTTCAGCATCTTCGAAACTACCTAGTTGTCTTATAGCTGTACATTTTTCTCTGATCGCAAAAAAATCACGATCCACCAAGGCTTTCCCGAGTTCAAACATTACGTCATTTTCGGGATTGTCCCGCGACGGCCATTCGTTGAGGCGTTCTGAAACAAGCGCTGGATGCAACACACCGAAGAGGAATGCATCTATCCCTTCATCATGTAAGAAACGAAACCGGTACTGCAGCAACGCCTCTTCGATAGTGGTTGCCAACCTTAATCTATGTGCCGTTCCAGAAAATTGGCCTAGCCTTGTCCACAATGACGCATAGGTATGTTGACCAAGCGACGCCCTAAGTTCTCTTTCATTGCCACCAATGTTACCGATTGAACGAACCAAGCTGCTAAATCTCTCAGGGGCTGGTTGAGAAGGTGCGATTGACAATCCTCGTGCGAAGTTAATTTCCTGCGACGGCGACCAAGTGTCTGTATCCGCGCGAATTGCTTCAAAGGCCTCTCGATCCCCCATCGCAGCTGCTATTCTTAGAGCACGTGAGTCGCCCATCTCCTGCATTAGTGGAAGAAAGTTTGCGAAGTAAATTGCCGACGTACCTCTGAAGTCAGACGCGGCAGCCATCGCCTGAACGACTAACCCTTCATATAGGTCCACCAATGACTGGTTGTGCAGTTGCCGAATTAGTGTCGCTTCTAAGTCAGGGGGAGCAGCCTTTCCGAGCAAAACATGCTGCAAGAATATTTCTTCTTCGGCGTTACCAATGCCTTTAATGTAGGTGTTGAGAGAGTTTTCATACACGCCGGCTTCTGCGCCAGGCTCGGTTCTGACTCCAAGCCAGTAGGCAAAAAACACTACTGGGGAAATAGTCTGCGAAAAAACTTGTTCCTCAATCCAATCTTTTTGAGCTTCTAAGCCCTGGGTTTGTCCAATGAGATAGCACATTGTGCCCAGTGCATGGTGAGACCAACCTGCAGCTTTGACGATCGATTTTAGTTGCGTAATCGCTTTTTCGTAGTCTCCGTCTTCAAAGGTACTATCTAGACGACGACGACAATTGATGTACTCTTTCAGAGAAGGTTGTTCTGCTTCGAGGATACCCAGCGCCCACAGGAGTTCTTCACTTACACCTTGTGTGCTACCAAGCGTCAATCCGCCAATTCTTGACGGTTTCCTTGGGAGGAGATGTCTGAAGTAAGGCGAAAGGCTATGCGTTCTTCTAAGCCAAGAAGATAAGCTTCTGATTTCATCTATGTTTAGGGAGTATTTGAGAGCCTCGATTGAAAATGACGCTCCCGTTGAACCTCTAACAATGTTCTTGAGATCTGTTTGCCGCGAGCCAGCTGTCTTCTTTTTGCGAGGCATGTCTAAATCCCTAACTTTTCGTCAAATCTTCAACGAGGCACGACCTATAATTCGGACCTCATCAGAATTCGTTGCCTTCGCCATGGGTTGTATTCAGCAGATTTCGGTTCAACTTTCAACTGTTTCAAGGCGATTTCGTTTTTGTTGTCCGACAAGGCCAGGCTGACGAAGCTTCCTTCTCCACGACAGATGGCCACGCTGCGCGGTGTAGGGGCGGATTCCTGCAGCCAAATTTAGGATATCACCTGTTGTTCGTAGTCGAAACTGTGCTGCATTGACACCCGTAATGATTTTTTAAATTCACAATGTTCGAGGTAAACTAGTCACGAAACATTTGCTCGCCTGAAAGACGCCTCAGTTCCGAGCAAATGCCTTTAAATCCCTCTGTGACTGCTCTGCCAGCGCTTCCCACTGAGCAGTGTCAGTCAGTGGCACGAAGATCAGCCCCGCACCGAGCGCCAGATCGTTTTCAAGGCGGTGTTTCTGCTCGTCGCGGGTCGTGATTAGCTTGAATAGCCTGTCGAAAGCTTTGGTGGCGTGCTCTGACTCAGCGCGGGTGATGTCCGGCATACCCATGTAGTTTTCAAATTCAAGCTTGAGTTCTTCGAGCGTTTGGCATTCGCGAAAGCGCACCGGGCGCACCCGTTTTGCCTTCTCGTTAAAAAGGATACGGGCGGCATCAGAGTCCCCGCCTTGCGCCCTGAGAGTCAGGGCTTGAATGATCCGTTCTTCGCTTTCCTCGTCCATGACGCACAGCCTTTTCATTGCGTCTCCATAATACGGATGTGCAGCAGTCAGAACAATCTCTTTGGTCGTGTAGTTTCCCAAAATACCGTTTTTAAACAACATGATATGGTGATAAATTGATTATTGAAAGGTAGGCGGAAATGCTCGATCACGTCCCTGTAGATGAAACCCAGTTCAAAACGCTTCTTGAACACGCTGAGCGCATGCGGGTCATGTTCGGGGGTATCCAATGGTATGGTCCGGCACAGGTCCCAGGGATGCCGCAGTCCAATTTGCTTCATGGTGAGATGTTCTATTCGGCTGTGGATTTTCTGGACGCAATAGCAGCCATGCGCCGATACTGCTCAGCGCATCCAAATGACCACGGTTTGGACCACGCGTTGATCTACGTTTTTGATGGGCGAGAAAAGGGACCTAAGTTTCACCACTACCTGTGGACACCGGATTTGGGCGCTTCGATGCAGACTGTCGACTACTGGGCGGCTGTTCCTACGGA
Source organism: Shimia sp. R11_0 (assembly GCF_017744035.1). Classification (NCBI taxonomy): domain Bacteria; kingdom Pseudomonadati; phylum Pseudomonadota; class Alphaproteobacteria; order Rhodobacterales; family Roseobacteraceae; genus Shimia; species Shimia sp. R11_0. The sequence goes on along the minus strand of NZ_JAGHQY010000002.1, from coordinate 478,162 downwards.
CTATTATGCTTGTCACGCTTTTGATGCTCTGATGGCGCAGAAGAAGGCTGTGAAGGTGTCCACAGTGGTCAACGCAGCGTTCAAGCAGGTCCGCAAGGAAATGGGTGCGGACGGCTCTGACGAACACCTCAAGGCCGCTTTGCGCACCGCTGTAGCGGGATTCATCGGCACAAACCAACTCATTCATTCGAAGCGCGTGACCAATTTCCACAGTCCAAGCGGTGGCTACACCATGATTGAGCACCTTGGTATCTATGACAGGAACCCGACATGGATGAGTTGATCAAGTTGGATTTTGATGCGAACGAGCCCCGAATGACTGTGGCTGCACGGCGGATGTTTGAAAGCTGGCGAACGCCGATAGAGGCGCGTGTGTTTGTGCTGCGAAAATCAGGGGATTGGGTTGTTGCCGGAGAGTTTTCGCATCGCGTAAACGCCGTGCTTCGGATGTGCAGAGACCTGCCTCAACCGGTGACCGTTGGGCACTTGCAAATCGTGCTTGGCGCGGTTTCGGAGGCTCTTTCATTGGCAACCGAGGAAGCACTAGTTTTCGAGAACGGGTTTGAACCGGCCCAATCTTCTTCGGATTTTTCCCCTCAAGTGTAAATTGAGACGCCCGAGACAGACTGCCCCCGCCCCCCCACCTATAGGGGGGCTTAATCCAGCACCCAATCTGTATCGCCGGTGTCTCCCCAATCGTTCGCCGCAATGTTCAGGTAGTCGAGAAATTGCTGTCGAGCGACCTGCAAGGGCGGAAGGGATATGACGCGTTGCGACCTTGATGCGTGGCCGCCTGAGCTTAGACGGCGAGTACTGGCAGGCCCGAGCGCAACCGGTTTTAGTACTCTCCCCGGCTGCGGGTGCCTGTACCCAACGCGTATCCCATGTTCTTTGAAATACTCGGTCAATGCCGATACTCGAACTTCCCAGACACCTCCGACATTTTGCGAACATGGAGGTAGGCGCCCCGCCTCAAGAAGATCCCGCAAAACGAGGTCTGTACCAACAACCGACTCCATCTTTTGTGTATCTTTCGCCGAAGTTTGAGGGATCTCGCCCGGCCGAAACCCGGATATGTCGCGCGTTCGCATCGCATGCATGAAGGCTGCGATTTCCCCAGCATACGCGCTCTGTGCCCGTTCCCAGAAGCGCGTATCGTTGGCATGCCTAGCTGATACATTCAGAACGAACCAGCGGCGGTCGAAGCGAGAAAGGTGGGCAACCTGTCGGGCGTTGGATGTCAGGAATACCCGGGCGAAGTTGCGAGCCTCGATTGCCGCGATCCCCTTTGCGTTATACGTCAGTGTCTCGTTGGTGATGAGCGCCTTGATCCGGCTTTCTGCACCCCGGTCGTTCGGAGCGATGGCTTCCTCAAAGTGGAGCAGAACCTTGTTCATGGCTGAGACGTTGAACTGTCCGACAAGGGTATTGGCATCGGAAGTTACCGAGCAGTACCTTGCCCCGAGCATCTGACGTAGGAGACTGAGAAACGTGGATTTACCCGTTCCCTGTTCCTCACTCTGCAAGATGACGGCTGTGCCGGGTAGTTGCTGTGGTCTTTGGACCATATGCGCTACGTAGTTCAGCAAGTATTCCGAAGCCTGCTCAAAGCCGGAACATAGAATGTCATGAGCCAGATAGCGGATGTTCGACCAATCGCCTTCGATAGGCGCTATGGACCAACCCTGAAATAAGTTCAGAACCTTGCCGGTGGCCACAGTGATTTCGCGCTGAGTCGTCTCGAAACGCAGTTCCTGTGAGACATACCGGCGCGACTTGTCCGACTGCACCCACGAACGCGCGGCAGAACCCAGCCGAGGTACTTTTTCGTTCTTGGTCAGTTCCCAGCCGTTCAGGATTTTGTCGCTGTTCTTGGCTTCGCAAAATGCGTTTATGGACCAATAGACCTGTGTACCTGAAACGGGATGAAACTCATCTCGGAACACCTTGGCCGTGCCGCCGTAGTTTTCGACAATGTAAAACTGTTGATTGTACTGCTTAAATCTTTGCTTCCGGTCGATTTTTGCTTCGTCCGCGACCGCTTGATTGATAAATGAGTTTAGGTCGGCAACCTCGGTATCTGTATCGGAAAGGGCCAGCAATGCAGCATCTGAAATGGTCTGTGCGAACACTTCGTCCACCCGGCGCAACTCGTCCTGCAGGCGGTTTCTCTTTTCAGGGCGCAAATACCTGAACAACGGAGCAATTTCTTCAGCCGTCGCGCCACCAATCAACCCTTCCGTAATCATTAGTGTCGCCCGTTCTTGAACCACGAACTGCACGTATGCGCTTTGGTTCCAAAGATCATCCAGAACCAAAGGCTTAGTTGCCGCTAACGCTGTCTGATTGGCCCGCCGCGTCAGTTCAGTTCGCTCTAGGGCCTTGTGCCATTCCACTGACCAAAGCCGATTGAATTTGGCGAGGCGGGTTTCGTTGCCCTTGTCCTCTGCCAGTTGGACCAACCCGCTTTGCTCGACGACGCGCCGGACCATTTCGGCATCCGTGGTGATTTCGGCTGCGGAGTTCAGAATCGCCGAAAACGCTAGTGACCAGTCATGCGCCAAGCGACCGTCGCGATAAGCCTCCCCATGCTTCCAATTGCCGCCTAGGCGAGCGCGTAAAGTGTTTTCATCACAATTGGCGGGAGTGATCGCACCCACAGTGGGTAGATCGAAGGCCTTGTCCTCGCTGTCACTCCCGTTGATCCAGCGCACAAGTGATCGCAGTTCTGACGATATGTCACTAACCTCCATCGTTCCGGAGTGGTGATTTCCGGTGACGACAAGGAAGGAGCGAAACAGAAGGTCAATGTGGTACTCAGGATGCTTGGCGCTGGCCTTTGTGGTTGGTGAATTGGTGCAACGGCCAATGAAGTGCCACCCCTTCCCAGAACGCGAGATTTCGCTGTAGGTGGCCGCAACAAAGCGTTCGCGGATCAGCCGCTGTTGCTCGGCTGCTGCTTCCTGAAATTCTGGAACCACCTTGCCAATGTCGTCTAAATCGACACAGGCAAAGTCGTTGCCAGTTCCAAGCGCAAAACCCAACTCAAGGGATGAGTCGTCGTTGATGGCTTGCATCGCCTGCTCGAAAGAGCAGTGCATTTCAGGATTGTTGTGACCTTGACCCTTTGCCAATGCGGTTACGATAACTTTTCCTCGTTGAAGAGAGTTCGGCATGACGCGGTGCGGGATCTTCCCCCGCGCTACCATCCAAGAACGGGCCGCTCGCATCTCCAAAGGAACGAATTTGTAGCGGCCGGTTGCCAGCTGGTCGGCAGTCGCAGACCCAACACCGAATTCTTGATCCGTGGGGTCAATTGGACTGACCGACAACGCATCGAAAGGAACCGGAAGACTGACCATTCTGCTGCCTCTAAGACTTGGCAAAACTGGCGGAATGTCCGGCATGTGTCTGATTTCAAACCACGCCGAAGGTTAAGCCGTTCTGTCGGAAAGGATTTTTGGGTTCGACTGCCTGATGTATTGTCAGGTGGTCGGGTTTTGCACGCTTGAAAGTGCGTGCTCAGCGGCTTCGACCATCTTACCGTCCGCGATTTTTTGAAATCGCTCCAGTTGGTCCTCACCGACGCCTTGCGAAGCAGCTACGTGCTCCAAGCTAACTCCTCGAATTGTAGCTTGGTGCTGAAAGTGCTGCAGACGCTGGCCAACATGCGTCTGCATATCCCGCTCGTATCTGAGACGTTCCTTCAAATCCGCCAAACCATCTGTCTCGGTGGAAGGCGTCACTTTAGGAAGAGGTGCGCGGACAGCGGAATCGATTGGCGCGAATAGGATTTTGCCATCCGAACCGACTAGGCGAGTTCTCTGCAAGACGGCATCGGTTACAAGCGGCGCAAGGAACAGGTAGTCGCTCACCATGTCGTCCATTGGGTTCACTGGAGTTCCCGGAGTAGGGCGCTCATTGAATGCTCTAGCTTCCTCACGAAGCTGAACCGCCTCATGTAGCGCGGTAGCGAACGCGGGCAGGCAATCAAGGAACTCTGCCAATTGCTTGCCGACAACGCTGCGCCGCTTCACCAACCGATCATAGCGAGTTTTCTGACGCTCATCGCGCTCTCTCAACGTGATCTGGGACTGCAGTTCGCGCAAACGCGGGACTGCTGCGGTAAGGCGTTCGAGTAAGACTTCCGATACACCCAGGCGCTGTTGGGCCGCTGTTTGATCCCTTTCTGTCGCTGCAATGTCATTCATGACAAGCTTGTCCGTCGTTACAGCGACGGTAAGTCGTTCCGCTTCGGCCAAGACGCCTGCGATCAATTGCGCGATGCTCTTGCTGGTGTGGGGTTTCTCTTCGGTTAGAGCTTGGCGGACTTGTAAAGTTATGTTGGACATCACCGCGCGGCCTCTTCGAGTGAATCTATCCAACCGACGATATCTGACAGTCGCCACGCTACCGTGTTGGCGCTCGTCTTCAGCGGTTTCGGAAACGCGCCCCGTCGAATTTGTGCATAGAAAGTCGAGACAGATAGGCCAGTCATTTCGGCCACATCTTTCGCTCGCAAGAGTTTGTGTTGTGTCATGTCCTTAGCCCTCGGCTGATTGCATGAAACAACGATAAAGGCTGCTTGATTACAGTGCGTTCCTCAAGTGCATGAAGTTAAATGAGGGACAGGTTTAGGAGGTATGCAGCGTCGGCAATGTGCTTTTCGAGAGCCCTCAACAAACACTGGCACATTTGGGGGAGTTAGAGGGTCGACGCATCTCTAGCCATTTGCCTAGACAGTTTGCGATACCGCTCCCAAACGTTCCGCACTCCACCATGAGATAGGTTTAATGCGGGCTGCTGACAGCCGCGGATTTTGTTGAAGAGAGTAGGGAACTCGTCATTGAGTACCCGGACGACGATGCCGCAAGCGTCATTGTTCAAAACGCCACGCCGAGTGTTTTCATCGATTGTCACTCTGTTGGCGACTGCAGGCAACTCAAACTCGGAGGTAAGAACCTCAATTAGGTTTAGGATAAGCGCATTCCGGCCAGCTTCCGAGCCGCGCGGTTCATCGGGCCTATCCATCTCTACTGCTTCACGAAATAGGGCGGACATGAAAGGTTGTGTCAGTCTGCCACTCAGCGCAACTTCGTGATAGAGCCACATTGTCATGTCGTGAAACTGCGCGTGTTTCTTCGAATGCTGAACCAATTGTGTAAGGCATCTCTCTTGCTCCCAATCTGGCATTTCAATGAATGCACGAAAGGTTCGTTCTCGGTCAGTGGCGTAAGGAAAGCCAATCTCCGTGAACAGAGCGTCAACGTCGGGTGAGCCGCGCTTCAAGTGGATGTGCGCTCCAAATGGTTGGCGCTCAGACAGCGGCGTTAGAGCTTCGGCATCTCGTCCTGCTAGATTGGCGAGGTGCGACCGCACCATTTGTTCTGCCTCTCGCACGGTTTCGGCGTTTGGCTGGATCAAGAAGCAATCCTCACCACGTCTGCGGAATCCTGTGTCACTAGTGCGGCCCAATTGTCGAGGACGACGGCGCGCGGCTTCAATTGCTGCGACTGGTTGTAGACCCGTGCAACGGCACTGGCTGCTGATCCGCTGGCTGCGTGGTTTAGGATGCGGTCGACGACCCCCTCTGACGCTCCTGTTTCAGCCATAGTGGTCGCAAAAGCGGTCCGTAGATCGTGCAGCGTCCAAGGTTCCATTTCGTCCGGTAATAAACAGTCAAGTTGCTTTTTCACCTTCGAAAAACCAGACACAGGCGTTTTGCCAGTGGTGCTAAAATAGAGGCCGTTGTTGGGTTCGATACTCGACACAATTTGAAGCGCGGGATCGGATAAATGCACTATGTGCGGTTTGCCATTCTTTGTGCGAACAGAGGGTAGATCAATTCGACGCTTTTCAAAGTCGACTTCCCCCTCCCGTAAACCGGTAATGTCACTGCGCCTTTGGGCTGTAAGGATCAGCAAGCGAATTAGAGGTTTCCACAGTGGGGACAGGAACTCTGAAGCTTCGTAGATTGCGCGAACTTCCTTCAGCGACAACACCCGGTCTCGGGGGCGCTCACGGGTGGCGTTAGAAAGCCCTGCGCCAACGTTCTGCTCGGTGTAACCCCTGCGCCAAGCAAAGCCGGTAAATGCGCTTAAAGCAGCCTTATACCGGTTGGCGAGTACTTTGGCTCCGCTGTCTGCGACGCCGTCAATGAATGCTTGTAGCTCACGCCGTTCGAGCGAAGAGATCGGCTTTCGAAAGTGCTTCTCAAGGGCGTTGTCCAATTGCCGTCGCCGTTCTTTGCCTGTTCTTAGCTGAACCAAGTGCTTCTGTTCGTAGTCGTCCAAGACTTCCAAAACAGATTTGCGTTTTTCAGCCTCCGCCTTTCGGTCAATTCCCTCCATGGCCTCTTTCTCAAGGCCCAATGCTTTTTCGCGTGCTTCGGACAGGCTGATAACAGGAAAACGTCCGAGTGTGTGGCTGCGAAGTGGGCCACCTCGGATGCGCTTTTCGAAAACCCAAGTTTTTAAACCACTTGGTGCCACCCGCACCCGTAGGCCCACCCGCAGGCTATCGGACACATCGTAACGTTTTTCCTTGGGCTTCAAGGCCGCCACTGACCGATCCGTCAATCTCACTCGGGACATTAGGCCACCATCCTCTCCGGTATCTGCTATCAGACATATAGCAGACAAAATTACACATCATGCGACGTCTTTGCTCGTAATGAATCGTAAGGCGCTGCAATGTGTCAGACAAGGAAAAAGACAGATAATCAACGCACTAGGTGACACTAGTCACAACGCCTCGGAACGGGATGCAATGCTTAGGATTTGTGATTTGTAATCAGTAGGTCCGCGGTTCGAGTCCGTGTGGGGGCACCATTTCACATTTTGATGTGAAATCCGCTAAAAACTCAAAGATTACAGACGTTTGCGGAGTTCGAAATCCGCTTTTACGGTTATAGGCTAATGGCTCTATGAACGCCATTCTGAGCACGTTTTTGCGTAAGGTCAGATTGCCACTCTCCCATATTTTCCAAGGGTTTGAGAGGAAATCTCTCAAAAGTTCGAAAATATCTGCCTTCGAATACTTCGGTTTACTGTTTTGGCCGAGTTTGTCGGTCAGTAAAAGCCTCTCATCTTCCAATGTCGCAATCTTGGTTTCATAGGCGGCCACCACTTTGGGATTGTTGGCTTCAACCAGCTTTTCCAACAGAGAATCTTGTTGCTTGTCGAGCTTGGCGATGTCGCGCCTTATCTGATCTTTGCCGCTGCTTGTTTGAACCGCACGCTGATCCCAAGCATCAGAAAGCATTGAGGTTACAATCTTGAGCAGGTTTTGTGAGGGCGTCAGGCGTTTGAGCAAAGCCTCAAACCCTTCATCCACTTTCTCAGCGCGAATGTTCTTACGGTACTCCGCACAATTGCGATCTTGGCACCAGTAGTAAGGATAGCGCTTGCCTGTGGCGCTACGTGACCAGCAAGAAGTCATAGGCTGATCACAGCATGCACAATTCAATGCACCACGCAGCGGGAAATCTTCGCGGATGTTTTGTTTTGCTGGCGCGATGGCGCGGGTGTTCTTGCGGTCCTGTATTTGTTGATAGGTTGACAGCGAGATAATCGGCTCATGATGTCCCTTGCGGCGTGTGACGCCCCAAGGTTCATGCTCTACATATCCTGCGTAAATAACCCGCTTGAGAATATCGCTGACTTTCTGTTGGCGAATTTGCCCATTGGGCAAGTCTTTGGGAAAGGCTGGCTGGCTCTCAAAGAAACGCTTCACCTCCACCTGTGATGCAAAACGACCAGAGGCATAGCCTTCCAATCCTTCCTGAATGATGGAGGCAACTGGCTCATCGCGCACCAAGATCTTGCCGTGCCCTTTGGTCTTTTTGTAGCTGTAACCGATAGGGGCTGAGAACACCGAGTAGCCGTTCATCATGCGGCCCTTCATGCGGTTGTGGGTTTGCTCTGCATTCTTCTCGCGCTGATGCTGCGCCACAGAGGCCAGCATGTGCTCCACTAAGCGTGAGTCACTGTCTTCACCAAATTCGATGGAGGGGCTTTCAAGAAGTCCTCCAGCCTCTGAGAGTGTTTCTCTGAGCTTGATATGCGCCTGCACATTGCGGGCAAAGCGACTGATATCATCAATGATTACCACAACGCTGTTTTGGGGATGCAGACGCAGGAAGGCCAGCATGCGATCCATCGCAGGACGGCGTTCAAACTTGCCCGACATGTCATCAGAGAAGACCTCAACCACATCATAGTCTTTGTAGGTGGCATATTCCCGACAACGGTTTTCCTGTGAAGCGAGGCCATCACCTTCGCGCACCTGTTTGGCACCCGATACACGGGTGTAGATCACTGCTTTGGTTGGTTTTGTTACTCCTGCCATTGTTGTTCCTTTCTGCCAGCATGGGCGTTGAATAAGGATACCACATCCAGCACCTCCTCTTGGCGAGGGTCTTCTGCTTCTCCACAGATTTGCTGGACAGGGTTTAGGTCAAACCCCAGATCAACAAAGGTCACGACAATGGACCAGAGGGTTTCGATAAGCTCTTTTTGTTGCTCAAGCGGCATGTCGCTGTCTTCCAGCATTGCCGCATAGAGTTCCCAGTCGATGCTCAGGCTGGGGCGGGGTGATGCCAAGGCATCAGTGTGTTTTGGCGGACAGGTCATGCACGCTCCTTTCGTCAAATAAATAGTGGGGAAATCTGTGTCTCTTACTGCTCAGTTTGTTCGGCACGCAGTGAGAACACATATAGAACAAATAAACACAGCTCCCGCGATCACGCAAGGATAATTTGTCAATGATCCTAAGCGCTTAACCTGTCACTAGCATGGCAGACCAATGGCTATCTCGGGTAATGGGCGGGTAATTGGGGGTATTCTGCGCTGTTGGAAAACAAGGCTTGAGTACATATGAATGTGGATATTGAATTCATGGGGTTTTGCAGACATGCCAATAAACTGGTCACAGGCAACAACAGAGCAACGTAAAGCCCTTTACAAGGTTGCGAAATCCGTTGCCTCGACCACGCCTTTGACGCTTGAGCGGTTCTTGAACAAAGCCTTGGGCATCACTGGCGATCCTGAATGGGGTGATTTGGCCAATATTCGCAATGGCAAACTGGCGCGGGAGAAATGCCAGACGATCTACGACTATTTGGCTGAGCATCACTATGACTTTGCACAAAAACAGGATGCGGACTTGTTTCCGCAGCGACTTATCCGCGACGTTGAGGCATTTTTTGACAAGGCTGCTCACAAAGGCAGGTTGCGCGTAATTTTTGCAGATCAAGGCTTGGACCTCGTGAAGCGGAGAAGGCAAAAGCCGAAAGCTGATGTGTCGGTGAAGCTGGGGGAGGAGTTCTATTTTGAACTCGATGCTGCAAGCTCAGGCTTTGCCGCAGCGTTCCAAGGTTATCAGGGCAAGTACTATCCATTCCCGTTAGCCGAGAATGGCGAAGATCTGATAGGTCGCATCAATGCGGGGAAACAGAACATTCCCCTCAGCATTGGTGGTGATGTGGATGTGCTTTCAGAAGATGAAAACACGGGCATGCATCACTTTGTTGTTCTCACCTCTACGAACCTGAACCACCTAGTTTCTGCTGATGTCTTGCCAGATCAATTAGACCGATTGGAGGTCTATGCAGTACGGGTGTTTGTCGGAAATCACCAAGATACATAGCCCATGTCAGGGTTCTGAATCCTATAGGATTTGGCATGTTGAACGAGTTTGGACATCTCGACATTGACGTGCTCGATCCCACGGTCATCTAAGGTGAACCCTGCACGAATATCATTCTCTTCAAGGGCGTGGTCGAACTCTTCAAATCGTGCGCCAAGCAGAATTTCGAAAAGCTCATCGTTGATCGTGAACTCGGACGATAGCGCAGAATACAGAGCATCACGCACGACAAATGCACGCACAAGCGGGTCGGGGTGGTAACTTTCCATGTCCAGCTCTATGGCTGTTTCTCTCAAGTGTCTGAAGAGGGTGTAACAAGCGATGATGGTCAGCGAGCTGACTTGTTCGACCGCAATCTGAGGTGGCCCGAAGATTTCTCGTAGATTTGCTGATACGTCATCTGCTTGTAGTTCTCGGATCAGTCGGGCAGCGTCCATAGCGATATGACCAGCGGCCACTACATCCGCCTCATACTCCCAAACTTGCCGTGTTACCTTGGAAGCTAGTGATGGTCGTTTGCGTTTGACGAACTCAAGTTCATCCAAAGCGAGACTGGAAGCCCCCAACTTGTCTGCATGCCCGGCCAAGATATGACCGATTTCGTGGTAGAATGCGAAATCCAGGCTGATTTTGGTCAGTAGTCGGATCAACGCACCACGATGACCTGAGGAGAGGGGGAGCCAGTCTAGCAACAGGGGATCACGGAACAATCCATCAAAAACAGCGCTGAGCTTACCATCCAGAGTCTCGGATATCCGTATCATGTACTCTTTGCCGAGGCGTTTGACCGATGCAACGCTGTGATCGTTCGAAAGATCGGCGAGTTCGGTTATCACGGAAGCTATTGAATACACAGAAGAGATGGCAGCGGTCATGTCTTGCCAGTGTTCTCTGTGTTCTATGTTATGGTGCCGCAACAGTTTTGCCTCCGTCAGTGACCTTCGAACAGTACTTTACCATCGTTCAGTTGATAGAGGTCTGAACGTTACAGCTTCGTTTGGGGGCGCCAGGGCGCGCGAGGTTTGGCGACCAGCAATGACTGAAAACCTAAAAATCACTGCTGGGTGGTCGGAAGTCTATTGATAATATACCATGGTTGTGAAAGCATAAGGCCATGTTGCCAAAGATTGTTAAACACCTGATTTCTATTTCTTTCGTTTCAGCAAACATCATTGCGACTAGTGCGGCAAGCGCGCAGAGTGATGCCGTGGTCGATAAGATGCTGAAGGCGCAATATTGCGTAGATTCTTATTCCACCAAAGTTTTTTTAGATGGCGCACCCGGTCAGCAAGCTACTCCGATTGCAATGGTGCAATGCAGCGAATTTATCGCGGAATACGCCGATCAAATGCTTACAGAAATGGAGAGCTTCAGTGGTGAACCATTTTCAGAGGCGGATAGATCCAAGCTTCTCTCTCGCCTGGTTTTCGATCTATTTGATAGGCAAAATAATTTGATGACTGGCGGTAAAAAGTAAAGTCGATGGTGACTGAAATGAGAAAAATTTCCATTCTTTCAGGCGTTCTAGGAGTTATCTTCAATCAGGCTGTTGCTCAGTCACTTGATCCTAAGGAGGTGGAAATCGAAGCGGCAATAGAAAAATTATATTCGGATGCTGGAAAAAAGGCTGCATCTGAATCTGGATTGTTTTTGCTCGAACAACTTGGTGACAAGACTCTTCTGGAAACTGCAAAGCCAATTTTGAAGAAGCTTGGAACACCTGGGAAGTTTAGCCCAATTTCAGATTTTTTTCTAAGTCCTTCGTCAACTGGCTATTTTGCCGAATATCCTTCCCCTGGTGGAGGAACACCAGAAGTTATTGACGACAAAATCTTTGAACAACTTTTGTTAGATGCAGGAGTGGACGTCGCTGCATTTGCACAAGATTATGATCTTTACACACCGAGTGGTTTGGCGAAATACAATGCAGACCTGCGACGCTTGTTAATGCAACGATTTGTTCAGTCAGGGAGTGATGATGGTAGGCTTCGCTATCTAGCTGTAGAAGCCATCAACTACGATCGTTTGTATCAAGAACAAATTGCTGGAATCGCCTCTATTCCATCAGAGGAAAACTCACAACAGGTGCAGTCTGAAACGCAGGGTTCTTGCTCAGTTAGCGAAGACGATGCGCTTGACTACTTCGCAGACCTTTACGGTGGGTTAGGTTTCGCAGCAAACAATGCAGTGATAGCATTTAGCCAGGACGCGACTACCCAAGTGATTTCTCGCAATCCTTTTGTCTACAAGACCAGCGACCCGGAAATTTGTAGTTTTTTCGATCGTGGCACTTCTGAATTGGAATCACAAGCACCAGAGTTGTCTAATGCCGCAGAATGGTTGCGGGATCAGGCAATCGAAGAGGGTTGCGATGGTCGTACCGGAAAGATGCTGTCCGACGCCATTTTTGTACGTGATTTGGACGCTGATGGACGTGACGATCTCATTTTGTCCCATGATGGTATTGTCTGTTCTGGACAGCCTCAGAGAAGTATTTACTGCGGCGCACAGGTTTGCTCGCTAAACATATTCCTCAGAAGAGGTGATTTATTGAAGTTTGCTGGTGAGGCTGACGCACTCGTTGAAAGCATCAGCAACGCAAGCCCCCCTATCATAGCTCTGTATCTGCATGGCGGAGCCAAAGCGCGCGTTCAGTGGGATGGATCACAATTTGTGAATCGGTGAGCAGCCAGTTAAATCTGGCAATTCTCGAGCTAGAATATCAAAACAAACAGAATTATGCCTAGAACTATCCAGCCTAGTGCGCTGCTGATTGTTGTTGTGTTGTCATCTGGGAGAGGAGGAGCCATTCCCTTTTCTAGAGATTTGATAACTCCTCTAACGCGCTTGTCCCAATTTTGAGGCAGCTCGAAAACTATCTCATGTGATAGTTTCAACGTCTCGTTGGGTTTCGATTCTGAGTGCTTAATTGCCTCTTCAAGCATTGAATCTAATGTCTCTGGGATGTTTTCTAGTTTAAGAGCCTGCAAGGCTAAGATGCCTGTTACAACGCTTTTGCACTCCATGTAGTCATCCGATACCAAAGCTGCATGAACGCGTTCCTCGTACTCTACAATCTGGTGTATCCATCGCTGAAGTAAGACACAGGTATGATGTATTTCATCTATGTTTCCAGGTTCACCGGGCATTCCCCAACTGTTTGAGAGACGATCGAGCAACTTTTCTGCTGGTTCAACCATTGTCGACATTTCTCTAATGCGTTGGTTTAGCCATTCAAGGGCGGACTCGTCGTAAACGTGCTCACCTATGGTGTTGTACATACCGTTTTCCAAATCTTTTAGTTTTTGGAAGTCCTGTTTTGTAAGATGTCGGAAGAGTTCTGCTGTTAATGTGAACTCCCATCCGTCGGGTTTGTCTATGGCGATACGTCTGATGATAGCGGGGTACTGGGAAAACTGCTCGATTCTTTCTCTATCTAGTTCTGCTTGAATACGGTCAGTTTCTGTTCCTAGCTCACGAAGTATCTTCTTCTCGTGGCGCTCCCTCCAAATGAGAAGAAGTTCAATTGAGTATCTGTCCGCATCGGCATCTATCATTTTGTGGCAGTTTCGGCATAACCAAATACCGTTGGTAATTGCAGATCTAACTGTGTCGGTCTTGGCCTCGTCGAAACGTGGAGCGTTAGGCCGCGCACCGGAAATGTGCGCAGCTTCTCCAATGGTTGTCGCTTTGTCTGATTGCGAGTTCGGCCCTACGGTGGCGACGCCGCAGTCTGGGTTGGAGCACCTAAAACCAGCTCTCTTTGCGATGGTATCTACAGTCTTTTTTGAAAAGTCAGGGGGCATAAATTTCCAGGGTTCTGCTCGTTTTTTCAAAGCTCAGAGTACAGGATTCTTGATGAAAGTCGTGAGCCATTTGAAGGTTGTACATAGGTGCTGGGTGCAAGGTCAGTTGACACCTTTACGCTACGAATACCTTGATCATCTCTTGGCTTAAGGTTCACCGCTACAGCACTAAGTCGTGCTGCGAGCATCTGTGTGAAAATCAATTTGTCGATTTAGTTGTCCACAACAAAGTATGTATGTAGGCCAATCCTCGCTTGAGCTATGTGGAGGCTCCACTCGCCTTGGCCTACATACTTTTTGAGAGATTACTATCCTCTGGGCCGTCCGCAGTTAGGGCAGGTTCCACCCGATTTTTTCCTAGGTTTGTCCTTTACGACGTTGCCACCTTGGGTCCGAGAATAGTCAAGTTCGCCACGGTTGATTACAGAATGACCGTGATCGGAGTCGCCTTTTGATGTGTGAAAAATATCTGTTCTGGATGGGGTTTGAATCATTTTCACACGGTTAGGTCGAACATTTTTAGGAAAACGAAAAATCTTTCTCCAACTTGCTGATTTGTTGAAGGCCTTCGAAAAAGACATGGCTTCTCTCCATCTTGCCGTCCACAAGATAGATATTGGTCATTAAGAAGCGAATTGCACCCTAACGGGGTTCAAATTTGGCATTGCTATCCCCCGCACGTCTCACGCCATCTCGTCCTGAAAGCAGGTAGGGTGCTGTTAACAATAACATATTTTTGTCGCTACGTGCTAAATTCATCAAGAAATTTAATTTCTCAAGCGGCTATTCGATTTGGTTGCCAATGGCGGTTTTCAGAAATCAAGGTGTTTGCCACAACGACCAATTTTCTCATGACTGCGGTGAGGGCGACCTTTGGATTTTTGCCTCGCTGAATAAGTCTGCGGTAGGATTGGCCGAATGGATCAGATCGGCTGATCGCACTTACCGCGCACATGTACAGAGCGTTGCGGACGGTGCGTCTACCGCCTCTGATAATGCGTTTTCCTGACTTTGTGCCACTGTCCCAATTCATCGGCGCAACGCCTGCCAGAGAGGCTATTTCTTTAGCGTTGGCTTCTCCTAGCTCGGACAGGTCGGCAAGCATAATTGCTGCGGTAATTTTTCCGATATTTGGAACGGAAGTCAAGATTTCGAACTTGCTTCGCAGATCGGGAGTGGATTTGATCAGGTCAAAAATCGCAACTTCCAACGCTTCCTTGTGGCACATCCCAAGTGACATTCGCGCCTTGATCTGGCGCTTGGCAATCGGGTGGTCTGTTGTTTGAAGTTGGCGTTTTAAATCTGCCACTTCATCGCAGACCTGACGCCGAGCAATATGCAGATCGTGTAATTCTTGTAATGTTTTTTCTGCTGGAACCGTTATCTCAGGTTCCATGCGTTGTGCAAACCGAGCTAAGGCCTCAGCGTCGATCACGTCGCTCTTTGCCAACTTTCCAAGGCTATCCGCAAATTGCCGAGATCGAAAAGGATTAACGATTGTCACGCTCAGTCCCGCCTCATGCAGCATAGAATGTGCCAATCGATGGTACTTTCCCGTTGCTTCCATGGCGATCAATTGAACGCCATGTTTGTGGAATTCGCGAATAAGCCCGCGAATGGCTTTTACTGAATTTTCCACTTGTGACACCAGCCCATGGGGCAGGATGCAAATGTCTAATTTATGTTTGCTTACATCAATACCGACGAATGTGTCGGCGCTTTTTTCTACTATCTTTTCTTGCCATCGAGACATCTATAGATTCTCCTTCATCTGTTCAGATCAATAAAAATTGTATGATCCGATCCAGCTTGCGAGCGGTCCAAATTGACCCAAGATGTGTTCGACCCAAATCATACGCTGGTGATACCCTTTGACACCGCCAGCCGGATCAACTTTGCAATAACTGATCCATTAATGAGTTTGGCAAGATGTGTGTGGTAGTACCACACAATCTTGAAAAGGGGGCTGCTGCGCTCCCCCGTTTTATCCCCCAAAGCTGATGGTCGAGATTGGCATTGAGCCAGTCACGACCATGCAAACATATCGGTGTTTGATCCCTCGCAGGTGAGATTTCGCTCTCCCTGCACCCATCGACATCAAGGGCGTTCCTGCCCCTGAAAACCCTGATCAACCGTCCGCCGCTTGAATGCCGCCAGCTTATCGAAGCTGAACCCGACAAAACGTGCGCGTTTGATCCGTGCCGTAGGTAGGGCTAACCCGTCACCATTTCGAGGAGGGCAGGGCTTGTGGTTAGACCCTGACCTGCATTGATCAATATCAACAGTAAGCAAGGGAGGCGTGTATGACGGCTCGCGGGCCGCAATGGCTCAAGCCGTTCCCTCATAAGCCTCGGGACCAACTGCCCACTTGCTAAGAACCTGAGTGAGTCGAGGTGCCGGAACGAAAAGCTCCCTTTGTTCATATAGTGTTCATATAGCTTCGGCCTGCCTGTTTTCTGAGGCAAATTTGGTGAAATCGATCGATTTTTCAGGTGGTTGTGATGTAATCTGAAAAAAACAATCTAAATATTGATTTCGGCCTCTCACTGTGAGTAAGTTTACTTACGGCGACATTGAGCGTCATGCACTAGGCAAAATGCCTTTCCCCATGAAAATTGCGAAGTCTCGGTTATGAATATTGGTGGCCACTTTGTTGGCCCGCGTGTTGTAGGATTTTGCTTGGATGTTACGAACGCTATTTTGCCGAAAGGTATGCTGCAATGCTTGAGATAGTTGCTGGACTGAAGCGACAAATGATCGCCTCAAAGAGTGGGACTGGTGGCGTCGATATCAGTGTTGGGTCCAATGCAGGAAAGATGATACATCTCGATATCAGGAAACGCGGTCCGAGTTCAAAAACCTTCCAAAACCCTATACGTTTTGTCTCGGGTTTTGGAACAGCTAACACCTCGATCACTTGTGCGGAGATTGAGAGTGACAAAAACGACCATTTTGGTTGCTCGGGTAAGAAAATAGGTCTTAGACTTTGGGCTCTGCCGCCACGTGAGATTGGCGCAAGTCATGCCTAATATATATAAGGATGTATTTCACTGTTTGATATCCTCAATGTTCAGTAGAAACGTGACTTTCTCGCTACTGATTTTCGTGCTGATGGCTTTCATCAGCACGAAAATAATTGCGGATCACAATGTTCCAAACAATTATATTTTCTGGCCCGTGAATCTCCAAGATGCTCACGAGAGAGCCTGTGAGCCTCCAATTCCAAGTGTTCAAGAAGTACCTTGTAGAACAGTATCAAACGGGCCTGTGAAGCTCAATTTTTTTGAGATATCAGACAAAATCGGTTTGGTGAACTTAATACATAATGGCGCTTTGGAGCACTCTGAGATCAGTGATGGTCACATATTCTTTTATGAGCGCCTAACTGGGGACATGGTGGATGGTGCAGTATCCGTCCGTCGGATTTTTTGCATTTCTACACAGTCGGGAAATATCGGCTATGCATGGGATGGTAGAAGCTACCAGTATCATGAAGAGGCGACAGAAACATGTCCTATCGGACAGGAGGATTGGCCATGGGCGCATTAGATAACATTACTTTTGAGGGGCCTAACGCCTCGGAGCTACAAGCTGCTTATCAGTATCTCTACGATAAATCACCAACATTTCGAAGCTCATTGGACACTTACGTTGCCTCGCCAATGTCACAATCTATTGTAGTGACATCCGTTTCTGCTGCTGAGCTGCCCGGCGTGCAAAATGTCTCCCCCGGTGGCATTACAGATAGCGCCCCCGGTTACAATATCCTAATAGACGGGACAATTTATCTTGGGGTGAATTTTGATGTTTCAGCGACCATTTTAGGTGCAGGCGTTCCGGATGGATGGACGTACCGTTTGGGCGATCCTATGAGCGACGCCGATTTCATCAACCGATTAAACGACGTAGGATTCATTGATCCAGTGGAATTTTTCCCTGACTCTGACGCTTTTTGGCAAAATAATGGTCAATACATCGATGGATACGACACCTGGTCGCAATTGCCGAATTTGGGACTGGGTGAATTATACGATACGTATTTCAAATGGGCATACCAATCTAGTGGAGCAAGTGCAGCAGGTGTTGCTTTCGAAGACTTTCCTGATAGCCAATTTTATTTTTCTTGGGAGGAGAGCCCTGCTGCATTTGAAAGCCTAAACTATTTGAGAAATGATTCTATCATTATTCGGGAAATGACTATTGAGGAGCGCTTAGGGCATGAATTTGCTCATACATTCATACATGGCGGGTTAATTAACGAAGAAACCCAAGTGATTGAGTATATGAATGGCGTTCGTGAGGATATGGGGCTTCCCCCGATTCGTGAAGGCACGGGCGGAAGCGTCAGCATTCAAGACATGCTCTCCAGGTTGGCAAAAGAGGGCTACTCCATGCCAACGGTTGTTCAATTATTGGAAACTCTTAAGAAGTTGTGCTTTGGTCCCGAGGTTCCCATCGACATGTGGCCGCTTGAACCTGAATTCGCGCCTGATCCGAAAAATCCGTGCAAGCAATACGATCAAGACGAGGTGCGTGCCAAAATCTGGAAGAAGCCGATAGAGTTGATCGAAGTCGGAGATTGGGTCGTATCACACGACAAAAATGGCAATCTGGTTCCGGGCTATGTTCCCCGCACCATGACCAACGACGCGAAAATTCTGCTGAATTTTCATGGTACCCGCGTCACCCCAGGTCACGTCTACTACCGCCCTGACAGCAAGCGGGTCAGCAAGTATGAGACCCTCATCGACATCTTGCGTGACGACGGGGTGGTAGAGCAACAAGACGGTGTGCAACTTCGCGCAGCCACCAATGCACCTGTGGATGGACCGCTGGATGGGTTTGTGAAAGCGATCACCGGGACACTTACATCAAACGGCGCAGTTGAGGTCATAGACCAAGGCCGTATCCGTCTGGGGACACGGTTCATTGTGCGCAACGATGAAGGCTACGCGGACTATTGTGTGGCGGATTTGATTGCAGCCGCAGGTGGTATGGTTGGTGAGGACGAATTGATCCGATTGGAAGATGGCGTCGCGATGCCGTTCCATTGGGAATTTGGCGATGTTTTGCCCAAGCCCGAAGACTTCGTTTTGGCCTGTTCGGGAACCTCGCTTGTAGAGATTTACAAAGCTGCTGAATGGGAAAGCCAAGGGCCACGCCTTTCTGCGCCAACCGTGCTTGATGGTGGGCCTGTGAAACCGCTTGCCGGTGCCGACTATGACGGTATGCCACGCAATGAACCTCTCACGCTAAAGAGCCTGAGAACAAAAGAGACTGACTGATCGGGGCTTTGCGTAGGCCCAGTCTAACTCAGATGGCAGAAAGTCTCTGAGACATCCTCCGCCAAAATCAGAAGGCGGACATCCCAAAATCCAACGGTGGTGACAGTGCTCTTCCGGGCACGATGGTTGCTGCCTGCGCAAAGACACTATTGCGCGACGACATCCGGAGATGAAGCCGTGAACAAATTGAACGAAAAGACCGCTGCTCGTGATGTGCCGAGCTCAGAAGAGTTTTCCAAGGTGATGGGGCAAGTGACTTGGCTGATGACCATGTCAGCAAAGCATAGAGATAGGCCCATTTCAATTCTCGAAAGCCATCTTTCGGCTCCGTTGATGTTCCGTCAGGTTCGTGTGTTTATGAAAGAGAAACAGCCCATTGCGGCAATCGTATGGGCGTATGCCTCTGATGAGGTGAAGGCGCGTGTGGAGGGGGGGGCGTTGGATTTGGGTCTCGAAGATTGGCGCTCAGGACCACATGTCGTTGTGATCGATTGTATCAGCCCCTTCGCAGACGAAAAACTATTCGTCGAAGGTTTCCTTTCGCAAGTGGCGGAAGCCCAAAACAATTCTCCAGAAGAGTAATTTCCAATGTCTGCTTTGCCTGTCAGCGCCCCTATGCGCGCGTTTAGCCCGTCGTTGTTTCAATCAAAGATTTCTCTGGAAACCAACCAGGATGTAGCGCCAACGCATGCTGTTGGAACATCTTCGCATCGTGTCTACAACTTCGAAGTCAGAGAGCACCATAATTATGTTGCCGATGGAGTTCGAGTTCACAATGAAAGTGTTCTTTCCTTTTTAACACCCGAAGAATGGGCTGGTATCGATTGGTCTACCTTGCGGGATTTGGACGACAACAATGAGCTTGACTACGTTGAGATCGTCACAGAGAGAAACGGATACAAAGCCGGAACCACTCGTTATAAGGTTGAAAATGAAAACGGCGAGGAAGTTCTCAAGATAATCGAAACCTACACCGATAAGCATGGTCGGTTGGTGCAGGTGGAGATCGTGCGATCCGGAGATAAAGTCATCAAGCAACCTCCTGTCATACTGACTGGAGCGCAGTTTGGTGAAAACGTTGGCACGTTGATTACCCCGTTTTTGACGACGGCCATTATGGGTGACGACGCCACTCCGTTTGAACAGATCGCGACGAACACCATACTAGGGACATTTGTTGAAAATATCTTTGAATTTGCCGGAGGGCAGATTCACAGCCAAATTGCCATGCCAGATGATGACGTGGATGTTGGTGGTAGTACCGTTGGCGTGGTAAGTCATACGTTTAAGGACATTGCCGGTGATCTGGTCAGCAATGCTGCCGACTATACCGGCGCACAGCTTACAGGTTGGATCATGGCGGAAGTCTTCGGCGGCATGATCGGAGACGGCATTGGAGATGAGCTGTTCACGCGTATGGCGGGTGAAGGGATCAACTACATTGTTGATGAAGCCTTTGAAACCTTCTTGGTGGACGTTTGGGGCGTAGATGAAACGAATAAGATTTTTGGTGGCGCACTTGAGGATCTTAAAGGCCTTGACGATTTCGACTTCAAGGAAGTGTTCAGTATCGGCGCAATTGGTACACAGGCGTTGTCCATAGGGTTCCGGAGGCTCTTACCGGAAATTGAAACCGTGGAAGGGCAGCTTGCATCAGGTCTAACCACTCTTGCGCTGAACACTTTCTTTAGTGGCGTTTTATCTTCCATCAACGGGGCTATTTCCACAGCCTTAAATTTAGGGAATTTTGCCGCCCAAGCTACATTTGCCACCCAAGCGCTTGCCGCTATTAACCCGGTTGTGGCGATCGTTTCAGTGATTGTTGGGCGCATTTTTGACCAACTCTTCGAAAAGAACCCAGAGGCCTTCACCAACGTTGTTTTCAACAAAGACACAGGTTTGTTTGAGGTCGGCACCTCTTGGAGTGATGATGGCGGCAACCTTGAAACCGGCCAAAGAATGGCCGAGTCCTACGTCGAGTTTATGAATGGAGTGATTACGCAATCGCAATCGCAGTCAAACAATTTTGCTGAGTTGGGTGATGAGCTTCGGCTTGTGTTTGGACACTATGAAGATCTTATTCAAAATGGATCTAGTCGCAATTTTGAGGCGCTTGATGTGGCGATGCAGTCGCGCGTTGTTGATACGGTACAAAAGCTTGAAATCAATGACGGAGATCTCAAGTTCATTGATGTGATTGATGCTGCCAAAATCGACGCCGATTTTGTCGACGACATCGTGCATTTCGGTTCCTATTCTTATTGGAAAAAGTTTCTCGGGATCAAAGTTAAAAAGAAATGGGTTTATACAGAAGTCAACCCTGAGGCGACGCTTGGGACCACAAACGAAGAACTTCAACAATTGGTCGAGGATTGGCCAGCCGGTTCACAAGACGACATAGCAAGTTCAGTTTTGGAAGCGCTGAATGGAATTTATTCAGATCTCCAGCTCACAGCTGTTTCAGATGCCGCAATGGTGGCTCGGATCACTGACAGGTTATCTTCTTCGAGCCGAAATAAAAATCTACTATTACCTTCCAAAGATGCGGCCGTCGACGAACTGGGCGATGCGCTCTACCTACGTGCCATGATGTTACGCGTGGAGCAGGAAGGTTTTAATTTCTCAAGCAAAGACGAACTCGTCCAAGCTGTCGCGGACAGTGGAATTTCTGTTCTGACAGATCAGGAATTGTACTCACAGCTGCAGTACAATATGCAAATCGCGCAAGAGTATGAACAATACCTCGCTGATCAGGTGGCATATGATGCCGCAATAGCCGCCGCTGGGCCAAACAGCGCTTATGCACAAGGGTGGGCGGTCACATTCCTTGAAGCTGAACGCCTTGGTTTGATGCGAGACTACCAAGCTAGCGGAGATGAGATCAGCAACCGTTTTGTTGCTTCCAGTGGGGATGACCATATCACTGGCAATGAGAACAACGATACTGTGTATGGATACTCAGGAAACGACACACTTTTCGGTAATACCGGTGACGATAGTTTGGTTGGTGGCCTGGGCGATGACAGTCTTGACGGTGGGCTTGGCAGCGATCGACTGTTCGGTGGTGCAGGAAGCGATATGCTTTCTGGTGGCGAAGGTAATGACCATCTGATCGCCGGGTTGGGAGATGATACCCTCTTGGGCGGTAGCGGCGAAAATCACTATGCGATTGATGCTGTTGGTGACAATCAAATTGAGGACCAAGGAACTGGCGGGAGTTCGTTTCACCTCTTTGGTGTTACAAAAGATCAGGTGACGTTTTCCGATGTAGATGGTGCAAAAGTTCTCACTTGGGAGACCCAAGATGGACGGGAAGGTAGCGCGTCAATTGTCGGGTGGGATAATTTTATTGCGATTGGTTACGGTGGAACCAGTTCGTTTGGTGATGTAACCAGAGACGGAAATGGAATGTTGGTGTTCACTGGTGATGATACCGAGGGTGATGTCATCTCAGTTGGAGGGCTCTGGAACGGCCGTTATTCTATTCAGGGTGGGACAGGAAACGATACGCTTGTTTCCGCTGCTGCAGCTGAAGGTGGTGGTTGGAACTATATGAGCGGCCAAGCCGGCAATGATACCTATATTTATTATGCCTCCGCCGGAGATGTACGGGTAACTGCCAACGGCGAAGGAGCTAATGAGGGTCAGGATGTTTTCCGTTTCGCAGATGTCAACTTGGCGGAAGTCACCTTTAGTCTCGTTGATAGCGGGACGGCCGCCGACGGTGAATTTCTACAAGCCGCATTTACCGACGAAGGTGGTACGGAACACAAGATTCAATGGGCAAATAAGGGTGAGCAAATCAACTCTTTTGAGTTTGCAGACGGAAGCCACTTTGCGCAGGTAGAATTCGGTTCTGGTGGGCGATTGCTTCTTGACGGCTCCGAAAACGTCGATGTTATTTATAGCCCAAATGAGGCGAATAGTTACTATCTGCGGGGGTATGCTGGAAATGACACGCTTGTTGCCAATACCGACGCGCCTGGAACGCAGTATCTTGCTGGAGGAACCGGTGATGATTTCTACAGATACTACTCTGCTGCAGGCAACGTTCGTATCACATCTTGGGGCGAACCTATAGACGGTGGTGTGGATACTTTCCGATTTGAAGATTTGAATTTGGCAGACGTGACTGTCAGTCTGGTTGGCCCAGAGGATAGTGAGTACCTGCGCTTCACTTACAATGATGTGGGGGGTGATACGCACACGGTTGATTTTGCGAATAAAGGCAAACAGATCAATCGTTTGGAGTTTGCGGATGGCAGTTCACTAAACTCCGTGGCAATCACTCCAACTGGAGAGATAGAGTTTAAAGGCACCGCAAAAGAGGACATTATAAATTCTGGATCTGGTGATGACATCATCTTTGGCGGTGCTGGCAGCGACTCCATTCATGGCGGTGCCGGAAATGATATAATCTACTCCGGTGAGAACACCGGGGGAAATTTCGAAAATGCGGACGATTGGTCGCCCGACAACACTTGGTCATTCTGGGACCGGCAGAAGTGGGTTTCTGGAGACTTTGATGGAGATGGGTTGGGTGACCTAGCAGCTGTGTATGGGAATAGCGGTGGCGGTCTTACTATGAGGGCCTACTTATCTGAAGGCAACGAATTCGCAAGCGTGGATAACTGGTCGCCCGACAACACTTGGGGTTTCTGGGACAGCCAAGAATGGCTCAGTGGCGACTTCGATGGGGATGGTCAGGATGATTTGCTTGCAGTCTATTCCAACAACAATGATGAGCTTACACTTCGCACTTATGTGTCTGGTACGAACGCTTTTGTAAATGCAGCGAATTGGAGCCCCGACAACACTTGGGCGTTCTGGGACACGCAGAAGTGGATGACCGGTGACTTCAACGGTGACGGCCGTGATGATATTGTTGCTGTCTATGACAACAATGATGGTGGCTTGACGATGCGCACCTACCTTTCGGAAGGTGACGGATTTGTTAATGCAAACAACTGGTCTCCTGATATTACTTGGGCCTTCTGGGACAGCCAAGAATGGATGTCTGGTGACTTTAATGGGGATGGAAAAGAAGATCTTGCCGCTGTCTATGATGACAACGACGGTGGTCTAACCATGCGTGTCTACTTGTCAGAAGACAACGGCTTTGCGAGCGTTGCCAATTGGACGCCCGACAAAACTTGGGGTTTTTGGGAGACACAGGAGTGGTTCTCCGGAGATTTCGATGGTGACGGTAAAGATGATATTGCTGCAGTCTATGATGACAATGCTGGCGGCCTGACGATCCGTGCCTACCTGTCTAGCGGAGATGGATTTACCAATGTAGGAAATTGGACGCCAGACAGTACGTGGGGATTTTGGAGCAGCCAAAAGTGGTTGACTGCGGACTTTGACGGCGATGGGCGCTCAGAACTTGTCACTGTCTATGATAATAGTGACGGCGGAGTTCGCATGCGTACCTATCTTTCTGAAGTAAATATCGAAGTTCTCAATGGTGGAAGTGGTGACGATTCATTGTTCGGAGGGAGTGGCAGCGACCGCCTGATTGGTGGCGCAGGTAATGATCACCTGACTGGTGGAAGCGGTGCGGACATCTTTGTGTTTTCTTCGGGTGAGGGTAGCGACACAATTTCTGACTTTGAGGATGGCATTGACTTGATCGAAATTCGCGGCCAAGCCAACGGGTACGCAGGACTGGTCGTTTCAAGCAGCGCGAGCGGTGTTGAAATCGCGTTTGGGAATGACACTATCGTGGTCGAGGGTGTTTCTCTGTCTAAGATAGATGTGGAGGATTTTGTATTTGTGTAGTGCGGCACCTTAGACCGAAAAGCTCGATCAGCATGATAACAGGATTACATACAGCAAAGACCATATTCGACGTTGGTAATCGGACACTGATGGCATGTGAAGAGTGGTTAGAGATGGGCAAACTAGCCACGTAAGGTAATCAAACTAAACCAAATAGTTCATCGTAAGGTGGAGAAAATTCTGGGCGCAGTTCAATAGCAACTATGCCCAGATCCACTTCTCTAATTTTTGATGGTCAGGAGATTGCCCTCACTCTGACCATTTGCGAGGTACTAGGGCTGCCACCCCCGCGCGGATCAAAGGGTGGGTCCTCGCCATGCTCGGTTCGCTACGCTGCACCTGCGCGTGGCTCTGGTCCTGCCTACGGCACCTTTGATCCTTGCACCCCCGCTCCTCGGCGGAAGCCAGACGGTTGCATGCGCAACCGTTAAATTAAAGAGGAGTAAGACCATGACGCAGAACACAAACAGTAATGAAAGATATAAATCACAGAAAGTGATCTGGCAAAATATTGGGATAGAAGTCCGATATTGTCCCAATTGGTCAATCGTGGACGAGGGCTTTGGCTTTGCCCATCTAGAGATCATTAGCGATGATCGTCAAAACCTACCGATTACGGAAACAGGTTATAAATCTCATTTCTTACCAGCAGAGGAGATCATTAAATTTGGCGGAGCGGTTGGTTATGCGTTGGCATGGCTGAATGAAGCCAGTAATTCTAGGTCATGGAATGAATATGTTGAGGAGCAACGCCAAGGTTGCCTATTTTAGCGCGAGCTTGCTGTGGAGCAATGTCGTTCCGAACGCGCAAAACGTTGATTGATGGATGGGGGTGGGCATTATTTGTTCTCTTTCTTCCGCGCACGTGTCTTGGCAGCGTGATAGAGCCGCAGTTGCTCCCGCATGCCGTTGTCAAAGGAAGGGTGCGGCAGCATCTCCCCTTCTTTGACACCCATCTCTGCCAACTGCCTGTCGATGAGATCGGTCAGCACAGGTAAATCGAGCCAATCGGGAAGCGGTTTCTTTTTCAACCAATTGTAGATTGCGTCATAAAGAGAGCGGTCAAGGCTGAGCAGATGATTGCGTGCCAACCCGCGACCCAGCCAGTGCTGATAGACACGATAGGTGAACGCGGGTGCGGTTTCTGTGCGATCTTCTCTATCGCGATAAAGCTCAGGGGCTTTCTCTGGTGGAGGAATGAAGTTGGGATTTGGCGGCTGTGCCTCTGGTGTGAGGAGGTGTAGCATCCCCATCTCTTTTCCCAAAAGGACATAAAAATCCGCCCGTTCTGAGCTGGATAGAGTGTCAGGCAGACGTGATTTTGTGTCCTTTGCCAGTTTGTGCAGTTTCAAGTGATCCATAATTGGTAAGTATTATTGACCAAAAATTAAGATTTGTGTAGTAAATTGTTAAGAACACAACAAATGAGGCACTATGGGTACAGAAGGAACGTTTCAAGAAAAGGGATTAATGAACAAGGCGACAGCGCAGGCTGTTTGGCGCTATGCCACACGACCGGAAATTATTCCGCGTTTGCGCGCCCTTGGGTATCACTTTGGCTATTTTGCCTATCTTCTTGCTCTTGTTTTACGATCCGCACGTCTCCTTCCTGCCAATCATCCGGCTTTGATGAGCCAAAATATCGGTCGCTTTGGTGTAAAGCGCCTTTTGGCGGAAGCCGCTTCTCATCTCAAATGGTCATGGGCGCATCTGGATCAGATTATGATCTTCTGCGCGGTTGTTGCCGGGATTGTCATGATCTTCGTGCAATTGCTCATCATTGCCGCCATGGCCGTATTAGATGTGCGCCCTGCAATGGCCTCTGGTGGTTATTTCTCAACGCCTTCTGACAATGTCAGCACTGATGTGGTGTTCATCTTTTTAGAACAGGTCTTTGGCCCAAACCTAGGTGTGTTTGGGGCTGCCTCTCAACCGATGGGAACGCCTGTTTATACTGCACTGCAAGCCATGCTGGGGTTCTACAGTGCCGCCACCATGGTCATTGCGGTGATTATCGTAATCTACTTTGTAATGACAGTGGTGGGGGAGGCTGCCAAAACCGGCACGCCTTTTGGTCGTCGTTTTGACAGCCTTTGGGCACCGGTGCGACTTGTCATTGCGCTAGGCCTCTTGGTGCCGCTTGGCACGGGATTGAACTCCGCACAGTATCTCACCTTGTGGGTTGCCAAGATGGGATCAGGGCTTGGCACACAGGCTTGGACAACCTTTGTTGGCTCGGTCACCTCTGGGCAGAACATCGTGAACAAACCCGCAGGAGAAAGCACCTCCGCTTTGGTGCAGCGGATATTTCTGAATGAAGTCTGTGCTGCAGCATATAATCAGGCGGTGGCGTCTGACACCCAAGAGGTGAAGATCCTGCAAGTGACAGGGCGACGTACGTCTGTTGCGCCCAATTTTGACAACCCCTCTGCCATGATCAACGCCGCATGGAATGCCAAGGATGCTGTTGTCTTGTCATGGTCTCGCAATCCGGTTGGTAAGAAAGCCACGGATCACACATGTGGACGTATCAGTGTTTCCACCACGGAGTTTGACGTCTTTGCAGACGGCAGCAGCGTGACTTTGGAAGAAGAACGTTGGTGGTGGAATTTGCCTCTGGTTGGCAAAGATATGGAACAGCGTCTTGGCACGGTACACCAGCAGATCAAGGAGGTGTATCTCAAAGAAATCAAACGGATCTCTGACGCGGTCAAACCTGCTGCCGAAGCAATCGCGGCCTATAACATACCGGTGCGTAAGCAGCCCGGATATGGCGATGAGAGCACTTTGGAGTTTATCCCCGAGTTGCTCAAAGAGGTCAGTGCGCAGACCCATGAGAACATCAATCTGGAAATCTTGGCATCTTATGATTCCATTGCGCAGGCGGAATACGCCAAGAGCGATGGCTATGATGTGATGGTGGATCGCGGCTGGGGCGCAGCGGGGCTTTGGTATGGAACGCTGGGCACCATCAATCAGCGCTATATGGATGCGGTGGCATCCGCGATTCCGACCTTGGATATTTTGTTCCAAGCCACAGATGTGGAAAGCAACGAGCGCGGCGCACTTGGCAAATTCTTTGGTGTGAGCCGGTACCGATTGCCAGGGCAACTCACAGGTAAGATTGAAGAAACCATCACACATGCAGCCAATGACTTTAGCGGCGCTATTGTGGACAGCGTTCCAGAACATTCGCCGCTTTATAAAGACGCCAGACTGGAAGAGGCCAATGCTGCTGGGGAGACAGGTTGGCTGTCTAAGGCGTTGATTAACCTTGTTGGATCGAAACATATTTATCAGTTGAAGGACAATCCGACCTTGGATCCGATGGTGCGCTTGGCTGCCGCAGGACATGGCATGCTCAATCGTTCGTTTGCAATGTTGGGATTGGGAACCGCATTGGGCCTCGGCGGCACTGTCGCGGGCAGTGTTGCGGGCGCATTGCCTGCAACATCCGGTCCGGCCAAAGCCGGTGTCGCTTTTGTAGGTGATCTTGCAGCCTCTGCTGCCTCGATTGTTTTTGCGCTTGCTGCAATTGCTTTAGTGGCAGGGATCTTCTTGGCTTATGTCTTGCCAATCATCCCGTTTGTCTACTTTGCCTTTGCGGTGATGGGCTGGGTCTTGGAAATTTTTGAAGCCATCGTGGCCATGCCGCTTTGGGCTCTGGCACATCTGAGAATTGAAGAAGGTGGAATGCCGGGACCTGCCGCCCTTGGAGGATACCAGCTTTTGCTGATGATCTTGCTGCGCCCCGCCTTGATCATATTTGGGCTGATTGGCGGCTACATTCTCTTTGGCGCGGCGGTCTATTTCTTCTCAACGCTGTTTAACGCGGCGACAGCCATCACGCAAAGCGACATTGCCAACAACTCCATCGGGGCTTTTGGCGTGTTTGTTTACACAATTATCTATGTGTTCTTGGTCTACAACATCGCTTTGATGTGCTTCAAAATGATTGATGATGTGCCCAAAGGTATGCTGCGCTGGTTGGGTGCGGGGGTATCGCCATTCAGTGACAGCCGAGGTGACCCTATCAATGGATCACGTGAGGTGGTGGCCGCGGGTGTGGTTGCTGGAAACCAGATCCTTGGGGGTATTCGTGGCACAGCCTCTGGGGGACAAAAAGCCTTCGGTGAAAACAAACGCCGCAAAGGCAATTTGGCGGCTGGACGTGATATGAACGACGATGGCCCACAAAGAGTGCGCATTGAAGAGTAAACCCTTACGGCCTAGCCACGGCGGCGGGTAAGCCAAAGGGCGATACGGAAGAAAGCCAGTTCAAAACCAAAATACAGCAGACACAGCGCAGCTATCGGCAGTAGGCAAAAAGCGACAGTCCCGAAATAGGTCGGAAAGTCACTATCGAAGACTTCGGCAAGCATCGTGCTGCCAAACATCACGCCAAGCAAGATGATCACTGCGACCAAGCTGCGCAGGGTGGCAATTGGTTCGTTTGGAGCTTTTGGTTCAGTGTGTGACGCAGACATAGGGAGTCCTTTGGTCTGAACGCGTCAAAAGGCTTCCCTTTTGATATACATGACATAAATCCCGCCAAAAGTCATCAACCGCCAAGTTTTCCACAGAAATCTGGAACGCCGTAACCACCGCAAAACCGCTCTCACACCGCGTTCAAAAGGGAACCCTTTTGGAAAGCAAAAAACACATGGTTTTGGAGGCTTGCCACATGTCCAAAGTCAGTCACACTGACCTTATGAAGCAACTAGGAGTGACCAAATCACAGGGGCGTCGGATAGGATATGCCCGCGTATCAGACCAAGACCAGAACGAATCTTTGCAGATTGAAGCGCTCAAAGAGGCAGGATGCGATGTGATCTATGGTGACTTCGGCGTCTCAGGCGCATGTGTCACGCGGCGTTCGTTGGATACGTTGCTGCGGGATCTTACTGAGGGGGATACACTGGTTGTATGGAAGCTGGATCGATTGGGTCGTTCAACATTGCACTTGCTTCAACTATTGGAGGACCTGCGCCAAAACAAAGTCGATTTCGTCGCCATCACCCAGGGCATTGATACAACAACAGCAGTCGGAAGATTACTCTATGGTCAGCTTGCTGTTTTTGCCGAATTTGAACGTGAGCAAATTGCGGAGCGCACAAAGGCTGGTATGGCGGCTGCCAAGGCGCGCGGCGTTCATATCGGTCGTCCAAGGTCCATATCTCCTGATATGGCGGCGTTGTTGCGCCATCGGTTGGATATTGGGGAAGCCTCCGTTGATCAACTCGCCGAGGAGCTTGGACTTTCAAGGCAGACCATTTGTCGGGCTGTGATGGGGCGCGATTGACACTATTGGAGATGCCATTTGTCACAACAGCGACTTGGATGGACCTGCCTCTTAGTTAGTGCTTAGGAGCCAAGTCATTTACTGGCAGCGTTGCCAACAAATGTGCTTCGGGTACGATGCCAGCGGGTATTTCTAATCCGTCTCGATGACGATTGGACAGGTCAAACCAAATCCAATACATAAGCTGATGTGACAGGGACCAGTCCTCGTGCGGGTTCACACTACAATGGGTCACCCAGTCTGCAAAACTGATGTCGCCTTGCTGTTCCAGCCAATCCACGATGTCCCAATAGCATTGCGGCAGCATGATCAATTCACCAATGCCACGATGATTTGTGTAGATGCGGTTGATGGTCTTGCTGAAATTACCGCTGTCTTCTAACTGTCTTAAGTAGTTTAAAAATTCCTGCTGACCCATAAAAAAAGGATAGCACAAAATGCGCTATCCTTCATTAGGAGCATCATCCTAAGCGGTATGTCACGCGGTTTAGCGGTCGTGATCGAAACCGTTGTCGCGATTATGTTGCGGTTCTGGTTTTGGGCTTTGGGTTTGCGATTTGGGCACCAAATTGCGGCGAATGCCCACGGCACCAGGCGGCGCGAGATTGGGTGGGTGCTTGGCACCAGTTGGAGGCTTGGGCACCAACTGTGCATTGTCTTTATCGCGGATGTTGTCTGCGGGAGTTTTGGCGGAAGTGGCAAATGCCTTCTTGGATGTCTCGTCCATTGATGGGTCTCATGATTGAAGGTCAACGAGGAAGGCCATGATTGGCCTTCCTTAGCGGTGAGCGTGCTTATGAAGCGTGCTGGTTACTCTTCACCTCGTCATCATCTGGCTGCACCTTGTGGGTGTTGACGCCCCTGTCTTTGAAGTCAGGATCTTCAAACCAGCGGATTTTGCGTGCGATGATCGGGTCAGCATCATCAATCAGCAGTAGTTGCAGATCACTGGGCATACGCCGCAATTCGTCAGGATAGGCCAGTTTGCGCTGTGAAGCCGCCCGTGTGTCGGTATAGCTTTCGCTTGTGCTACTGCCTCCAGAGCTTGCGCTAGAGAATGCGTGAGACACTGCCGTTGAAAAATTCCAAACCGTGGTGTCTCCACACAAGCCAGAGAAATACTCCGCTGAAGTCTTATCTGGCGAACCAAAGTAGGAGACCGCGCCACTGTTGGCGATGAAGCTTTCAAAATCCTGACCATAGACACGACGCAATTGGCAAATGTCTTGCGCAATGCCCCAAAGCTGAATGCCAAACCCTGCCATCAGGCCGTAAGCTTGTTCGACCATCGCCAGGCGACCTAGTGCAGGCATTTCATCCAAGATGAACAGGACAGGCTTTTCTGGTTTATCTTCAATGTTTCTCGCACAAACCGTGAGGGCTTGTTGCACAATTAAGCGCAGAAAGCGATTGAATGGCTCCAGACGATCCGCTGGCAGAACAAGATAGACACTCATGGGGTGACGCTTCAGGTCGGCGAAGTCGAAGTCAGAAACAGACAATGCCTCGCGTACACGTTGACTGTCCAAAAAATGTGTTTCCGCTTGCGCTGACGCCATAACATTGGACAAGAGCTTTGGGTCTTTTTGCAGGAACCGCGCTCCTGTGCTGGCAATCAGGGGATGCACAGAGCCTGCCATATAAGCGAAAAGTTCAATTTGCTCATCACCTGTCAGCAGCAGGAGATCGCGCACAGTGCCCAAGTTCCGCTGTCCTTCATAATGTTCGTCAAAAGCAACCAAGAGATTCAGGCCTTGCAGCAAGGCTTTGGACTCTTCCTGCCAAAATGCATCAGAGTTGGCGTTCTTTTGGATGAATGCATCCGCAAGGATCATGGCATTCTCAGGTGCGTCAATGTCAGAAAGCTGCAACCAATCCAGCGGATTGATCCGAGCAGGTTCCAACCCAACTTTGGCAGCTCCGATGTTCCACGGATCAATTGCCAGAACCTTTTGCCCCATGTCCATCCGAGCTTTGGCACTCACAACAAGATTTTCGCTCTTGGGATCAATCACCAGCACAGACCCAAAATAGCGCAGCAGGTTGGGCAGAATTTGCGAGACACCTTTACCGCCTCGTGTGGGCGCATAGGTAAACAAATGCCGGTCCCCTTTGTAAGTGACATCGCGAAGGCGCGTGCCATCCCAGATTTTGCCCAAGAAAATACCCATTCCATCCAGAAGGCCTTTTTCCTGCAAATGCGACGGAGTTGCCCATTTGGCAGACCCAAAGGTTGTCGGCGGTTTTATCAGTCCTTTGAGGCTCCGACCCAACCAATAGCCGATACCCCAACAAAACCCGCACAGGGCCAGCAGAAAGGACACGCTCCAGCTAAAGACATCGTCAAAAATCAGGACATACAGGCCAATGGTGGCTGCCAGAATTCCAAGGATCGCCATACGCACGTCTTTAGCCTCTGGCGACAAGAACCAACCGATCATAAAGCCCAGAAGGGTTGCCCCAGCCATGATTGAAAGACGTGTGATTGAGAGCATGACCTCCATTGATACACCGTTGTTGGATCTCCGCAGAAAACGATCATCAACCCAGCGCCCATTGTGCCAAACCAAGTCTGCCACAGCGGCATCTGGTACAAAGATGGTCATGCTGGCTGTCAGGAATGCAGCCACCACAACCGGTGAAGAATTTAGAGTTGGGTGTTTCAAGACACTTCTCCTCAATAGAGTTACAAGTGCCCTTCACATCAAACAGGATGGCTCTGATTCTCGTGGGTAATGGCGGGGTAAATGCGGGTAAAGACAAACCGCTATAGCGACAGATCTGGCCCACGTGCGCGTTTGCGTGAGCGGGAATTTACGCTGTTCCGATCTGAATTGGCTGGAGGTCGCCGCACATAATCTGCAATCGTTTTGGCCAAAATCTTGCGATCTGTTTTGTGTTTGGATTTCAGCTTTCGCGCATCTTTTTGAAGATCACGGCGATCCTGTATCTGTGCGGTGATCAGATCGTCACGTTGTTGTTGATCTCTTTTGGCACAGGCCATGGCTTCTCGTTCGTTTTGATATCTGATGTTTGCCGATTTTCCCGTGAGCCGGTCAAATAGCCCGCGCAAACCTTTGTTCAATCGCGCAGAACGTTCCTTGGTTTCTTTGATCCAACGCTGTTTTTGCTGCTTGTTGACATGAAGTCGCTCTGCGCGTTGCGCCTCTACCATTGCCGCACGGGCTTTCAGGAAGGGGTGCATTTCTTCTGCGTGGCGGGTTTTGACCTGATGGATGTAAGATTTTATTTGATCGGTCATGCGCGCCCGAAGCGCTTTCTGTGTTTCCGTGACAGATGGGAGCTGTGTCGGATCCCCAAACTTGGTGGCGACGTCTTTGACTTTGACACCTGCCCATTTGCTTACGGAATAGAAGTTTCCATCCACATCAAGTGCGATGAAACCACGTCTGTCTCCTTGCGCCAGATAAAAACCGCGATCTGCCAAAGCACTTTGAAACCCCTTAAGTCCATCGCTGCGTTCCCAAGCTTGTCGAAAGATCTGTTTGATCTCTCTTGGATCATATCCTTGGCGCTGCGCTTGCTGCCATTGGGCAAGTGTGAAGTTCAGCGGGTTCTTGTTGCCATATGTGGCAAGCCCATCGGGAAGAGGCCACCCGTGCTCCAAAAACAGATCGCGAGACACATCTCTCAGTTTAGCTTTGAAGTGCGACATCTGAACGGATTTCATCTCATGGGCATCAATGCGCGACCACACAGCATGCGCGTGACGGCGTCCGTTTTTCTCATGCACCACGATGGCACGAGGCTGATCCTCCAAGCCAACCGCTTTGGCGACGCGATCTGCCGCGTCTCGGAAATCTTTATCGGATGCGATTTCCTGTTCAGGCGGATTTAAAGAGACAGAAAACAAAAACTGCTTGCAGCGCGTGGCTTTGGAAATTGCCTGAGCTTCCTTGAACGCGCCATGGAGATCATTGACCATAAATCCCTCGATCTCGATTACTTCAACATGATCATTGTCGATGTCGTTCATCAGATGGTCTGCCAAGGGAACTGCCCCAGAGCGTTGAGAGGCAACCAAGATCATTCTTCCACCCCAAGCGCTTTCATCAACGCCACGCGCATCCATGCCACCTCAGCAACTGCGCGTTTTAAATCGGCCTCCAGATCTGGATCGACAACCAATGTGCCTTGATTGAGGTGTTTGGCGATTTGATTGAGATTATTAGCGTGGCGTGTTTGACCCAATCGCGCCAGAACCTCAGCCAAGAGCTGTTGCTCCGCAACAGGTGGTTTCCGCCGACTACGATATTTTGGAGCTTCGTCGGCAAAAACCACAGACTTAATGTATGACCCGACTGGCATCGCCCCAGCCTGAGCGTCAAGCTTCTGGCGTTCTTCGTCGGTCAGTCTTAATGAAAACGGGGCAGGGCGGCTCATGGCTTTGGCCCTCGCAAGATGGTCTTGTCGTCTTTTAGAATGTCATTCCAACGCTCAAGCTCATCAAAAACCGCTTCAATGTCAGCCGAGGAAATCGTTTCGAAGTCGCTTGAAATGCCGTTCGAACTGGCTCTTTCGTTGCGCACCATCATCTTCCGGAAAATCGTTGGCATCCCCTGTAAAACAGCGGCCTAGTTCCTCTTTTCTCGTGTTGTGCAGCACATTTTGGCACACACACGGAGCACACAGGATGGCTTTGATGTTTGCTGCTTTATTCTGAGGCGCTTTGGTGGAGGGGGCGCGATTCTGGGGGAGGGGGGCCTCAAAGCGGGACATTAGAGAATCGATGTGGTGCGATGCTTGGGGGATGGGTTTGATGTGCTCAAAGGCCAAGACATGCCATGCAAAGATCGATTTGCGTGATTGACAACATCTGTAAGACACGGTTTGAGTGCGAATGATGGTTCTCACGGGTTTATGCGACCCTGAGATGAAAAGGGAATACGGTGCGGCACCCTATGCCAACTCCGTGACTGCCCCCGCAACTGTAGGCGGTGTGCAAGCCTCAAAGCGCCACTGGATCGATCGGGTCTGGGAAGGTGAGGCAAGCCATACACCGCAAGTCAGGAGACCTGCCATCTTGATTTTAACTCAAACCGGGCGGGGTGTTCCGGAAGGAGGCCAAGATGGCTTTTTCGGCTTGCGCCGTTGACATGATGGGTTTCTACGCGCGCCTCGCATTTTCGCGGAGGGCGAAATGACCCGCAACACATCTCATCGCATCACTGTATGCACCTCTTGTCGCCATAAGGGCGAAGACTGTCGGCCCGGCTATGAGCTGATTGCCAAGTTGCGCCGCGCGATTTCGGAAGCTGGCGACAGCATTCCAGAAGACTTTGAAATTTCTGGCACCGCCTGTCTGGCGGGCTGTGACCGCGTGTGCACGGTGGCCTATCACGCCACGCGCAAGGCCTCCTATCTGTTCGGCGATATCCAAAGCGATGACGACATCGATGCCTTGGTCGATTTTGCCAAACAATACGCGTATTTGCATGATGGCTGGTGCAGTTCCATTGATCGCCCGAGACGTTTGCGCAAGAGCACGCTCGCGCGTATCCCGGCAACGATCATGGCGTTGGAAGAGAGTTTGGAGCGCGTGTCATGACGGAGCTTGCTTTGTCCGTAAGAGAGGCAACCTGGGCGCCGAGACGTCGCGATCCGTTGCTTTTGGAGGCCACAAGCTTTGATCTCTCCAAAGGGCAGGTGATGGGTATTGTTGGGCCAAATGGCGCCGGTAAGACAACGTTGCTGCGTATGATTTATGGCTACCACCGCCCTCTCTCTGGAGACATTCTTGTGGGCGGGGAATCAGTGCGCCAGATGGCCCCCAGAGCGCTGGCGCGCAAAGTTGCTGCGGTTTTGCAG
Organism: Shimia sp. R11_0; assembly: GCF_017744035.1. Classification (NCBI taxonomy): domain Bacteria; kingdom Pseudomonadati; phylum Pseudomonadota; class Alphaproteobacteria; order Rhodobacterales; family Roseobacteraceae; genus Shimia; species Shimia sp. R11_0. The sequence goes on along the minus strand of NZ_JAGHQY010000002.1, from coordinate 442,511 downwards.
GAACAGCCCTCCGATTTCGCCCTGACTGTGGGAGAGATTGTGGCGCTTGGGCGCGTGCCGCATCGGCTGGGATTTTCCACCCCCGGAGAGCGGGACGGAGAGATCATTGAAGCGGCGATGGCTCGGATGGATCTGCACCGTCTGGCCCATAGAAGCCTGTCCACGCTTTCCGGAGGGGAGCGTCAGCGTGTGATGGTGGCGCGGGCTCTGGCACAGGAGCCAGAGTTGCTGGTGCTGGATGAGCCGACCAATCACCTGGATATCCGTCATCAGCTCGAAGTGCTGGACCTGATCCGGGAGCTGGATCTGACGATTGTGACCTCTTTGCATGATCTCAATCTGGCGGCGGACGTTTGTGACCGCATCCTGATGCTGAAAAACGGCCAGCCACAAGGATATGGCACGCCGCAGGAGGTGCTCTGTGCCAATCGCGTGTCTGACACCTTTCAAGTCAAAGCGCAGCGCGAAGAGCTGAGCCTGAGCGGCAAAGCGCATCTCACTTTCCAACTTTCTTAAAACCAAAGGACCAAACCTATGAAACATGTTCCCATTGCACTTGGTGTGATGCTGGCTGCAAATGCGGCAATGGCGGAAACCACTGTTAAAAGCTGCGACCGTACCGTGAGCTTTGACGCACCACCAAAGGCCGCCATTTCCAACGATGTGAACCTCACCGAAATGATGCTGGTGCTGGGTCTGGCAGATCGCATGGTTGGCTATACCGGCATTTCCGGCTGGAAGACGCTGGATGAAGACATGCGCGCGGGTGTCGAAGCCCTGCCAGAACTGTCCGCGAAATACCCTTCCAAAGAGGTGATCGTCGGTGCGGATGCAGATTTCTTCTTTGCCGGTTGGAACTACGGCATGAAGGTGGGCGGCGAAGTGACACCAGAGACGCTGGAGCCATTTGGCGTGAAAGTGTATGAGCTGACAGAAAGCTGCATCCACGTTGGTGAAAAAGCCAAAGTCAGCATGGATGACATGTATAATGACATTCTGAACCTTGGCCGTATCTTTGACGTTGAAGACAAGGCTGCGGCGCTTGTGGATGGCTACAAAGCCGATCTGGCGACTTTCACGGCCGATTTGGAGACAGCTGAAGAGCCGCTGCGTGTGTTCGTGTATGACAGCGGCGAAGACACACCGTTTACCGCAGGTCTCTATGCGATGCCAACGGCGCTGATCGAAGCGGCTGGCGGGACCAACATCATGGACGACTTTGAAAAAAGCTGGGGTACGGTGACCTGGGAAGCGGTTGTGGAACGCAACCCGGAGGTTGTGGTGATTGTGAACTATGGCAATGTGACTGCTGAAGAGAAGCGTGCCTTCATGATGAACAACCCGGCCTTTGCAGAGCTTGATGCGGTGAAGAATGACCGGTTTGTTGTGCTGGAATATGTGGAAGCCACCCCAGGTCCGCGCAACATCAACGCCGTGAAGAAACTCGCCGAGGGTTTCTGGAACGCTGAAGGTGTTGCGAGCAACTAAATGACAACTGCACACGCCCGGAGGGGCATTTCCATTTGGATGGCCCTGGTTGCCGGTTTGGCTGTATTGGGCGTGTCCTTGTCTTTTGCAATTTCGGTGGGCGCCATTGCGGTGCCCATTGAAACAGTCTGGGGCATCTTCTTTGATAAACTTGGCCTCTGGTCTGGTGAGCCCACCTGGTCCAAAGGACGCGCGGCTATTGTCTGGGAGATCCGCTTCCCACGTGCGCTTCTGGCGATCATGGTGGGGGCAGGGCTGGCTATGGTTGGGGCCTGTCTGCAGGCTGTGACCCGTAATCCCCTTGCGGATCCGCATCTCTTGGGGATTTCCTCAGGCGGTGCCTTTGGGGCCATTCTGGCGCTGTTGCACACCGGTTTGTTTCTTGGATTGCTCACAGTGCCCATTCTGGCCTTTTGTGGTGCGCTACTGGCGACGTTGCTTGTGCTGATGGTGTCACGCTGGGCTGGGGCCATGAGTGCGGACCGGCTGGTGTTGACTGGGGTCGCGATATCTTTCGTCATCATGGCCTGTGCCAATATTCTGATTTTTCTGGGGGATCCCAAAGCAACCCATACGGTGGTTTTCTGGATGCTGGGGGGGCTTGGCTTGGCGCAATGGTCCCATTTGATTTACCCTTTGGCGGTTTTGATGCCCTGCGGGTTGTGGCTTTGGCTACAGGCCTCCAAGCTGAACGCAATGACCATTGGCGATGAAACGGCGAGCACGCTTGGCATAGCGGTGGGGCGGTTTCGCCTTACCGTATTTGTCGTCAGCGCCTTGATCACCGGTGTGATGGTGGCCTTTTCGGGCATGATCGGATTTGTGGGGCTGATGGTGCCGCATGTTGTGCGATTGATTGTGGGGGGAGACTATCGCCGGGTGTTGCCTGTCTCGGCGCTGTTTGGCGGGATTTTCCTGACATGGGCAGACATCGGAGCACGCACGATTATGGCTCCCGAAGATATGCCGATTGGCATTTTGACGGGTTTTGTTGGGGGGCTGTTTTTCATTTTGCTGTTGCGCCGGAAGTAACGCCATGCCCGCGGTATTGATGAGATTGGCCGATGATGGTGCGCTGTCGATTGCTCCGCGCAGTGCCAGTTGTTTGACGCCGGTGATTTTGCTATCAGCAAAGACTGTCTGAAATCACGGCATCCACAAGGTCAGCTTTAAGGTGGAACACAATGAAAACGCAGTTGAAATCTGAAGTTGTTGATTCCATCGCCCCCGCGGCACGCCTGTCAGTTGCACCGATGATGGATTGGACGGATCGCCATTGTCGTTTTTTGCATCGGCTGCTGTCCAAGGAAACGTTGCTTTACACGGAAATGGTCACGGCGCCTGCTTTGGTGCGTGGTGGGGCGGTGCATCTTCTGGATTTCAGTGATGAAGAACATCCCGTTGCGGTGCAGCTTGGGGGCTCAGATCCGGCGGAATTGGCCAAGGCGGCGGTGCTTTCTGAAGCGCATGGCTATGATGAGATCAATCTGAATTGTGGGTGCCCAAGTGACCGTGTGCAATCTGGCACCTTTGGGGCCATTCTGATGCGCAGCCCTGATCTTGTGGCCGATTGTGTGAAGGCGATGCAGGACGTGGTTTCTGTGCCTGTGACGGTGAAATGCCGCATCGGGGTGGATGATCAGGATCCGGCAGAGGTCTTGCCGCAGTTTCTGGAAACCATGTCAAAGGCGGGGGTGACACGGGTGTCCGTGCATGCGCGAAAGGCCTGGTTGCAGGGGCTGAGCCCAAAAGAGAACCGCGACATTCCGCCATTGGACTATCCGTTGGTGCATCAGATGAAGCAGGCCTTTCCACATTTGCACATTTCCCTGAACGGTGGGGTGCAAACTCTGGAAGAGGCAGAACTACATTTGTCGCAAGGCCTTGATGGGGTGATGATTGGGCGTGCGGCCTATCATACGCCGGCGGATGTGCTCTGTGAGGCGGATCGTCGGATTTATGGCAGGGGGGCTGACAGCGATGCGGTGGCTGTGGTGCATATGATGCTGCCCTATATTGAGGCGCATCTGAGCCAGGGGGGCAAGCTGCATCAGGTGTCGCGCCACATGCTTGGGCTGTTTGCAGGACGTCCTGGTGCGCGGGCCTGGCGCAGATACCTTTCTGAAAACGCCACGCGCAAAGAGGCCGATACTGAGACGGTTTTGACGGCACTGGATTTTGTCACACGTGCGGCCGCCTGACGCTCGTGGTCTTTCAGGGCCATGTGATCGGGGCCTGCTTTGGTGGCGCTTGCAGCGGTTTGGGTTTTCGGCTTTACCTTGCGCGCGAACACAATCCTCGGAGCCCAAAGATGTCTCATGATCCCATGCTGCTGGCGCAAATGCTTGTCCTTTTGTTGGCGATTGGTGCCTTGGCCGGGGTGCTGGCCGGGCTTTTGGGGGTGGGCGGCGGTATTGTTCTGGTGCCTGCGTTTTTCTATGCCTTTCAAGGGCTCGGCTATGGTGGACCGCAGCTCATGCAGGTCTGTCTGGCCACATCACTTGCCACAATTATTGTGACCTCGCTGCGGTCCGTTGCCAGTCACAATAAGAAGGGCGCGGTGGACTGGGGAATTCTGCGAGGCTGGGCACCGGGCATTGTGCTGGGGGCCATCGTCGGGGTGATGGTTGCGGCCAATTTGCGCTCTGTGACGCTGCAGATCGTGTTTGGGTGCCTTGCGCTGGTGATTGGAGCCTATATGGGGCTTGGTAAGGCGCATTGGCGGTTGGGGCAGGCCATGCCGGGCGGGGCAAAGCGTCTGTCTCTGAGCCCGGCTGTTGGATTTCTGTCGGTGTTGATGGGCATTGGCGGTGGCAGCTTTGGCGTGCCGCTTATGACGCTGTTCAACGTGCCCATTCACCGAGCGGTTGCAACGGCGGCAGGGTTTGGTGTGACCATTGCGGTTCCGGCGGTGATTGGATTTCTCTTTGTGGACATCGACCCGGCAAATCGCCCGCCTTTGACGATCGGCGCGGTGAACCTCGGGGCGTTTTTCATCATCATCGCCATGACGCTGATGACGGCGCCGCTTGGGGTGAAGCTTGCGCATGCCATGGATCCTAAGCCGTTGAAGCGCGTCTTTGCCGTTTTCCTGACTTTGGTGGCCCTCAACATGCTGAGAAAGGCCTTCGGATGGTGACGGATCTGTTTGAGAAAGGCTGGGCCAAACTGCCGTTTGATGCCGAGGTCAAAGCCTGGGCGGAGCATGCTTGGGAGGCAGGGCAGCAGAGTATGCACGCACCTGAGCACGATCCTTGGTGGGATTGTGAGGGCACATGGTTCATTGGCGTGGATGCGCTGAACAATGATGTGGCGGGCAAGCTCCCCGGTGGACCAGATTTGCCTCTGGGCCCCAAGCGGGCCATTGAGACGCTGTTTGGGGCTTTGCCAGATTTACACCCTGCGCAGATGTCAGTTGTTTTTCCGGGATATCCCAAAGCGCGCCGTGGGGAGAATGAAGCGGGGCTTCGCTATCGGCGCAATCGTGATGCTGCGCATTTGGATGGTCTTTTGCGCGGAGAAGACGGCGGCCGCCGTGTGGAAGAGCCACATGCCTGGATTTTGGGGATGCCACTCACGACAAACGCCGCTTCGGAGTCACCGCTGGTGATCTGGGAAGGCAGTCACGAGGTTCTACGCGAGGCGTTGGGTGAGGTCTTTGCCCCGCATCCGCCTGAGACTTGGCATGAGATCGACGTGCGCGCAGTCTATCAGGAAACCCGCAAGACAATTTTTGAAACTTGCAACAGGGTGCCTGTTTGCGCGCAGCCGGGTGAGGCGATTGTGATGCATCGTCTGACTTTGCACGGTGTTGCGCCATGGGTTGGTGGAGACGTTGAGTCGCCCTGTCGTGCAGTGGCCTATTTCCGCCCAATCCTTGCTGGAGGTGTTCCCTCTTGGATCGCCCAAGATGGCGGATAAATCGCAACGATACGTAAGGTTTTGGAAACAATCCTTCGCCTCGCCGGGCATTGGGTTTCTGCTGGGGACTGTGCCTGCGTGAGGCTGTACTTCCGTAGAAATTGAATCAATAAAGATTCACAATTGATAATCGTGAACTTTAGGCTTGGTATCTCATGGAACTGCTTCTTTTGTTGGGTTTGGCCGCAGTTGCGGGCACAGCCCTTATATTGGATGACGACGACGACAATCAAAGTGATGCAGGGGTGAATACCCTGGATGAAGTTGACGTGGTTGAGGGCAACACACAAAACGGCGACGCTTCAGATGAAACGTTGACGGGTGGTGCTGGAAATGACCGTCTTGATGGGGCAGGGGGCAACGATGTTGTCAACGGTGGTACCGGTGCCGATCTGCTGATTGGTGGCGATGGTGCAGACCGCCTGGACGGAGGTGACGACAACGACACGCTGCGCGGCGGCGATCAGAACGATACGCTGATCGGTGGTGATGGTGATGATCTGTTGGCAGGCGGCAACAACAATGACTTCCTGTCTGGCGGCGAAGGTAATGACGTCCTTGGTGGTGGCACCGGGGATGACACGCTGGAAGGCAATGAGGGCAATGATCGCATCCTTGCCGGCTGGGGGGATGATTTTGTGGAAGCGGGCGCTGGCAACGACTCTGTTGAAGGCGCGCGTGGCGATGACTCGCTTGAAGGTGGCGAAGGGGATGACCGCTTGCTTGGCGAGGCCGGTGATGACGTTCTCTCCGGGGAAGCCGGTCAGGATGTGCTGATTGGCGGTGTTGGTGCGGATCTGCTGGATGGCGGCGAAGGTGACGATACCTTGCGTGGCGGTGATCAGAACGACACGCTGATTGGCGGCGAAGGCGATGACAGCCTTTGGGGCGGCAACAGCGATGACACGCTTCAAGGGGGCGCAGGGGATGATATCCTGTCTGGTGCCACAAGTGATGACAGCCTGCTTGGCGAAGCTGGGGCCGATACGCTTTTTGGTGGCCGTGGCGATGACACGCTGATTGGCGGAGACGGCGCGGATAGCCTTTTGGGCGGCGCTGGCAATGACATCCTGTCTGGTGTGGATGACAGCAATGATGATGGCGTGATCGAGGAGAGCGCGACACCAGACGCAGACACGCTGCGCGGTGAAGCCGGAAATGATGCCTTCTTGCTGGGCTCCGGCGATACCGCCTTTGGCGGTGCGGGGGCGGATATCTTCAATACTGGTGCCTGGGTGGATGCGGACAACCTGCCACAAATCGAAGATTACACGGGCGAAGATTCCATTGTGATCCTGGTGCCAGAGGGGGAGACGGATGGCACGGTGACCTTTGCACCTTCAGCGGATCTTGGCGCTGGTTGGATCACAGTCAGCCTTGATGGGCAGCCGGTTGCCGAAGTGCGCGCGGAGGCTCTTGAGGCGAGTGATGTGGCAATTGTGGAGAGCGATATTGTGCCGGCCTCCTCTTCACCCGCACCAACGCCCACACCAACACCTTCGACCCCCTAAAGTCTGAGGGTTCTGGTGGTTTTGGCGCGCTCCGTCTCATAGGTTTTAAAGCCTTGGGCGGGGCGCGTTGCGTTTGAAAGGGTTAGCGCTGAAGCCGTGCAGCGCGACCGCCGCGCCGCTTTTTCAGCAATGGGGCGCGTGTGGGCAATTCGAGCATGATTGCGCTGCGTTCATCAGCGGTCATTTTGCTCCATTGCGTGATTTCATCAATCGTGCGCATGCATCCCGTACAGATACGTGCTTCAGGGTGCACGACACATTGGCGTACGCAGGGGCTTTCAACTTCGTTGCGTTTCCAAACCGTGTCTTTGCTCACAGTGCACCACTCCCGATATGGGTCAGCCGATCAAGAACTCCTTGCAGGATATAGGAGGCGGCAACGTGGTCGATGACTTCAGAGCGACGTTTACGCGACGTATCCGCCTCCAAAAGCGCTCTTTCGGCGGCGACCGTGGAAAGTCTTTCGTCCCAAAAGCCGATGGGCAGATCCACCAGCGGTGCCAGATTGCGAGCAAACGCGCGGGTGGACTGGGCACGGGGGCCTTCGCTGCCGTCCATATTCATGGGAAGGCCAAGGATGATGCCGCCGATATTGCGGTCTTTGATGATGTCCACCAGCCTTTGCGCGTCCACACCAAACTTTTTGCGTTTCACAGTCTCAATGGGGGTGGCCACTGACCGCATGCTGTCGCTGACGGCGACGCCGATGGTTTTTGTGCCAAGATCAAGCCCCATCAAGGCCCGCATGGGGGGCAGGTTGGGAGCCAAGTCTTCGATGGTTTGGTAAATTTCGCTCATGGTTGCGCCACTCCTGCGCGTTCAGCGCCTGTACGTACAATTGCCAAGGCTTCCGGCACGTTCTCAAAGACCTGCTGCGCCTCTTGCCAGATGGTTGCCGCGCGTTCATTTTCTCCGAGCACGCCATAGGCCGCGATCAGGCGCGCCCATTCTTCTGGTGTGCCGCCCTCAGTGGCAAGCCGGTCGGACAGCTGGCTCACCATGCCCTGTATCATGGCTTGACGGTCTTCTTGAGAAAGATCCTGTGCGGCTTGCACATCTTCGGCGGTTGGCCCGGCAAGTTGATTGCTATGGTCGGCAACCAGTTCAGGCATCTTGTAGTCGATACCCGCGTACCATGCGAGTTCTGTGATCGTGGCGCGAATGGAAGGCACCCAGGGCGCATCTGCCGGGCTCTGGCGCAGCACCTGATCCCAAATTCTATACGCCGCATCGGGGCGTCCTCCTTGCCACATCATCAGGCCATAATAATACCGACCCAGATTGTTGAGCGGATCTTTTGCCAGTGCCGCGCGCAGGCTTGCTTCCGCCTCTGGTGAGACATAATCCTGTGTCGCTGCGATCATCATGCTGGCATGTGTCACGTAGTCGCCCGCGCTGACCTCGGCACCTTTCAGCGTGAGCACTTTTTCCTGCGCCGTGTAGGCGGCCTGAAGGTTGCCGAGATTGGCCTCATTGCGTGCCAGCAGCATCTGCCCTTGCAAATCATCAGGGTTCTCCGCCACGGCAGCGCGCAGCTTGGCCATCAGTTCGGCAAACTCAGGCTCAGGCGTTGCGGGATCGATTGCAGGCAGACGGGCCTCCATTTCTGCCTGAGACGGTCGGTTCTGCATGTCTTCGGCGACCAGTTCCAGGCGGAGTTGTAGTGGCATGTCCCGATAACCCGGCGCGCCAAGCCAGATGTAAAGGGCAAAGCTGCTTGCAACGACAAACAGACCCAGCGCAAGAGCTGCAAGGCCTGCGCCTTTGCCTGTACCCTGTGCGGCGCTGTCTTGTTTCTGCATCTGGGCATCTGCCGCAAGAATACGCCGCGAGACCTCTGTGCGGATGCGCTCTGCATCCGCCTGGGCGATGACGCCACGGGCGAGATCACGATCGACCTCTTTAAGCTGATCGCGATACACCCGCAGATCATAGGCTGCCGGGTGTTCCTCATTTGCCGGACGCCGTATCAGCGCGAGTGCAAAGAAACCCGCTGTGATCAGTGTCAACGCGGTCGCTGTTATCCAGAAAATCATATGGCCTCCACGAAGTTGCCATACATGTAGTGTCGCCAAGGGGAGGCTGAAAGCGAAAATCGCGTGAGCGGCACCACATGTCGCAACAGGAACGCAAATAGACGGTATGAGCGTGGTGTGCGTCTCAACAAAAAGTTCATAAACTATCTTAAGTTGCCCCATATCGGAATCACGCACATGAGAAGATATTCAGCCTTTGCCATCGCCCGCGAAGCGGCCCGTTATCATACGGGCTGGGAACGTGCGTGGCGGTCTCCTGAACCCAAGAAGAAATACGATGTGATCATCGTTGGTGCTGGTGGGCATGGTCTCGCCACGGCCTTTTATCTTGGCAAAAATTTCGGCATTACCAATGTGGCCATCATTGAAAAAGGCTGGCTTGGTGGCGGGAACACGGGTCGTAACACGACGATCATCCGGTCCAACTATCTGCAGGATCCTTCCGCAGCGCTTTATGAAAAGGCCCGTTCTCTCTATGAGACCATGTCTCAGGATCTGAACTACAACGTGATGTTCTCTCCGCGCGGTGTGATCATGCTGGCGCAGACCGAGCATGAGGTGCGCGGCTACCAGCGCACGGCACATGCCAATGCGTTGCAGGGCGTGAAAACCGAATTCATCGGCCCAGAGCGCGTGAAAGAGCTGGTGCCAATCATCAACATCGACGGCCCACGTTATCCGGTTCTGGGTGGTCTCTGGCAGGAACGTGGCGGCACGGGGCGTCACGATGCAGTGGCCTGGGGCTATGCACGTGCCTGCTCTGACATGGGCATGGACATCATCCAGAAATGCGAAGTGATCGGCGTGCGCCAAGAGGGCGGCAAGGTCACCGGTGTGGACACCACCAAAGGCCCGATTGATTGTGACAAGCTGGGTCTTGTTGTGGCGGGCAACTCTGGCGATCTCGCAAATATGGCGGGCTTCCGTCTGCCGATGGAATCTGTTGCGCTTCAGGCGCTGGTGTCTGAGCCGATCAAACCCTGCATGGATGTGGTTGTTATGGCCAACACTGTGCACGGCTACATGTCTCAGTCTGACAAAGGTGAGATGGTGATTGGTGGCGGCACCGATGGGTTTAACAACTACACCCAACGCGGCAGCTTCCATCACGTTGAGGAAACCGTGCGTGCGTTGGTCGAAACCTTCCCGATGGTCAGCCGTCTGAAGATGCTGCGCCAGTGGGGCGGCATCGTGGATGTGACCGGCGACCGCTCCCCGGTGATTGGCAAAACGCCACTTGGCAACTGCTTTATCAACGCAGGCTGGGGCACTGGCGGCTTTAAAGCCATTCCGGGCGGTGGCTGGGCCACTGCGGAGCTGATCGCCAAAGGCGAGCCGGGCCCGCTTTCGGCAGAGTTTGGTATGGAACGTTTCATCGAAGGCCGCTTCATCGACGAAAGCGTCGCGGCTGGCGTGGCACACTAAGGAGAGGGTGCAAATATGCTGACACTACAATGCCCCTATTGCGGCGTCTGGGCCGAAGAAACTGAACTGCATGCCGAAGGCGAGGCGCATCTGAAGCGCTTTGGCCCTGGCTCCAGTGACGATGAGTTTGAAGGCTATCTCTTCATGCGCGAGAACCCCAAGGGCGTGCATTTTGAGCGCTGGCGCCATTCCAACGGTTGCGGCAAGTTTTTCCACGCGGCGCGTTGCACCATGACGCTTCAGGTCTTTGGCACATACTCCGCGCAAACGCTGGAACCGCCACAAGACATCAAAGACAAGATCTCGGCCGTTCAACCGAATTGGTCGTGGAGGGAATTCTCATGAGCACACGTCTGAGCACAGGCGGGCGGCTTCTTGACCGCGCCAAACAGGTGAAGTTCAGCTTCAACGGCAAACAGTTCACCGGATATGAAGGCGACACATTGGCCTCAGCGCTTCTGGCAAATGACCAGATGCTGATGGGCCGGTCGTTTAAATACCACCGCCCCCGTGGGGTTGTGGCCTCTGGTGCCGAAGAGCCCAATGCGCTGGTGAATATGGGGCAGGGTGGCAAGTTTGAGCCGAACCAACGTGCCACCACAACCGAGCTGTTTGACGGGCTGACGGCGTCTTCACAGAACCACTGGCCGTCTCTGGAATTCGATGTGGGTGTGGTGAACAACTATGCGGCGCGCTTCCTGCCTGCAGGGTTTTACTACAAGACTTTCATGGCGCCCGCAGCGGCGTGGAAACATGTGTTTGAGCCGATTGTGCGCCAGTCTGCTGGTCTGGGCAAAGCGCCCAAAGACCGTGATGCAGATCGTTATGAGCATTTCTATGCCTTCTTTGACGTGGTTGTTGTGGGCGGCGGTATCGCGGGCCTGCAATCTGCCAAGGCTGCGGCACAGTCCGGTGCCAAGGTCCTGTTGATGGAGCAGACCGCCCATTGGGGTGGCCGCGCTTCTGTGGATGGCGGCACCGTCGAAGGCGCGCCTGTGGCCGAGTATATTGCGGCGACTGTGGCAGAGCTTGAAGGCATGAAGAATGTCACGCTGCGCAACCGCATGATGGGGGCTGGCGTTTATGACCATGGCTATGTGCTGGGCTATGAGCGTGTGACGGATCACGCGCCGCTCACCGATGGTCCGCGTCATCGTCTGTGGCGTATTCGCGCCAAACAGATCGTGACCGCCACGGGTGCGATCGAGCGCCCGCTGTCCTTTGCTGGCAACGATATTCCAGGTGTGATGCTGGCCTCCGCTGTGCGCGACTATGCCGAGAACTTCGGGGTTTCCTCCGGGGATCGCACGGTTGTTGTGACCAACAATGACGATGCCTATCGCACGGCAATCGCGCTGAAGAAAGCGGGCCTTGATGTGCCTGTGATCCTTGATGCGCGGGCCAATGGCGGCGGCGCATTGATGACCGAAGCCAAAGGCATGGGGATCCGTGTTGAGCTTGGCAAAGGCATCGCGAAGGTCAAAGGCGGCAAGCGTGTGACCGGCGTTGCGATCTGTGCGCAGGCAGGTGAAGGCGCAACGCTGGAGGAAATCTCCTGCGACGCGGTGGCCATGTCTGGCGGCTGGTCGCCGGTTGTGCACCTCTGGTCCCATTGCGGCGGCAAGCTGATCTGGGATGAGACGCAGTCTCACTTCCGCCCAGATGCGGATCGCGCACCAACCAGCCATGATGGCAAAGCCTTTGTGACCACCTCTGGCAGCGCAAGTGGGCCTTTGGGTCTTGGCGATGTCTTGGCAAATGCACATGAGGCGGGTGTTGCCGCTGCGAAAGCCGCAGGCTGTGAGGCCGAAGTCGATGTGGCGCCAAAAGGTGAGAGTGACGTAGAGCGTGCAATGCAGGCTGTGTGGCTGATGCCGCAGGGTGCTGGCCCGAAGCTGCGCATGAAAGCCTGGCTGGATTATCAGAATGACGTGAAGGTCTCTGACGTGCGTCTGGCCGCTCAGGAAGGCTATGAAAGCGTTGAACATACCAAGCGTTATACCACGCTTGGCATGGCGACAGATCAAGGCAAGTTGAGCAACATCAATGGCTTGGCTGTGCTTTCTGATGCACTTAATCAGCCTATCCCGGCGACGGGCACCACCACGTTCCGCCCACCGTACACGCCGATCTCCATGGGATCTATTGGCGGTGAGGCACGTGACGAGGTGTTCCAGCCGCTGCGGCGCACGCCGATCCATGAGTGGCACGAAAGCAATGACGCATTCTTTGAGCCAGTGGGCCATTGGCGGCGCCCATACTGCTTCCCGCGCAACGGCGAGAGCCATGCGGATGCTGTAACCCGAGAGATCCGCCAGACCCGCGACAGTGTGGGCCTTCTGGATGCCTCTACGCTTGGGAAGATCATCGTCAAGGGCCCCGATGCGGGCAAATTCCTCGACATGATGTACACCAACATGATGTCCACGCTGAAGCCGGGCAAATGCCGCTATGGCCTGATGTGTAACGAGAACGGCTTCCTGATCGATGATGGTGTTGTTGCCCGTATCGACGAAGACAGCTTTCTTGTGCACACCACCACCGGGGGTGCAGAGCGCATCCACGGCTGGATGGAAGACTGGCTGCAGTGCGAATGGTGGGACTGGAAAGTCTACACCGCCAATGTGACTGAGCAATACGCGCAGATCGCGGTTGTGGGTCCCAACGCCCGCAAGGTGATCGAGAAACTGGGCGGTGAGATGGATGTCTCCAAAGAAGGCCTCGCCTTCATGGAGTGGAAAGACGGCAAGATTGGCGAATTTGACGCCCGCGCTTACCGGATCTCCTTCTCTGGGGAGCTGTCTTACGAGATCGCCGTGCCAGCCAGCCAGGGCCGCGCCTTCTGGGATGCGCTTTTGGAAGCTGGCGCAGAGTTCAACATCATGCCTTATGGCACCGAAGCGCTGCACGTGATGCGGGCCGAAAAAGGCTTCATCATGATTGGGGATGAAACCGACGGCACCGTGATCCCGCAGGATCTCAACATGCAGTGGGCCATCTCCAAGAAGAAGGAAGACTTCCTTGGCAAGCGGGCGCAGACACGTGACCATATGGCCTCTGAGGATCGTTGGAAGCTGGCAGGCTTTGAAACTGTGGACGGCTCTGTCATCCCTGACGGTGCTTACATCATCGCCGACGGCAAAAATGCCAATGATCAGCGCAATGTGCAGGGGCGTGTGACCTCTACATATTACTCACCAACGCTGGATCGCGGCATTGCGATGGGCCTGATCCATGGCGGTATGAAGCGCCTTGGCGATGTTGTTGAATTCAACAAGGTGGACGGCTCTACCGTGAAAGCCAAAGTGGTGGATCCGGTGTTCTATGACAAAGATGGGGAGAAGCAGAATGTCTAAGGCTGTGAGCGCCCTGAACGGGGCATCGTTTGAAGGCTTTGTAAAAGTCGAAGAAACCGGTCTGCGCGGTATGATCACCGTGCGCGGAGATCTGGATAGCGCGGAAATGTCGGCGGCCGTGAGAGCGGCCACCGGTGCGCAGATGCCGGCACAACGTAAAGTGGCGTCCGGTGACAAAGGTGTCGTGGCCTGGATGTCGCCGGATGAGCTGCTGGTCGTTGTGGATTACGCAGAGGTGCTTGAGACTGTAGCCACGCTGACCACTGCGCTGGCGTCGTCCCATGCGCTTGTGGCCAATGTGTCGGACGCGCGTGCCGTCTATCACGTCTCTGGCGAAGGCAGCCGTGATGTCCTTGCCAAGCTGGCACCGGTGGATTTTGGCAAAGACGCCTTTGGCGTCGGCGATATCCGTCGCTCCCGCTTTGCCCAGGTGCCTGCGGCGGTTTGGGGTAATGAGGACGGCAGTTTTGAAGTGATCTGCTTCCGCTCTGTGGCGCAATATGTCTTTGATCTGCTCAAAGTCTCTGCGACGCCGGGAGGCGAAGTCGGGTTTCACTGACGTCCTTTTGCAAGACATCAAAAAAGCACCCCCCATTCGGGGGTGTTTTTGTTTCTGGCGTTGGCTGGGCACGATGGCGGTTGTTTTGACCTAAGTCCAAGCCTTGACCCTTCGATCGGTTTTCGCGGTGGACAGGCTTGATTTTGGCCCTTTGCTCTTGACCTTAGGGGGCTTTAACCCCCATCTGTGACCAGAAGAAATTTCGCGCAACAGAAGAGGATGCTGCAATGGCTTTCGAACTCCCCGATCTTCCTTACGCTCATGACGCTCTGGCTGACAAAGGCATGTCTGCTGAGACCCTGGAATTCCACCATGACCTGCACCACAAAGCTTATGTCGACAACGGCAACAAGCTGATCGCGGGCACCGAGTGGGACGGCAAGACTCTCGAAGAGATCATCGTTGGCACCTATGATGCAAATGCAGTGGCGCAAAACGGCATCTTCAACAACATCTCTCAGCTGTGGAACCACAACCAGTTCTGGGAAATGATGGGCCCAGGCGCATCCGCAATGCCGGGTGAACTGGAAAAAGCGCTGGTTGAGAGCTTTGGCTCTGTTGACGACTTCAAATCCCAATTCGCAGCAGCAGGCGCTGGCCAGTTCGGCTCCGGCTGGGCATGGCTTGTGAAAAACGCAGACGGTTCTCTGGCCGTGACCAAGACCGAAAACGGTGTGAACCCGCTCTGCTTCAACCAGACCGCTCTGTTGGGCTGTGACGTGTGGGAGCACTCCTACTACATTGATTACCGCAACAAGCGCCCAGCCTATCTGGACAACTTCCTGAACAACCTGGTGAACTGGGAAAACGTCGCATCCCGGATGTGATCTGAGTTTTAGAAGAGTTCAAACGGCGCTTTCTAGGCGCCGTTTTTTTTGTGTCTAGCTTGTGGTGAGGTAGAGTTTAAATTGTCTGTAGAGACCTGATGGTCCGGGCCCACGATGCCGGAAGCCGCAGACATCTGTTTGCCAAGAATAGTCATGGCGATCTAGCCGGACAGTGAAGCAAGCGTTTCCGGATTCGTTGTCGAGCTTTCGGACTATGTGGCACTCGCTCGTCGCCGGACACCGTTTCTCGCCGACCAGAACGCTGGAACCCGCGCGTATGTTGCTGATTGTAAGGTTGCCATTCTCCGCAGCGCCCTTGCAGTTTTCGCCGCGCACGAGATGCACGTTATAAACATACGCCCAATCCCGATCGCTGCCAAAAAGACCGGTTCGGAAAGATTTATAATAAGCGCGGATGCACAGGTTGAGGTTTGAGATGTCGGCCTCTACGCGGCGTATTTTCTCCTCCCTCTGCTTGCGTTCTTCAAATTGTTTCTTTTGTGCTTGGCGCTCTTCTTCCAGCTCGGCAGTGGGGTTTTCTTGTCTGGCTATGGTGAGCGGGTCGAAGATAGTGTCTGGGTCTGCATAGACAGCGTTGGCCCAAATGAGAGCGGTCGCAGATAGGAGATTTCTCAAGTTCAATAAAACGTTCCTTCTTCAAATGATTGCACACTATCACGTTTGTGGCCCTGAGATCCAAAATTATAGGATTCGTATGCGGCAAGAGCACTCTGTGCATGGTACTTAGGTATTTTGCTGATTAAAATTGTCGGATATATGATGTTCATCTGAGCGATAGAAATCAAAGATGGGATCTTCTGATGGCAAAAACCGCAACGAGAGTGCTGAGTGTGCTGCGTAAGGAGTTGGTGACGCCTAATATGTTGCGCATCGTATTTGCAGGGGAGAGCCTTGCAGAATTTCCTGACAACTGTGATGGCGGCTATATCAAGTTGATCTTCCCGGATGTGCCGCGCAGTCATCCTGATCGGCCTGTGATGCGCACCTATTCCATCCGCAGTTTTGACGCTGCGTCAGGTGTGATGACCGTTGATTTCGCTCTGCATGGAGAGAGCGGGGGGATTGCAACGGACTGGGCGCTGAATGCGCGTGTGGGAGATAACATTCTGATTGCAGGGCCGGGCACGATCAAGATGGTCGATCCTGCTGCGGATTGGTATCTGATCGCGGCGGATATGACCGGCCTTCCAGCGTTGCTTTGCAATGTGGAACGCCTGCCAGCCACAGCGCAGGGCTATGTTGTGGTGGAAGTGCGGTCAGAGGCGGACAAGGTGGCGCTGGAACTGCCTGAGAACGTCGAAATGCACTGGGTGATCAATGCTGCGCCTGAGGTCGAGAAAGGCGCATTGGTTGAGAAGGTCAAAGCGATGCCATGGCTTGATGGTAAGGTCAGCGTCTGGACCGCCTGTGAGTTTGACACGATGCGCAGTTTACGTGGCTACTATCGCAATGACCGCGCCGTGGGGCGCGACCAGTTCTATCTTTCAAGCTACTGGCGGGCTGGGCGGACTGAGGATCAACATAAGGTCGACAAACAGGCTGACAGTGTCGCGGCCGCGTGACTTTAGCTTAAAGCGCTGCTCAGAAGCTCTTCCAGCTCATCTACATCTGAGGCCACTTGAATAAACGCGCGCAGGCTTGCCTCGGCAAAGCCCTGTGCGATCACATGGTCGACCAGCGCAATCAAAGGATCCCAGAACCCATTGATGTTGAGCAAGACAATGGGTTTTTCATGCAGACTGAGCTGACGCCAGGTGAGCACTTCAAAGAACTCATCCAGAGATCCGGCACCACCGGGCAAAACCACTAAAGCATCGCTGTTCATGAACATCACTTTTTTGCGTTCGTGCATGTTTTCGGTGACGATGAATTTGGTCAGATCGCGTTTGCCCACTTCCCATTCCAGCAGATGCGTCGGGATCACGCCAAAAGTGTCTGCGCCTGCGGTTTGTGCCGCATTGGCGACGGCCCCCATCAATCCAATATCGCCTGCACCATAGACCAGCCGCCAATTTTTGCCTGCAATTCGCGCACCAAAGTCTTCTGCTGCGGCCTGATACGCGGGGTCTTGACCGGAACGTGAGCCGCAAAAGACACAGATAGAGTGTGTTGCCATGAAATTCTCCAATATGTTCAATGCTCTTTTGACCAGACCTACCCCTGTTGGTAAGCTCGCTCAACCAAGATGATGGCCGACTTCGGGGGATAAGCGGCGATGAGCGAAAAAGCGTCAGTATTCAGTGGAAATGCGGTTTGGGTGGCCGGGGTCGTGGTGGCTTTGGGCGTCTCCGTTTATGCTCTTTTGGCCAGCGGCGTCCTTGAGGGTGGCTTAGAGACCGCTGAGGAGGCTGGCACGTCTGAGGTCAGCAATTCCGTGTCAGACCTTGCAACTGAAACGACGACGTCGCCCGCAGTTGCATCGCGCGCAGATGCCGATGAGGCGGCGGCTACAGAGCAGCCCACATCGGCAGCGGATGGTGCGGCCCCGACACAAGAAAGCAGCTCTGACACTGCTGGTGTTGCGACGGAGAAGCCGGTTCAGGGCGAGAACCTTGAAGAGGTTAGCGTCATTGCGCCGTCTTTTGATGTTGTGCGTGTGGATGCCGAAGGCAACACAGTTGTGGCGGGCAATGCCGCGCCAAATGCGTTGCTGGCGATCCTGCTGGATGGGGAAGAAATTGCCCTCGCGCCGGTGGACATCGACGGAAAATTTGCTGCTATTCTTTCGATTGATCCGAGCGAAAAACCGCGTGTGCTCAGTTTGGCTGAGCGGGGCGAAGATGGAGATGTTCTGTCTGATGCAACAGTGATTGTTGCGCCCGTTTTATCTGCGGCACAGGGCGCAGAGGCACAAGCCACAGAGGATGTGGCCTCTGACGTTCCGCGTGCGGGGCAGGTGCAAAATGATGCGGAAGTCGCTGTTGTCGCTGTGAAAGAGAGCACGTCTTCCACTGAGGATGCTCAAGGCACAGCAAGCTCCGAGCCTCTTGCAGGGACTGTTTCCAAAGCGCCAGCTGTGATCATTTCGGACGCAGAAGGGGTGCGTGTGGTGCAACCCGCCGCGCCAGAAGAGGCCGTTGAGGAAGTATTGGCGGCGGTAACGATTGACTCCATCAGCTATACTGACACCGGGGCGGTCATGGTTTCTGGCCGTGGCAATCCAAGCAATTTTGTGCGCCTGTATCTGGACAATGATTTTGTCGCTCAGGCAACGATTGGGGATGCCGGGCTCTGGTCTCAGCAACTGGCTGATGTGGCTGGCGGTCTCTATGAGTTGCGGGTGGATGAATTGGACCCGGAAGGCAAAGTGACATCGCGTGTTGCGACGCCGTTTAAACGTGAAACACCCGAGACTGTTGCCCGTGCGCGCGGGCAGTCAGAGGCACCTGCGCCAAGTGAGGCAGGGGAAACTGTTGTAACGGAGACTGCTTCCGCTGCTGTGCAGACAGAAGCTGCAGAGACCACAAAGGCTGTTGAAGAAATTGCCAAGGCCTCCCCTGATACTGCGGCGGGCGCGGACATCACATCCACAGGTGCGAATACTTCAGGTGATGACGATACTACCGTTGCCGTGGCAGTTGCCGGGGAGATATCGCAGGCAGTTGTTGCCGACGACGTGAAGGCTCAAACCGAGGCTGGTCAGGTTTCGCAGGAGCCGGTGACCGTTGATGCAGGCGCTGCACAGGATATAGCGCCTGCCGGCGAGGTGGCTGTCGACGCAACAGTGGCTGAGGAAAAGCCAGCGGAGATTGCGCCGGTGACAACGCAGCCTGCTGCGGTTCCGGCTGTGGAGATTGTGACGGTACAGCCGGGCTCCACTCTTTGGGCGATTGCGCGTGATCAATATGGCGAAGGTCTTTTGTATCTTCGGGTTTTTGAGGCCAACAAAGACAAAATCCGCGACCCTGATCTGATCTATCCGGGGCAGGTTTTTACCGTTCCTGAGTGATAACCTCTTCTCCGAAATGACGAGGGGCTCCGTCCGTCAGCGGGCACAGCGCCCTTGCTTGCGCCTGTTTTGAGCCCAAATGTAGTGCAAAGATCTATTTTTCTGCGCGTTTTCTCGGCGCACATCGGTTTGCCTTGCCATTTTTGAGACTGTGACTTGCGCGAGATCGCGGCTTTGGGCTGTCCTGAATGTGCAGGGGGCTTAGGGTTCCGTTGCCTTGAGAGAGGCAAGTCTGGTCCAAGAAGCGCCACCTGACCGGCAAATTCCGGCAGGCACACGGCGGGGCAAAATCCCGGGAGGTTACTGCGCTGGTTTTGTCCGCGCCTGATCTCTTTGTTCCGCCAGCGGACGTAAAGCCAACCTAGAGGTCGGCGGGACGTGACAACGGGGAATGACATGCAAGGAAAACAGAAACTGTTGGCTACCGCGCTTTCCGTAGGGGTTTTGAGTGCATTTGCGGCACCGCTCGCAGCCCAAGAGAAAACTGAATTCAGGTTGGCGTGGTCTATATATGTGGGCTGGATGCCATGGGGCTATCTTGAAGACAGCGGCATCATGGACAAATGGGCCGACAAATACGGCATTGATGTGGAGATCGTGCAGTTCAACGACTATGTCGAGTCCATCAATCAATACACCGCCGGTGCTTTTGACGGGGTCTCCGCCACCAATATGGACACGTTGTCGATACCGTCGGGTGGTGGCGTAGACACAACTGCGCTGATCGTGGGGGACTACTCCAACGGCAATGACGCGGTGATTGCCAAAGGGGCGGAGAGCTTGGCCGATTTGAAAGGCAAGCCGGTCAATCTGGTGGAGCTTTCGGTGTCGCATTACCTGCTGGCGCGGGGGTTGGACACCGTCGGGCTTGAAGAAGCGGATCTGGCATCTGTCATCAACACCTCTGATGCGGATATGATCGCGGCCTATGCCACACCGGATGTGGAGGCTGTTGTGACCTGGAACCCTCTGGTGTCGGAAATTCTTGGGACCAGCTCCGATGCGGTGACCCTTTTTGACAGCTCCAAGATACCGGGCGAAATTCTCGACCTTATGGTTGTGAATACTGAGGTCTTAGAGGCCAATCCCAATTTTGGAAAAGCCGTGGCAGGGGCTTGGTATGAAGTCATGGGGCTGATGGCGGCAGGTGACGAAGCTGCGCTGACGGCGATGGCGGAGGCATCAGGTACTGACTTGGCGGGCTATAAAGCACAGATGGCGGCCACGGAGATGTTCTTTGACCCGGCAGCGGCTGTTGCCCAAGCAAGCTCTGACGCATTGCCCACCACCATGACCAGTGTGGCGGAGTTCCTGTTTGACAAGGGTATTTTGGGCGAAGGCGCCCCAAGTGCGGATTTTGTCGGGATTGCCTATCCGGATGGGACCGTGACCGGGGATGCGGGCAACGTGAAGTTCCGCTTTGACACCACCTACATGCAGATGGCGGCGGACGGCGCGCTGTAACGCATTGGAAAAATGGCCTTGGCAGACAGATCGCGTTTGCCGGGCCATGGCCAACGACGAGGAGGCTTGCCATGCGCCTGATCAACATGAGACCTGCGCGCCCCGGTGCTGTGCTGCTTGCGGCAGTGCCATTTGTGATGCTGCTTGTGGCCTATAGCATTGCGTCCGACATGCGCCTTGCCGCCAATCCGCAAGACAAGCTGTTGCCTGCGCCTGCGACCATTGCAGAGACGGCGCAGCGTTTGTTCACAGTTCCTGACAAACGCTCCAAAGAGATCCTGCTGTGGCAGGACACAGCGGCCAGTCTGGCGCGGCTGCTTGGGGGCGTTGGCATTTCTGCGGCGCTTTCGCTGATCTTTGGGTTGGCGATTGGGCTGTTGCCCTATGCGCGCGCGACGTTGTCGCGTTTTGTTGCGGTTTTGTCGATGGTGCCGCCGCTGGCCTTGCTGCCGATCCTGTTCATTGTCTTTGGCCTTGGGGAGCTGTCTAAAGTGGTGCTGATTGTGATTGGCATCACCCCCTTCATGACCCGCGATCTGGCGCAACGGGTGATGGACATCCCCAAAGAGCAGATTGTGAAGGCGCAAACGTTAGGAGCCTCCAGCTGGGTGATTGCAGCGCGTGTGGCGCTGCCACAGGTGTTGCCACGGCTGATTTCCAATGTGCGACTTTCCCTTGGCTCCGCCTGGCTCTTTCTGATCGCAGCAGAGGCCGTGGCCTCCAACGTGGGGCTTGGCTACCGCATCTTCCTTGTGCGGCGTTACCTCGCGATGGATGTGATCCTGACCTATGTGATCTGGATCACGCTTTTGGCCTTTGTCATTGACTGGCTGCTCAAAACCGTTTCGCGCCGGGCCTTCCCTTGGATGGAGGCCGGCCTATGAGTTTTGTGAGCGTCCGAAATGTGTGGCAGCGCTATGGAGATCGTTCGATCCTTGAGCGTGTGTCGGTCTCAGCGGAAGAGGGGGAGTTTGTTTCGATTGTTGGGGCCTCTGGCTGTGGCAAATCCACCTTCCTGCGCATGTTGTTGGCAGAAGAGCGCCCCTACAAAGGCGAGATCAGTATTGAAGGTGGCACAACAGCGGTGGAGCCCAATCGTGAGCGTGGGGTGGTGTTTCAGAAATACTCGGTGTTTCCGCATCTGACGGTGCGTGACAATCTGATGGCCGCTGAAGGTTTTCAAACCCGCTTTGGCCGCCTGCGTGGTGCGGCGCGCAAAGAGGCCGCTGCGCGCGCCGATCAGATGCTCACCCGCATCGGCTTGAGCCATGTGGGACAGCAATTCCCGGCGTCTCTGTCTGGGGGGATGCAGCAGCGTCTCGCCATTGGCCAAGCCTTGACTGCGAAGCCGCGTATCCTGTTGCTGGACGAGCCTTTTGGGGCGCTTGATCCCGGCACACGTTTGCAAATGCATGATTTCCTGATGGAACTGCGCGACGAAACCAACATGACGGTGTTCATGGTGACCCATGATCTTGAAGAGGCCTTCAAGCTGGGTGACCGGGTGCTGGTCTTTGATAAGCCGCGCTGGGATCCGCAGGATCCCAACGTGATTGGGGCAACCATCACCTATGACTTTGATGCCCGTCATGGCGGCGTGCCTCATCAGGATATTCTTGATCACTTTCCGTCTCTGGCGGCGGGATAGTTACACATTCCATGCGCCCCCGGGCTCCGCATGGAATGGTCACCAAGGCTCGGAGATCCCTGCCATGAGGCAGGCAATGATTTGGGAGACACCTTTTGTTTTCAGATCCAAAACGCACAGGGTCACATCATCCAAGTGACCTGCAAGACATCCTTACCCGTCGCGAAAAGCGACACCACCACCCGGATTTGACCAAACTCGCCGGATGGAAAGCCATGCTGAAAGAGGCAGATCTGCCAGAGGGGCGCCATGATGAAGAGCGCCGCTGGGCGCTTCGGATGGGGCTTACGGGGGCGGACAGCATTGAGGACAAATCGATTCCGACTTTCGCGCGCGGGGAGCTGCCGCATTTCGCGGGGATCAATACCTTTCTGAAGGCGCCCTATGCGGAGGATGTTCTTGAGGTCGCCAACTATGATGCCACGGTTCTTGGCATCCCGTTTGACGGAGGCACCACCTATCGCCCCGGCACCCGTTTTGGGCCACAGGGCGTGCGCAAAATCTCTGCGCTTTATACGCCTTACAATTATGAAATTGGCGTCGATCTGCGTGAGCAGATGACGTTGTGTGATGCCGGTGACGTCTTCACCATTCCGGCCAATATCGAAAAGAGCTTTGATCAGATCAGTCGGGCCGTGAGCCATGTGTTCAGCTCAGGCTCTTTGCCGATCATGATTGGCGGGGACCACTCTATCGGATTCCCCTGTGTGCGCGGCATTGCGGAGTGCACCTCCAAGAAAATCGGCATAGTGCATTTTGACCGTCATGCCGACATTCAGGAGAAAGATCTGGATGAGCGGATGCACACAACACCTTGGTTTCATTCCACAAACCTTCCCAATGTGCCGGCCAAGAATTTGGTCCAGATTGGTATCGGCGGCTGGCAGGTGCCGCGCGAGGCTGTGAAAGTCGCGCGGGAACGTGAAACCAACATCATCACCATGGGGGACATGGAAAAGATGGGCGTGGACAAGACCATCGAAATGGCGCTGGAGATGGCCTGGGATGGGGTGGACATGGTCTATATGTCTTTTGACATCGACAGCATCGACTGTGGCTTTGTGCCTGGCACGGGCTGGCCGGAGCCGGGCGGCTTCTTGCCTCGCGAGGCGCTGGCGCTGGCATCCGGCATTGCCGCCGAAGGCATCTGTGGCATGGAGCTTGTGGAGGTTTCGCCGCCCTATGACACCTCTGACATCACCGCCCTGATGGGCACCCGCGTGATTGTGGATGTGCTTGGTGCGCTGGTGTCAAACGGCAAAATGGGTGCGCATAAGAGGTTCATCGACAAGCCGGTGACCACACCCCATGGCGACTTTGAAGGGCAACGCTGGTCCAACGATGGCCCGCATAAGGTAGGCCCGTAATGCCACACGATCACCCACATCCTCACGACCACAGTCTCGATTCTGCCCACCATGGGCAGGGTCACAATCACGCCCATGGTGACCATCTGCACAGCCATATGCATCATGAAGATGAAGCGGCAGATCTACAGGTCTTGACGGCGCAGTTCATCGAAGGTTTTTTGCAGGCGCGCGACAAGACGAGCTATCTGAAGCTTGCAGGCGTGCCCTTTGAGCGTGCGTCCAAAGATGGCGCAAAGGCACTGAAGTTAATCGATGTCACGCTCACAACCGACTGGCAGATTGGCACCGCCTCTCCCTCTTTTGGCTCACGTGAACTCAGCTACCTGCCGTTTCCGGGGGAAATGGTGCAGGAGCGTACCAATATGTCGCTGGTCTATGTGTCGATGGATGAAAAATCCACGCTCGACATTCGCGACTTTCTTTACCAGCGCAAACAGGAGATGGAAAAATGAAACAGACGCTTGCTTTGATATTCACGGTTTTGGGCGCGGCTCCGGCTTTGGCTCATGCTGAGGGAAGCTTTCACACACATGGGGCGGAGCTGTTTTTATTGCTTGCGGTTCTGGTGGTTTTGGCGGGCGCGGCGTTTAAATCGATGAAGTGATCAGAGGAGGCGTGGCTTTTTGAGTGCGCGCCTCTGCGATCTCAACCAAATTTTCGGTGCGTTGGGCCAGATGCTTTTCGATTGTGCCCTTGGTTGTGGGCGTTTTACACTGAGCGACCATCAACCGGGAAGGCAGCATGGCAGATCAGGAAAAAACCGCCCAGCAAATCGCGCAAGAAGAGCGACGTTCGGGCAAAAAGATCATCCGTAGCGTTCTGCCCTACCTCTGGCCCAGCGATGCGCCGGGGCTGCGCCTGCGGGTGGTTGTCGCGCTCATGGCGCTGGTGGCTGCCAAGGTGGTCGCTGTGTTTACGCCGATTTTCTACAAAGGCGCAGTGGATGCGCTGGCCGGTGAAGGTGTGCCCATCCTTGCGCTTGGCGCGGTGGGTCTGACGCTGGCCTATGGCTGCAATCGTTTGTTGGCGGTTATGTTTGAGCAGCTGCGTGATCTGCTGTTTGCCAAAGTCAGCCAGCGGGCGTTGCGGCGGCTGGCCATGACTACATTCCGCCATATCCATGCGTTGAGCCTGCGCTATCATCTGACTCGTCGCACCGGCGCGCTCAGCCGCGTTATGGACCGCGGTGTGAAAGGTGTGGCGTTTCTGTTGCGCTTCATGCTGTTTTCGATTGGCCCGCTGTTTCTTGAATTGGTGATGATCTGCACGGTGCTTGCGGTGTTGTTTGATTGGCGGTTCCTGCTGGTCGTTGCAGGGACAATGGTGGTTTATGTCTGGTTCACCTTTGCGGTCACGGAGTGGCGGGTGCGCATTCGCCGCGTGATGAATGATCGCGACAATGAGGCGAGCCAGCGCGCCATTGACAGCCTGCTGAACTTTGAAACGGTGAAGTATTTTGGCGCTGAGAAGCGCGAGGCGCATCGCTATGATGAGGCCATGGCGGGCTATGAAGTGGCCGCCATCAAGACCGCAAATTCCCTTGCTGCCATCAACTTTGGGCAGGCGTTTATCATCAATGCCGGATTGGTGGCGGTCATGGCCATGGCGGCGATGGGCGTCTCTGATGGCGATTTGACAGTGGGCGATTTCGTGATGGTGAATGCCTATATGCTGCAGGTGATCGCGCCTTTGAATTTCCTGGGGTTTGTCTATCGCGAAATCAGACAGAGCCTTGTGGACATGGGACAGATGTTTGATTTGTTGGAGGATGCCGCCGAAATTCGCGATGCGCCGGATGCCAAAGCGATTGCTGTGACAGCGGGGCGGATTGAGCTGGACAATGTGCAGTTCAGCTATGAGCCGGATCGGCCGATCCTCAAACAGGTGAGCCTCGATGTGCCCGGCGGGCATACGGTGGCCATCGTTGGTGCCTCTGGATCGGGGAAATCCACAATCGGGCGGCTTTTGTTTCGGTTTTATGATGTGGCCGCGGGGGCCCTGCGGATTGATGGGCAGGATGTGCGTGATGTCACGCAAGAAAGCCTGCATGACGCCATTGGGGTCGTGCCGCAGGATACGGTGCTTTTTAATGACACGATCCGATATAATATCGGCTATGGCCGCTCAGGGGCGTCGCAAGCAGAGATTGAGGAAGCCGCCAAGGCGGCGCAGATCCATGATTTCATCCAAAGCCTGCCAGAAGGCTATGACACGATGGTGGGGGAGCGCGGTCTCAAACTCTCCGGTGGGGAGAAGCAAAGAGTGGGCATTGCGCGCACCTTGTTGAAGAACCCGCCGATTTTGTTGCTGGATGAGGCAACATCCGCGCTGGACACAGAAACGGAACAGGGCATCAAAGAAGCCCTGGCACGCGCGGGGGAAGGGCGGACTGTGATCACTATTGCGCATCGTTTGTCCACCATTGCAGAGGCGGATCGCATTGTTGTGTTGGAGCAGGGGCAAGTTGTGGAACAGGGTACGCATAGCATGCTTCTGGAACAGCAGGGGCGTTATGCGCAGCTTTGGGCGCGGCAGCAGGCAGACGAAGATGCGGCGTGAGGCCGTCTGTTTGCCGGATGCGTGTGACAAGCCGATGCGTGTGAAGAGCATTCCATAAGTAAAACGCGCGCCTGTCAGAGTGGCGCGCGTTTTTGCGATCAGGGCTTATTCCGCTGCTTTGATATCACCGGAAGCACCCGGATCATTTGCCGGTTTTTTCCCGTCGCCGCGTGGGGCCTCCACCTCTGGGGCCAAGGCTTCAGGATCTACCGGTGTCGACATGTCTGATTTTGTCGGTGCCGGGGTGCCGGCGGCCAAGGCATCCGGCAGGTCCTCATTCCACATCAGAACAGGATGTTTCACATTCCGTGCGGCACGGCGCAGCGCCCAGTCTTGCCCCGCGCGGGAGGCCCGCCCCATGGAAAGACGCGCCAGCAGCTGCATGAGCCAGCCAAAATAGGTGGTTGCCCAGACCCGCAGCGCAAGCATGGAGGGGGTGAACACCAGTGTCAGAACAGTCGCAATGCCCAGCCCGAAGACCACCGCCGTCGCCAGCTGTTTCCACCAAAGCGAGGTCGGGCTGTTGATCGAATAGCCGCCCTCAATAAAGTCTAGGCTCAGCCCGAACATCATCGGCGTCAGACCTGCCATGGTGGTGATGGTGGTCAGAAGCACCGGGCGGATGCGGCTTTGTGCCGTACGCACGATGGCATCAATGCGCGGCATATATTGGCTGTACTCCTGATAGGTGTCGATCAGAACAATGTTGTTGTTCACCACAATCCCGGCCAGAGCGACAATGCCGGTGCCGGTCATGATGATCGAGAAGGTCTGATCCATGACCAGCATACCAACCAAGACACCAGCGGTCGACAAAATCACCGCCAGCAGAACCAGCACAGAGTTGTAGAAACTGTTGAATTGCGCGAGCAGGATCACGAACATCAAGCCCAGAGCCGCAGAAAACGCGTTGGTCAAAAAGGCAGCAGATTCTGCCTGCTCTTCCTGATCGCCTGTCCATTCCCAGCTCACGGAGCGGTCAAATGTCGTTGTATTGAGCCAGTTGGTCAGCGTCTCAATGCGTTCTGTGGGGGTCACAGGCACACGGCGCGCACCGTCATCCAGCGCGCTCTGAACATCCGCAACATTGGTCGCTTCCACCAACGTGTGGATGTGAAAGCGATCCCCATTGGCGGCGGTGATGATATCGCCGGTGGCGGAGACATCTGGGCCAATGCTCTTGAGCAGAGCGTGGGTGACCACATCGTCGTCCTGACCAGACACTACCTTTACCAAACCCGGCTCAATATCTGCTTTCACATCATAGTAGCGTTCCTGATCAATCCGGGCGATGGAAGCGCGTTTGGGAACCGGTGAGCGGGTCACAAAGTTTGACAGGGGCACCAAGCCATCTGCGGTGCGGACCTTGAGCGTGTCCAAGGTGGAGAGCACGCGATCCTGATCGGGGAGGCGGAGGCGGATTTCGATTTCCTCGTCACTGCTGTCCACCCGCATTGTGTCAAGTAGGATACCGCGTGTTACCAACTGTACCATGGCACCAACCGTGGCCACATCTGCGCCGTAGCGCCCCGCTTTTTCGACGTCTACGTCGATTTGCCAGTCGATGCCGGGCAGGGGGAGCGTGTCTTCCACCAAGGTCAGACCCGGAGTGTGTTCAAAAGCTTCACGCGCCTGTGCCGTGGCTGCATTGAGCGCGTCCCAGCCATCACCACGCAGTCGCAGGTGGATGGGCTTGCCTGAGCCCGGGCCTTGCTCAAGCGCTTTGGTTTCGACAAAGAACCCCGGCAGTTTGGCCAACTCAGCATTGAGTTCATCAAGCACCGTGTTTCCGGCGAAGTCCGGCGCGCTCACTTCCCGTTCCAGAAGGTCAAAGAACCATTTTTCCCGCACGGTTGGCCGGTCTTCCCATGGAATGATTTCAAACTGCACCTGACCAATGGTGTCTTGCGGAGACTCGCTATTGCTTGGCCCGCCAGTCGATAGCCCACCTTCGCCAGCAAATGAGAAGACATTGATCACCGCAGGGTGATCAATGATGATGTTTTCGGCGGCCCGCACCATGGCGTCTTTTTCCGCCAGTGACAGGTTGCCACGGGCCCGCACCAATGCGGTGGCCTGTTCAGGTTCGGTATCGACGAAGAATTCAACACCGTTGTTGTTGGACCCGAAGTAACCAATAATAGAAACAACCGTAAAGATGACGGCGACAATCGTCACCACGGGCATTACAGGATTGCCCACAATGAAGCGGATCAGATGGCCAAATGGGCTCAGACGGAAACCGGTTTTGATTGTGCTGCGTTTTGATTTTATTTCTGCTGCGCTGAGCGTGATGGAAGCGGCAAAGGCGGACAGTACGAAGACAATCCCGCCGATTGCCATGGGCAGAATGCCTTCTAAGCCTTCAGCCATCAGGTAATCAGGGTTGAGCATCTGCATGACGCCGGCAAACATGCCCCACAGCGGGAGCGGGACCAGCAGCGCGCGGATGATCCATGGTAGGTGCGCCTTCAGAACGTTGGACGCGCGATCAAAAAGGCGGCTCATACGCCCGGAGATCCCGCCCACCACAGGCAAGTAGATCAGGGCAACCAGCAAGGACGCAGACAGCACAAAGATCATCGTCACTGGCAGCATGCCCATGAACTCGCCGGGTATGCCTGGCCAGAAGAGCATCGGCAGGAAGGCACAGAGTGTGGTGGCCGTGGAGGAGACAATCGGCCAGAACATCCGCTGTGCCGCTTCCACGTAGGCGTGCATCGGACCTGTGCCTTCTTTGATGCGTTTGTCGGCGTATTCAACAACCACAATGGCCCCATCCACCAGCATGCCCACGGCCAGAATGAGACCGAACATCACCATGTTGGAAATGGTGACGCCCATCAGTGCGAGGAAGGCAAAACAAAGGAGGAAGGAGGCCGGAATGGCAAAACCAACCAGCATTGCGGCCCGGCTGCCCAGAGAGGAGAGAATCACGATCATCACGAGCGCAATGGCCGTCAGCACCGAGCCCTCAAGCTGGCGCACCATGGAGCCAACAACGCGACTCTGATCATTTGATGTGCCGACCTGCACCGCGGCTTTGAGCTCTTCAGGCCAGCTTTCCTGCGCTTTGGCGAGCGTGGCCTTAATCTCTTTGACGGTGTCGATGATGTTGTAGCCCTTGCCCTTCACCACCTGCAGGGCAACCGTATTTTCGCCGTCAAACCGCGCCGTGCCTGCTCTGTCTTCAAACGTGAAATTGATGTCTGCGAGATCACCAAGCGTGACAACGCGGTCCCCGTTGGTTTTCACCGGCAAGGCGTAGATGTCACTGACCTCATCAAAAGAGGAGGGGATTTTGACAGAGAAAGTGCCCTGATCACTGTCGACCTCACCGGCGGCGATGAGCTGATTGTTGTTTTGTACAACGCCAATGATTTCGGGGGCCGTGACATTGTAGGACTCCAGACGTAGCGGATCGATCACCACCTCGACCATCTCGTCGCGGTTGCCAGCGATTGCGGCCTCTAAAACCGCATCAATGGCCTCAAATTCGTCTTGCAGATCTTTGGCCAGACGCGCCATTGTCCGCTCTGGCACGTCCCCTGTCAGGTTCACAATGACAATCGGGAATTCCGAAAAGTTGATTTCCGTGATGGTGTATTGATCTGCACCCTCTGGGAAATCAGCCTGAGCAGAGTTCATCGCGTCGCGCACATCTGCGATTGTGGCGCTCTTGTCCCAGCCAAAATCAAACTCAAGCAACAGGGAAGCATGGTTTTCTGACGCGATGCCCGTCATCTTGTCGAGGCCATCAAGGTCAACGGCCTCCGTTTCCATGGGCTTGACCAACAAGCTTTCCGCGTCTTCTGCGGAAATGCCGGGGAAGCTCACCGAAACATAGAGAATTGGGATGTCGATGTCAGGTTCACCCTCTTTGGGCAGGCCTGCGTAAGAAAAGGCGCCCACCACAAGAGAGATTGCGATGAACGCCAGAATCATACGGGCACGCTCTGCGGCCCATGTGATGGCTCCGGTCATGGGTTACGCTCCTGAAAACTCGGGTTCACCTTGACGCCGGCAACCACAAACTCTTGTCCGACAATAATGACATTCGCCTTGTCAGGCAGCCCGCCGACCCAGATGCCGTCTTGCCCATCGCGCAGAAGCTCAACCGGGTTGAAGGACACGGTATTGCTGTCATCCACAAGCCGAACGCCCAATGTACCTTCGTCGTTAAGTGTCAAAGACGACTGAGGTAGAAAATGTGCCGGTGCCCCATCCGCCGAAATAAGGATCTCCGCGGTTTGGCCGTCACGAAGGGCCAGATCGCTGTTGGGCACTGTGATCTCCACGCGGAAAGTGCGTGTCTGTGGATCGGCAGAGCGGGACACAAATGTCACCTGTCCACTCACATCGTGACCTGTGGTCAGGCGGGCACCCGCCAATGCGCCTTCTTCCACCTGCATGATTTCTGTTTCAGGCACGAATCCCACAATGCGCATGGGATCGAGGCGAATGACGGTGCCACAAAGACTGCCTTGCTGCATTAAGCTGCCGAGTTCCGCTGTTTTGCTTTCCAGAAGCCCGTCAAAAGGCGCAACAATCGAGAGTTTTTTGATTTCACGCTCTGCTGCGGCCACAAGCGCCGTTGCGGATTCAATACCGGCCTGCGTGGATTCAAACCCTGAGGTGGCCGATTGTACGGCCGCTTCCGCAGCGCGCACGGCTGCTGCTGCGCTGGCGACGCGCGTTGAGGAGGCAAAGCCGCCTTCAGACAGCTTGCGCGCAGCGTTATCGTTGATACGGGCTTCTTCCAAACGGGCCTCAGCTTCGATCATGGCTGCTTCGGTGCTTGGCACGCGGGCTTGCGCTTCGCTCAGTCTTGCACGTGCTTCTGCAAGGACCGCCATACGTGTGCCAACGTCGAGCCTACAAAGCTCTTCTCCCGCTTTTACATGAGCACCGCGGGGCAGGGGGTCACTGACCACCAGTCCGCTTGTTTCAGCCCGCACTTCCACCTGACGATCGGCTTCGGTCTCGCCGCGCAACACCACGGTGCTGTCAATTGTGCGCGCTGTGCTTTGTATTGCAACGACACGGATCAGGTCATTCCCGCCTGATGCAGGAGCCGAAGCCCCTTGTTTTGCGTCATCCTGTTCCGTTTCAGCCGCGTCTTGTGCCTCCTGAGCATCCAGTTGTTCTGTCGTTGGCGCACCACGGGCAAAAGCCAACAAGCGGTCGCGTTCGACCACAAACATATAAAGAAATGCCGCCACAAGTAGCGCGATGAGAAACGGAATGAGCCGCATCTGCTGGTCCCTGTCTTTGAGCACGCGCCTGCTTGCGCGTAAAATATTGAGAGTCATATTGGCGTTTCAAACGCTGGAGACAACCTAAACTACGCAATTTTGAACTCATCGGTTCAAAAAACACCTAAGACGCGATTTGCCTGTCCATGCTCTGGATCACGCGTACGGCACTTGGCACTTTGAAAACAAAACGATAAGACAAGGCAAATCATCAGGAGTCTCGGCGTGAGCAATACCGACAGTTTCATTGAAGAAGTCACTGAAGAAGTGCGTCGTGATCGTTTGTTTGGCCTAATTCGACGCTACGGCTGGATTGCTGTACTGGCCGTGGTGGCGATTGTTGGTGCGGCTGCAGCGAATGAGGTTCGCAAGAACAATGCGCTCAAAGCGGCGCAGAATACAGGTGATGCGCTGATTTCCGCCGTTGCAACGAGTGAGGCTGCTGCGCGTGTTGAGGCTTTGTCCGACCTGAAAACGGACTCGGAAAATGCACAAGTGGTGGCAGATATGCTCCTTGCAACGCATCAACTTGAGATTGGTGAGGGCTCGGAGGCATCAAATACGCTTCAGGGCATTGTGACCGACACATATGACATGCCTGATATCTATCGCCAGATCGCGGCTTTCAAAGCGGTGCTTGCGCAGGGGGCCGAAACACCTGCATCAGAGCGCAGACTGGCTTTGGAGACGCTGGCTGCTCCAGGCATGCCACTGTCACTGCTTGCACGTGAACAGCTTGCTTTGCTGACCTTGGAAGAAGGGGATGAAGAGAGTGCTGTCGCACAATTGCAAGAGCTTCTTCAGGATGCCGGTGTAACAGCGGGCTTGCGCCAACGTGCATCTCAGTTGATTGTGGCACTTGGCGAAACGCCAACAGATGCGATCGGCACGGTTGCTGGCCAATAAGACTAACAAAGCGTGGGGAACTGTGCAGTGACACGTAACACCTGGATGTTTGCAGCTGGCGCTGCCGCGCTCTTTCTGACGGCTTGCCAAGAACCTGAAGTGATCCTTGTAGGGGAACGCGAAGATCTGTTTGAGCAAGCTGAGAAGACAGAAAATCAAAGCCCTGCACTGCGTCTCTCATCACAATCTCACAATGCCGCCTGGACGCATCGTATCGGCACTCAAAAGTACCGCGTCGCGAATGCCGCGTTGTCTCAGCGACCAACATTGGCTTGGTCCACCTCCATCGGGCAAGCAGAATCGCGCAAGAACCGCATCACCGCGGATCCGGTCATGGCGGATGGTAAGATCTTTACGGTCGATGCGCTTGCGACGGTTTCTGCGATAAACACGGCTGGCGAAACACTTTGGAGCAAAGATCTTACGCCCTCTCGTGACAAGGCTGGTCAGGCCTCCACTGGCGGGCTTGCTTATGGCAATGGCACATTGTTTGTGACCACGGGCTACGGCAGTCTACGTGCGCTTGATCCGGCCAGTGGTGCCGACCTGTGGGAACAGGAATTTCAAGCCGTTGGGAGCGGCTCACCAACTGTTTATGGTGATCTGGTTTACGCGGTCTCCGGCGACGCTACCGGCTGGGCTTTGGAAGCCAAAACCGGGCGCGTGGCGTGGCAATTGATTTCCATTCCAACGGTGCAGAACATTCAGAGCCCTGCCGCGCCTGCGGTGACGGATCGTTATGCGATTTTCCCCTATGGCTCTGGCGAAATTCAGGCGGCTTTCCGTCAAGGCGGCGTGGCGCGCTGGACGGCGAGCCTGTCTGAAACGCTTCCGGGCCGCTCCATCAATACGATCGGGGACATTTCAAGTGATCCGGTTGTGGCTGGCAATACGATCTATGTTGGCAATCATTCCGGGCGTCTTGCGGCCCTTGATATTGAAACCGGTGCACGGAAGTGGACTGCGGATTATGGTGCGCTGAGCCCCGTATTTCCCGCAGGCGGATCGCTGTTTCTTGTGTCGGAGCGCAATGAACTGCTGCGCTTGAATGCCAGCACTGGAGAGCGGATATGGGGGCAACAACTCCCACAGTTTGTTTCCAACAAACCGCGCAAACAATCTGAAATGCACGCTCACTATGGACCAGTAGTGGCAGGTGGGCAGCTTGTTGTGGCATCCTCAGATGAGTTGATCCGTTTTTATGATCCGCAATCCGGCGCGTTGACCTACACGGTTGAATTGCCCCATGGGGCTGCCACCAATCCGATTGTGGCGGGGGGCGTTCTTTACGTTGTGAACCGCAAAGGCGAATTGTACGCTTTCCGTTGACGCAATAATGGTATATCGGGGCGACTTCAGACGTTCCGGAGATCTGTCATGAGTTTCTCGCTCGCCATTGTGGGCCGCCCAAATGTGGGCAAATCCACGCTTTTCAATCGCCTTGTTGGCAAAAAACTCGCGCTGGTGGATGATCAGCCGGGGGTGACGCGTGATTTGCGCGAAGGCGATGCCAAACTGGCCGACTTGCGCTTTACCGCGATTGATACCGCTGGTCTGGAAGATGCCACTGATGACAGTCTGGAAGGGCGCATGCGGCGTCTGACGGAACGGGCGGTGGATATGGCCGATATCTGCCTTTTCATGATTGACGCGCGCGCTGGGGTCACGCCCACCGATATGATTTTTGCGGAAATTCTGCGAAAACGCGCCACACATGTGATCCTTGCGGCCAACAAAGGCGAGGGCAAGGCGGCGGATTCCGGTGTGCTTGAGGCCTATTCTCTGGGGTTGGGTGAACCCATCCGCCTATCGGCGGAACATGGGGAAGGTCTCAATGATCTTTATGCGCAGTTGATGCCGATTGCCGATGAATTTGCCAAACGCGCCGAAGCCTTGAACGACGATGTGGAGACAGACGTTGATCTTGAGGAGCATGAGGCGGATGCCGAGCTTGATCCGGATGCGCTTCTGCCGTCTCAGCTGATTACGGAGAAAAAGCCGCTGCAAATTGCGGTGGTTGGACGCCCGAATGCGGGCAAATCCACCTTGATCAACAAGATCATTGGCGAGGATCGCTTGCTGACGGGGCCTGAGGCCGGGATCACGCGTGATGCGATCAGCCTGCGTACCAATTGGGGGGAAACCCCAATGCGGATTTTTGACACCGCTGGCATGCGCAAAAAGGCCAAGGTGCAGGACAAGATTGAAAAACTGTCTGTCGGTGATGGTCTGCGCGCGGTGAAATTTGCGGAAGTGGTGGTCGTGCTGCTGGATGCGGCCATTCCCTTTGAGCAACAAGATCTGCGAATCGCGGATCTGGCAGAGCGGGAAGGCCGCGCTGTGATTGTTGCCGTGAACAAATGGGATATTGAGGACGAGAAGCAGGAGAAACTGCGCGATCTCAAAGAGGCCTTCAACCGCCTGCTGCCACAGCTGCGTGGGGCGCCTTTGATCACGGTTTCTGCCAAAACCGGCCGTGGGTTGGAGCGTCTGCGGGATGCCATTCTGCGGTCCTACGACACTTGGAACCGGCGCGTTCCGACAGCACAGCTCAACCGTTGGCTCGTGGAGATGTTGCAGCAGCATCCGCCACCCGCACCACAGGGCAAACGCATCAAGCTGCGCTATATGACACAGGCCAAAACCCGTCCTCCGGGATTTGTGGTCATGTGCAGCCATCCCGACAAGATACCGGAGAGCTACTCTCGCTATCTTATCAATGGGTTGCGTGAGACATTTGATATGCCCGGAACGCCCATTCGTCTGACGATGCGCGGACAGGGGGATAAGAACCCCTATAAAGGCAAAAAGAAATCCACGCCGTCGCGTTTGCGCAAACACATTAAGGGGCGCAACGCACCACACTAAAGGCGTCGTTTCAACGATAGGAATAAGCACCCGCGCAACTGCGCGGGTGTTTTGCGTCGGGTTGCCGCCACGGGGTGCATTGAGCCGACTCAATTTCACGCTATAGTTAACAAAGTTGATCCAAAGATCTGGACCAGCGTATTTTGAAGCATACCCAGCCGGTCTCAGCGGCGAGGTAGAAACTTTATTGGCGAAAAGGGGTTTGCGATGGAGATTCGCGGGCGCTTGAAAGACTTTACTGTGCAGGACGATCGTCTTGGTGCGATCAGTTTCTTTGGCACCTTTGTATTTTACGTCGCAACGCTTTATCTGGCGATTGCCTTCCAGACCATGTGGTATCTGCTGTTGCCCTTGATGGCACTGAACGGTCTTTCAGCTGTGCGGCTGTACGTTTTACAGCATGACGCGGGCCATGCCTCGCTCTTCAAAACGCGCAAGCACAATGATCTGGCAGGGGAGGCGCTTTCGCTCGTGACTTTCGCGCCCTATGCGGCCATGCGGCACAATCACAATATGCATCACAGTCATCTGGGCAATCTCGATCACCGCGATACCGGGGAAATCCATACGATGACGTTGCGCGAATGGAATACTGCCGGTTTTTGGGAGCGGTTGCAGTATCGGCTGTACAGAAATCCTTTTATATTGATCCCCTTGGGAAGTCTTTTCACCTATTTTATCCGGTACCGCTGGCCCAAGAACGCGCAGACCATGTGGCGTTCCGTGGTACTGCACAATCTGGCTGTTTTTTCCTATATGGGGCTGATCTATGCTTTGGCGGGCTGGACAGGGGTATTGATCTGGTTTCTGAGTTCGTTCTTTGGCGGTATGGTGGGGGTGTTCATGGTGTATCTTCAGCATAATTTTGAAGACACCTATTGGGATCGCCGTCCTGATCTGGATCCACGTCTGGCGGCTTTGCAGGGCTCTTCTGCGCTGGATCTTGGGTGGTGGATGGACTTGGCCAGCGCCAATATCGCCTATCACGACATCCATCACTACAATGCGCGGATTCCGCATTATAATTTGCGCAAATGCCATCAGATGCTCAGGCAGGAATTTGACTTGCCCACCATTGAGTGGCCCGAAGCGATACGCTCTTTTTCACTCAAGCTTTGGGATGAAGAGCAGGAGCGGCTTGTGCCATTTCCGAAAACACGCGCCCAAGGTGCCGTACCGGCAGAATAGGGCGGGGGCCAGCCCCCGCACCCCCGGGATATTTGTGGTCAAATGAAAAGCGCGGTCCGGTTGGGCCGCGCTTTTTGTTGTTTAGATCAATACGCCCTCTGCGTTGAGGGTGGTTTTTCCTCCGAGGTAAGGCGCCAGCACTTCGGGCAGAATGACGGAGCCATCCGCCTGTTGACCGTTTTCCAGCACCGCAATCAGGCAGCGGCCCACCGCGAGGCCGGAGCCATTCAGCGTGTGGACATATTCCGGCTTGCCTCCGTCCGCTGGGCGGAAGCGGGCGTTCATGCGGCGCGCCTGAAAATCACCGGTGGTGGAGACAGAGCTGATCTCGCGATAGGTGTTCTGGCCCGGGATCCACGCCTCAATGTCAAAGGTGCGGCGTGCGCCAAAGCCCATGTCACCGGTGCAGAGCACCACGGTGCGATAGGGAATGCCGAGCTTTTCCAGAATGTCTTCGGCGCAGCGCAGCATGCGTTTCTGCTCGTCTTCGCTGTTGTCCGGATGGGTGATCGAAACCATCTCGACCTTCTCAAACTGGTGCTGGCGCAGCATGCCGGAGGTGTCTTTGCCCGCGCTGCCCGCTTCCGAGCGGAAACACAGGGAATGCGCGGTCATGCGGATCGGCAGGGCGCTTTCTTCGAGGATGTCATTTGCCACGGAATAGGTCAGCGGGATTTCCGAGGTGGAGATCAGCCACCAGCCATTGGTGGTCTGATAGCTGTCTTCGGCAAATTTGGGCAGTTTATCGGTGCCAAACATTGCCTCATCACGCACCAGCACCGGGGTGTTGATTTCGGTCAGCCCGTTTTCATCCACATGGGTGTCGATCATGAATTGCGCCAGCGCGCGGTGAATGCGCGCCACTGCGCCTTTGAGCATCACAAACCGTGCGCCAGAGATTTTGGCGGCGGTTTCAAAATTCATGCTCGCAGCCACGCCGCCGATTTCAAAATGTTCCACCGGGGTGAAATCCATTTCGCGCGGGGTGCCCCAGCGGTTGATTTCGACATTGTCGTCTTCATCCGCCCCATCCGGCACATCCGCGGCGGGCAGGTTGGCAATGCGCGCCAACGCGTCATTGAGCTTGGCGTCAAGCTCCTTGGCCTCATTCTGCATCGCCGCAACTTCGGATTTCTTCTCACCGACAAGGGCACGCAGCCGTTCAAACTCGGCCTCGTCGCCTTTGGCTTTGGCAGCGCCCACATCTTTGGCGGCGGCTTTCTGAGCGGCCTGCGCAGCCTCAGCGGCGGCAATCTTGGCGCGGCGCTCCTCGTCCAATGCGAGCAGGGAGGATGACATGGCCGCATCCCCACGGCGGGTCAGGGCGGCGTCAAAAGCGGCCGGGTTCTCGCGGATCGCTTTAATGTCATGCATCTCTCTATTCCTTCATGCTTGAGATGAGTCGTTTGCTCCCCCTGCTTATGACCGAAATCTTGGTTAATCGTAACCATCGGTGATGTTGGCAGGGCTGTCTGTGCTCTTAAGTGTGTTTCGCCGTAGGTCAAGGGCTTTGACGCCTTGCAAGTGACGCCAAGCCCACATAGGTTCCCAGCGACTTTGCGACGCCTAAAGCGCGCGCCAATTAGAGGGAAGCTCACCTATGCAAGAAATCGGCTCGTTTCTGCCGCTCATTCTGATCTTTGTGATCATGTATTTCCTGCTGATCCGTCCGCAGCAGAAGAAAATGAAAGAACATCAAGCCATGGTTGCGGCAGTGCGCCGTGGTGACCAGATCGTGACCCAAGGCGGCCTGATTGGGAAAGTTTCCAAGGTGAAAGACGACAATGAGGTCGAAGTTGAGCTGGCGGAGAATGTCAAAGTGCGTGTGGTGAAATCCACCATCGCATCGGTGACGTCCAAAACCGAGCCAGCCAAGTCCGAATAAGTAGAAAAACAAGACCAACAGGGCATCTGACATGCTGCAAATCGACCTTTGGAAACGGGTCCTGATCATGCTCACCTGCGTGGTGGGTCTGCTTCTGGCCATGCCAAACGCGTTTTATCCGAGGGTCGAGGCCCATAATGACGCCGTTGCCGACCTGGAGGCGGGGCTTTCTGGAAATGGGATTGAAGAGCTGGCGGCTGGCTGGCCTTCTTTCTTGCCCAGTCGCCTCGTAAATCTGGGGTTGGATCTGCGCGGTGGGGCGCATCTTCTTGCCGAA
Source organism: Shimia sp. R11_0 (assembly GCF_017744035.1). NCBI lineage: Bacteria > Pseudomonadati > Pseudomonadota > Alphaproteobacteria > Rhodobacterales > Roseobacteraceae > Shimia > Shimia sp. R11_0. The sequence goes on along the minus strand of NZ_JAGHQY010000002.1, from coordinate 403,998 downwards.
GTGCAGGTCGCGGATGTCTATGAAAACCGCATGAAAAGCATGTGGCCTGAGGTGCGCGATCTGTTGAGTGCCGAACGCGCCACGATTGGCACCATTCGTCGGCAGCCATCCCCTGCAGATGAGCTGCGTGTGAAAATCTCCAAACCTGAAGCCATTCAACAGGCGGCGTCTCTGGTGCGGGGGCTGTCACGCCCTGTGACCTCTCTGACCGGTGCTGGCGCCAGTGATATTGTTGTGTCAACGGACGGCGACATCATTGTTGTGCGCCTGTCTGATGCGGAAAAACTGGCCACGGATGATCGCACGGTGCAGCAGGCGCTTGAGATCATTCGCCGCCGTATTGACGAGGTGGGCACTCGCGAACCCACAATCCAGCGTCAGGGGGCGGATCGGATCCTCATTCAGGTGCCCGGCATCGGCTCTGCTTCTGAGCTGAAAGGCATTATCGGAACCACGGCGCAGTTGACCTTCCATCCTGTTGTTGGGCGCGCGTCTAGTGCGGATGCGACGGCAGGTGCGGGCAATGAGGTGCTGCCTTCCTTGGATGAAGAGGGCGTGTTCTACATTGTGGAAAGCGCCCCTGTGGTGACGGGTGAAGACCTGGTCGATGCCCAGCCAACATTTGATCAGAACAACCGCCCAGCGGTATCCTTCCGCTTCAACCCCACAGGGGGGCGGAAGTTTGGCAATTATACCGCAGAAAACATTGGCAGCCCCTTTGCCATCGTGCTGGACGGGGAGGTGATCTCCGCACCTGTCATTCAGGCGCATATCGCAGGTGGCTCTGGCATCATCACCGGACGATTCTCTGTTGAAGAAAGCACCAACCTTGCAGTGCTGCTGCGCGCAGGGGCCTTGCCGGCTGGATTGGAATTTCTTGAAGAGCGCACTATTGGTCCTGAGCTGGGACAAGACAGTATTGAGGCCGGTCGCATCGCATGTATCGTGGCCTTCATTGCGGTGCTGGTCTTCATGTTCTTGAGCTATGGCCGCTTTGGGCTCTATGCCAATATCGCTTTGATCATCAATGTTGGGCTGATCTTTGGGTTGTTGAGCCTGATCGGGGCTACGCTGACCTTGCCCGGCATTGCAGGCATTGTTTTGACCATCGGTATGGCGGTTGACGCCAATGTTCTGATCTTTGAGCGTATTCGCGAAGAGCTGAAATCTGCCAAAGGTCCGGCCCGCGCCATTGAGCTTGGCTATGAAAAGGCGCTCTCCGCCATTCTGGACGCCAATATCACAACCTTCATCACCGCTGTGATCCTGTTTGCGATGGGCTCCGGCCCGGTGCGCGGATTTGCGATCACGCTCGGCCTTGGCATCCTCACCTCCGTTTTCACCGCGATCTTTGTGACGCGCTTGATGATCGTGATGTGGTTTGAACGCCGCCGTCCTAAGACCATTGAGGTATAATGCCATGCGTTTGAGACTTGTTCCGCAAGACACCAAATGGGATTTCTTTTCTCGTCCAACCCTCTGGCTTGGCATCTCTGGTGCCCTGATGGTGGCGGCTCTGGTGAGCTTCTTTGTTCAGGGGTTAAATTTTGGCATCGACTTCCGGGGGGGGACAACCATCCGGACGGAAAGCACACAGGAGGTGGTGATTTCGGAGTATCGCGATGCGCTGGTGCCGCTTGAGCTGGGCGATATTTCGATCACGGAGGTGTTTGACCCCACCTTTGAAGAAGATCAGCATGTGACCATGATCCGCATTCAGGCGCAGGAAGGGGCGGAATCCGTAACCTCAGATGTGATTGAACGGATCGAGGCGCAGCTGCAAACCGTTGCGCCGGACATTTCTTTTGTTTCCGTTGAATCCGTGGGGCCAAAGGTGTCGGGTGAGTTGATCAAGACTGCGGCCATTGCGGTTGTGCTCGCGATTGGGGCGGTGTTGGTCTACATCTGGCTGCGTTTTGAATGGCAATTTGCCCTCGGCGCTGTGGCGGCGCTGGTGCATGATGTGGTGCTCACGATTGGGGTGTTTTCTGAGCTTCAGATCCGCTTTGATCTCGCCATTATCGCGGCTCTGCTGACCATCGTCGGTTATTCGCTGAACGATACGGTGGTGGTTTTTGACCGTGTGCGGGAAAACCTGCGCAAGTTCAAAAAGCTGGAGCTGAAAGAGGTTTTGAACCTGTCCATCAATGAGACGCTGAGCCGCACAGTGATGACATCGGTCACCACGCTTTTGGCGTTGATTTCGCTCTTTGTGCTGGGAGGCGATGTGATCCGGGGCTTTGTTTTTGCAATGATCTGGGGCGTGATCGTGGGGACATATAGCTCGATCTTTATCGCCTCTGCCGTGTTGTTGAAGCTCGGCGTGAAGCGGGATTGGTCCAAGCCGGACAATACCGCTGGCAATCAGTTTGCCAATATCGATGCCTGAAGTCCTGACCCAGGCACTGGCCGTTGAGGGCCTTGCCTGGGTCGCGCTTGCCGCCTTTGTGGCGGGCATTGTGCGCGGATTTGCCGGATTTGGCACCGCCATGATCTACCTTCCGATTGCAGCGCAGGTGATGGAGCCGCTCTGGGCGATCATGACGCTTGCGGCCATGGATATCATTGCGCCTTCGGTGCATATTCCTGCGGCGTTGCGCGATGGCCACCGGCGTGACCTGATGCGGTTGATGATCGGGGTGGTGACTATGATGCCGGTGGGGCTTTGGCTGCTGGATCGGACCGATCCACAGATCTACCGCTATCTTGTGTCCGGTCTTTCCCTGATCATGCTGGCGGTTTTACTGACCGGATTTCGCTACCGGGGCGCGGTGACGCGGCATATGGTCTATGGGATTGGTGGGGCAGGCGGGCTTCTGGGCGGTGCCGCCGGACTGCCGGGACCACCTGTAATCTTGTTTTACATGGCCAGTCCGCATGGACCGAAAGTGATCCGGGCAAATACCTCTGCCTATCTGTTCTTCTATGACATCCTACTTCTGATCGTGGTTTTTGGATTGGGGCGGTTTGACAGCACGCCTTTTGTTTTGGGATTGATTCTGTCTCTACCGGCCATGGCCGGGAACCTTTTGGGGGGCTGGCTCTTTCATCCCGACTATGAGCGGCTATACAGAGGGGTGGCTTATATGATCATTGCCATGGCTGCGCTGTCTGGTCTGCCGTTTCTGGACGGTCTGGGCACCCACTAGCAGCTTTCTGAGAGGAGACCATTATGCAGATGACAGAAGTGACTTTTGCAGACGCCATACCAATTGACAGCTATGGCCCCGGTTTTTTTCGCATTGGCGGAGAGGTCATTGAAGGGGGCGCGATCATCCATGCCAAGGGCGCGCGCTCATGGAATGGCGTTGAGGATGTAGACGCGATTTTGGCGCTAAAGAGTGAGATCGATTTTATCCTGATGGGCACAGGGGCCACAATGGCACCGGTCGACAGCGCTTTTCGGCAGGTTTTGGAAGAAGCCGGTATCGGCGTGGAGCCCATGGCATCGCCCTCCGCCTGTCGGACCTATAATGTGCTGGTCAGCGAGGGGCGGCGGGTTGCCGCTGTGATGCTGCCTGTGCTGGAGGGCTGACAGCAGCAGAATGGGGGCGTGAAGCGCAGAGGCTCCCGCCAAAAACCTTCTCATCTTTGATGAGTTGTTTTTGTTGGGCATGGCTCAGCTGCGCTGAGCCTGAGCGCGCCACATAAAGCCTGGGCACCATCGCAGCGCAAACCTCTTGATGCGTCAAAAGGTTGCTCTTTTGCTTGTGAATGGGATCAGCTAAGGGGAAACCATGGTTTTGCAGGTGAAAAATCTCAGCGTGGCACGTGGCGGTGTGGCTGTTTTGGAAGGGGTGAGTTTTACGCTCGCGCCCTCAGATGCACTTGTGGTCAAAGGGCCAAACGGCATTGGCAAAACAACGCTTCTGCGCACTGTGGCCGGGTTGCAGCCTGCATTCAAAGGGACAGTGGAGGCCTCTGAGGACAGTCTGGCCTATGCCGCGCATAGCGACGGGTTAAAATCCATGCTGAGCGTGGCGGAGAACCTTGAATTCTGGGCCCATGTGTTTGGACAGAACGACATCACGCAGGCGATTGATGCCTTTGATCTCTCAGATTTGCGCAACCGCCTGGCTGGGAGCCTATCTGCTGGACAAAAGCGGCGTCTGGGTCTTGCCAGACTTTTGGTAACTGCGCGGCCAATCTGGATTTTGGATGAGCCCACGGTGTCCCTTGATACGGCCTCTGTGGCCCTGTTTGCACAAGCTGTGCAGAGGCATCTTTCCTCTGGTGGCAGCGCCCTGCTTGCCACACATATCGATTTGGGGTTGCAGGCAAATATCTTGGATGTTGGGCCTTTTAAGGCGGTTGCCGGGGCAACAGCGATCAGCGGCTATGATGAGGCCTTTCTATGAGAGCTTTGTTGAAGCGGGATTTGATACTGGCCTTCCGCGCCGGTGGCGGATTTGGACTTGGGATTGCCTTCTTCCTGATTGTGGTGGTGCTTGTGCCTTTCTCCGTGGGGCCAGAAAGTGGACTGTTGACCAAAATTGCCCCCGGTGTGCTGTGGTTGGGGGCTTTGCTGGCCTGTCTTTTGTCATTGGACCGAATTTTGGCCTTGGATTGGGAAGACGGCACTTTGGATTTGATGGCGACTGCGCCGCTGCCGCTGGAGGCCGTTGTAACGGTCAAGGCGCTGGCCCATTGGATGACCACGGGGGTGCCGCTGGTTGTGGCTGCGCCGCTTTTTGGCGTGCTTTTGAATTTGCCGCCTCAGGGCTTTGTCTGGCTGGTGGTGTCATTGACGCTTGGCACGCCTGCGCTCAGTGTTATTGGCACCTTTGGCGCGGCGCTGACGGTCGGGCTCAAAAGGGGGGGCTTGTTGCTGTCTCTTTTGATTTTGCCGCTGTATGTGCCCACGCTGATCTTTGGGGCGGAGCTTGCGCGCCGGGGTGCTGAGGGGCAGGCGGTGAGCACGCCGCTGCTGATGTTGGCGGGGATCAGCTGTGGTGTGATTGCGCTTTTGCCCTTTGCGAGTGCCTTGGTATTGCGGGTAAATTTGCGCTAGCCTGACGGTGGGTTTAACCCATGTCAAAGCGCATGGGCGGCTCTCATGAAAGTGAGATGCAAGACGATGGATAGCAAGATAGGACGGCCATATGGGATCGATCTGGGAATACGCCAATCCGGTGAAATTCAGCCAAACCGTTTCGCGGTTTCTGGCACCGGTGGCGATGGGCGCGACGGTCTGTTTGGTGATTGGTCTGGTCTGGGGATTTTTCTTCACGCCGGATGATTTCAGGCAGGGTGCGACAGTGAAGATTATATATCTTCATGTGCCTGCTGCGCTCATGGCGATCAATGCATGGTTTATGATGCTGGTGACCTCCCTGATCTGGTTGGTGCGGCGGCATCATGTCAGTGCTTTGGCGGCCAAAGCAGCCGCCCCCATTGGTGTCACTATGACAGTGATTGCTCTGATCACCGGGGCGATCTGGGGGCAACCGATGTGGGGCACATGGTGGGCATGGGATCCGCGTCTGACATCTTTTCTGATCCTGTTTCTGTTTTACCTTGGCTACATCGCCTTGTGGGAAGCTATTGATGATCCGGATACGGCGGCTGATTTGACCTCCGTGTTGTGCATTGTTGGCTCCGTCTTTGCGGTATTGAGCCGCTATGCGGTGAACTTCTGGAACCAGGGCCTGCATCAGGGAGCATCGGTCATGCGGGCCGGGGCGATCACGGGCACAGACACCGAAGAGAAAGTCTCCAATGTGTTCTTTTACCCGCTGCTGGTTTGCATCATCGGGTTCGTCTTACTTTTCGTGGCGCTTGTTTTGCTGCGCACACGTACAGAAATTCACAAGCGGCGCACACGCGCGCTTTTGGCGCGGGAGCGTATGGCATGATGCCTGATCTTGGAAAATACGCAGAGACCGTTCTGTCGTCTTATGCGGTCTCTATCCTGCTGATCGTCGGATTGGTGTGGTGGAGCGTGCGTGCCGCGCGTAAAGCTAAACTAGCTCTAGAGGATGTGGAGGCGCGCCGCAAATGAGCGAAGACAGTCAGTCCAAAAAGAAGATTTCGGTTCTGATGATCCTGCCGCCTTTGTTGTTTGCAGGGTTGGCGGCTTTGTTTCTGTGGGGGATGCAACGGGATAACCCCGATGAGTTGCCAAGTGCACTTGTGGGGCAACAGGCGCCTGAGGTGGCCCTGTCTCAGCTGGGCACCAAGGCGCTCTGGGGGAATGAGGAGCTGCGCCAAGGCAAACCCACATTGGTCAATTTCTGGGCCAGCTGGTGTGGGCCCTGTCGTGTGGAACATCCAAATCTGGCGCAATTGCAGGCAGAAGGGCTGACTATTCTTGGCGTGAACTACAAGGACGCGCCGCACAATGCTCTGAGCTTCCTGGAAGAGCTGGGGGATCCCTATGAGGCTGTCGGTGCGGATGACGCAGGGCGGCTTGCGCTGAACTGGGGCGTCTACGGCGTGCCGGAAACCTATCTGATTGATGGTGAAGGCAATGTGGTTTTGCGGATTGCTGGGCCTGTGACCCAACGCGAAGTTGAGGGGCGCCTGCGCCCGGCACTGGACGCTCTGAAATAACTTAGAGCTTTCCGTCGTTTCTTATCAGAGCCGCGTTTGTAAAAAGGCCCCTATGGGGCCTTTTTGTTGTCGTTTGGACCTGTCAGCCCTCAATCATATCCGCGCGGGTGGCGTGACGTCCGCCCTCAAATTCGGTTGCAAGAAAGGCATCAACCAATTCAAGCGCCAGGCTTTCACCGACGATGCGTGCGCCAATGGAGAGCATATTGGCGTTGTTATGGGCCCGGATCATCTTGGCAGAAAATGTATCCATACACACGCCGCAACGGATGCCTGGCACTTTGTTGGCCGCCATCATGATCCCTTGACCGGTGCCACACAGAATGATCCCCAGATCGCTCTGACCTGATACCACATGTTCCGCCGCAGCTTTGCCATGCAGAGGGTAATGGGTGCTTTCGGTTGTCACCGGGCCGATGTCGGTGACGTTATAGCCTTGTTGGGTGAGGTGGTTGGCAATGGCCTGGCGCAGATCGATGGCAGCGTGATCGCTGGAAAGAACGATGCGTTTCTGGGTCATGGAGGCAGATCCTTGGTTGCGAAGCTGTCTGACCCATAGGGCTATACGCCTGAAAGCGCAATTGTTGCGCAGTGGTTGCGAAGGCAATTCTATGGTGAAACGGCTTTGACCTTATATGTGACAGCGACGTTGCGTCTTGCTCACTGATTTCTCTCGAAACCTTGATTGGCATCTCATCAATTGACGTCTTAGTAAGGAGGGCGGGAAAAGAGCAATGGGATGGATCAAAGCATGATGCGCGTGAGCGGTATTTTGGCGGCAATATGGATGAGTGTGGCTTCTGCGGTGGTGGCAGAGGATATGCCTGTTGTTGTCGAGCTCTACACCTCTCAGGGTTGTTCTTCCTGCCCGCCAGCGGATGACTATTTCCATCGCCAATTGGCGGGGCGACAGGATGTCATCGCTTTGGCTTTGCACGTAGACTACTGGGACTACATCGGTTGGAAAGATGAATTTGCCAGCCCGACCTATACGCAGCGTCAGCATACTTATGCGCGCGCGGCGGGACATCGGTCTGTCTATACGCCACAGATGATTGTGAATGGGAAAGACCACGTGGTGGGCGCACATCCCGATCAGGTAGAAAAGCTCATCTCAGCGCATAAAGCGGTAAAGCCTAATGTGGATCTTGATGTCAAAAGAGACGGCGATCTCATTGAAGTCAAAGCAAAATCAGATATTCAGGCGCCAATGGTGGTGCATGTCATGCGCTATCGTGCTGAGGAGAAGGTCTCGATCAAGCGTGGTGAAAACGCGGGGCGTGTGCTGACATATGCGAACATTGTCGATGGTTGGGAAAAGGTCCAATCCTGGAACGGCGCGGCGGATCTGTCGCTAAACCTGCGTGTGAAGGGCGATCAGCCGGTTGTGGTGATCATCCAACGTGAAAGCGGAGGGCCAATCGAAGCTGCGGCTCGCGTATTCTGATTGAATGATGGCCTGCAAGTTGTTGCAGGCCATGTATTAATCTTCGTCTTCATCGTCGTCGGTGAGGAGTTCAATTTCACCAAGTTCGACCAATTCCCGCACACCTGTACAGATTTCCTGCATCGCGCTTTCGGCTTCTTTGGTTTTCACCTCTCCACGTTCGCCAATGCCTTCGCGTAACTGATCTGCCATACGCGCAGACATGTTGTTGAGGATGAACTCGGTGGAAATTCCAAAATCGCCCTCTGTGGCATAGGCCATGGCAGTGATCAGCGTGGCTTCGTCCAGATCGCGGACCAAGCGTGGCACGTCCAGTGGTTTCAGGCGTGTTGCAATATGGGCGTAGGTGAAGATGCGGCGGCGTACGGCCCCAGCAAACTCCGCATCTTTTTCGTCCAGAGATTCCAGCACATCGTCGCGTGTCGCGGTGGTCGCGTTGTTGAGGATCGCGCCAAGACGATCTTCTGGCCCTTGCTTGAACGCTTTTGGCGGCCGGTCTTCCAACTGACACGCCAAGGTCAACCCAATGCGGTCAACGGCTTCTGGCGTGATGTTTTCCGTCATGGACATCGCGAAAGTGATGCGGCGAGATTTATCGCCGGGCAGTTTGGCAAGGATCATCGCAGCCTTGTCGACGGGCAGCTTGGAAATAAGGACTGCAGAAACCTCAATGCTTTCCCCATCGATCATTTTGATCAATTCTGGAACATCCAACTCCTTGATGCGGGACCAAGGATTGCCAATCATCCGCACGCCTGCTTCCTTGCGCAGACGCGCTTCGGTGAGCGGGCTGATTTGGCCCTGCAGCACACTTAGTGCACCAGAGATCCCATTGGGGAAGGAGAGGCCAATGGATTCGAGTTCTTGGGCAAACTCCATGAGGACGTCGCCCAAGGTTTCCCGATCGATGTAGCCCATGTCACCCATCATATAGGTCAGATCGGCCTGATGGTTGTCGGACAACTCTGCCAGAGAAAGCTCTGCGCCCTCATTGAGCAGAAACCTCACGATGATGGCGGCCTTTTGAGGGCGTGTCAGGTTGCCTTTGCGCATATAGCCAAGGCTGGGCACATCAGCGTCGCCCCCAAAGGGCGCCAGAGGAATCGGACTGCTCATCAAAGTCTCCATAGGTGTTGAGTGGCAATCAACCACTCAACCCTAAAGAAACCCTGAACAACATGGTTAATAATTGAATGTTGTTCCGGTTTTGATGGCTTCGGAAAGGGAGGCTTCCGCCCAGGTGTTTTCGCCGCCGCGGGTGCGAATTTCATGCAGTTGTGTGCGCGCCAGATCCAGCCTACCAGCTTCTACAAAGGCCTGCCCCATATATGAGCGCGCGAGAATATTATCCGGGTTTTGCTCCAAGGCTTTGTTGTAGTAGGCCATGCCGGTTTCAACATCTCCAAGGCGGCGATGAGTGAAGCCCCAATAGGTGAGGGCCAGATCTGAATTTGGATCATTCAAAAGCTGCAGCAACTCCTGTGCGGCCTCATTTTCTCCGGCATAGGCCAGGCTGCGCAGCGTTTTGAAGTAGTCTTCATCCGTCAGCGCACTGTCCTGTTGAACCACGCATTTGCCTTTGCTCTCACTGAAAACCTTGCCGTCGGTGCACACAACGGTTTTGGGCTTTGGCGTGGCACTTCCGCTGCCGGCAGAGAGGGCTGGACCGGCAATTGTTGCAGCGAGACAGACTGCAAGTGCAGATTTCATCAATGTCATTTTGGGCTCCTGTTCACTCAAACCTGTTAGCAATACGCTATCATGCCCAAATCGGATGGCTAAATCACACAGGCGTCAGGTCACAAAAAAAGGCGCAGCACTGGGCTGCGCCTCACTATTTTGTGTAAACGCTTATCAGTCTTTGAAGACGCGCGCAAAAATAGTGTCGACATGTTTGGTATGGTACCCCATGTCGAACTTCTCATTGATGCCATCGACGCCCAGTGCTGCAACAACTTCCGCATCGGCCAGAAGCTGCTCTTGGAAATCTACGCGCTCTTCCCAGACTTTGAGCGCATTGCGCTGTACCATGGAGTATGCGTCTTCACGCGACACACCGGCTTGTGTCAGGGCAAGCAGCACGCGCTGAGACATCACAAGGCCAGGGAACTTGTTCATATTGTCGAGCATGTTTTCAGGGAAGATCAGCATCTTATCGACAACACCGGCCAGACGGTTGAGTGCAAAATCGAGCGTGACGGTTGCATCAGGGCCAATCCCACGTTCCACGGAAGAGTGAGAAATATCACGCTCATGCCAGAGGGCGACGTTTTCCATGGCCGGAATGACAGTCATGCGCACGAGGCGGGCCAGACCGGTCAGGTTTTCTGTCAGAACCGGATTCTTCTTGTGCGGCATGGCAGAAGAGCCTTTTTGGCCCATCGAGAAGAATTCTGCACCTTCCAGCACTTCGGTGCGCTGCATATGGCGGATCTCTACTGCGATGTTTTCAATCGAGCTTGCGATCACACCGAGGGTTGCAAAGAACATGGCGTGGCGATCACGTGGGATCACCTGAGTGGAGATCGGCTCTGGCGTCAGGCCCAGTTGCTCACAAACGTGTTCTTCGACAGCCGGATCAATGTTGGCAAATGTGCCGACCGCACCGGAAATTGCACCGGTTGCGATTTCCTCACGCGCCTGCTGCAGGCGGGCTTTGTTGCGGTCCATTTCTGCATAGAAACGCGCAAAGGTCAGACCCATCGTTGTGGGTTCTGCATGAATGCCGTGGCTGCGGCCCACGCGCAGCGTGTCCTTGTGCTCATAGGCGCGTTTCTTCAGGGCTGTCAGCACCTTGTCCAGGTCCGCCAGAAGGATATCTGCGGCGCGCACCAGCTGTACGTTAAGGCATGTGTCCAGAACATCAGAAGATGTCATACCCTGATGCACAAAGCGCGCTTCTTCAGATCCAACATGTTCTGCCAGATGTGTCAGGAAGGCGATCACGTCATGTTTGGTGACGGCTTCGATTTCATCAATCCGTGCTACGTCGAATTCGACGTCTTTGGCTTTCCAAACCGCATCCGCATTTTCCTGCGGAATCACACCGAGTTTGGCTTGCGCGTCACAGGCATGTGCCTCGATTTCAAACCAGATGCGGAACTTGGTTTCTGGTGACCAAACGGCGACCATATCGGGGCGGGCATAGCGAGGGATCATATCTCAGCCTTATTTTGTTAGCGTGGGGTCGCGGCTCCTTTAGCCTTTGAAGGGCAAAACAGCAAGTCAGCAGGGCAGCATAGAGCTGTATTGGCGTAAATTTCCTGTACTATTCTGCTTTTGGATGTGCATATGGGGAGGAATTTGTTGGAGGTAAATGTATGACACGATTGACCAAATTCGGTGCCATTCTGACGGCCGGATTTCTTCTGGCGAGCGCGCAGACGGCATTGGCAGAGACCCAAGCCATTTATTCGGATGCAAGCGATAAGGTGTTTGAAGTTACCGTACCGGACTTCTGGACGCTTCGTGTTGGTGGGGACCGCGATATCGAGGCCTCGACAGAAGAGGGGCTGCGCGCGGTTGAACGCGTTTTTGGCCTATCGCCGGAGAACGGCCATGGCGTGTGGATGGGGCTGATTTCGCCGTCACGTCTTCGCACGCTTGAAGATGCGAAGGACTATGCGCGCAATCTGGGCGGGCAGCTGGCCAAAACAACGGAAATTACCGGAAGCTCCGAACGCCGCGTTGCGGGCTATCCAGCCCATATCATTGAAGGCACAGGTCGGCGCAATGGCAAGGCCATCGACTTCACTGTGATGCTTCTGGATCTGCCAAACAACCGCGTGGTGGTTGGGCTCACGGTTTTGGAGAAAGGCTATGACGTCAGCGCATTGGATGACGTCAACGCAATTCTGCAATCGATCAAAGCACGCTGAAGGAGAGAGTGATGTCTATGAAAAAACTGCGCTCCTTTGTGATGCCTGCTGGTCTTATTGCGGGGTTGATGACCCTTGCGGCCTGTGACGGCACCTCATCCGGCTATGTCAGCACCGGTGTCTACTATGACAGCATGATGTGGAACGACTACTATCATCATTATCCGGATTACCCAGATCGCCCCGACCGACCAGACAGACCGGATCGTCCTGATCGCCCGGAACGTCCCGTGAAGCCGATTGAGCCACGTCCGCCTGTGGCGAAGCCGCCAGTGGCGCGTCCTCCGGTCGCGCGGCCCCGGCCGAGCCCTCGCCCGGGACGTCGCTAAACGGGGTTATCACGCCAGCTTGGTGCGCACCTCTGAGGCGCGCTCCAATGTGCGGTGAACAGGGCAGCGATCTGCAATTTCCAGTAGGCGCTGCCGCTGTTCTTCCGTCAGATCCCCTTCCAAATGAATGGTGCGCGTAAAGGCATCCACCTTTTGCCCCGCAGGGGCCTCTGCGTCGCGGGCGTGCACCTTGTCATGGCTCACGTCGACCCAGACATGTGTCAGGGGCCATGATTTGCGCCGGGCATACATGCGAATGGTCATAGAGGTGCAGGCGCCCAAGCCAGCGGCAAGGAATCCATAGGGTGTCATGCCCCGGTTGCTGCCACCATAGGCAAGGGGCTCATCTGCCAGCATATGATGCAGCGGGCCTGCGTTCACATCTTGCAAGAATCCTTCGGGATCGGCTTCTGATACGCGCACAATACCCTCAGGCGCGCCGGGAGGCGGAGCCGGGGGCGCAAGATCCAGATACCGCCCCGCCCATGATGCAATCACCCCTGCGGCATATTCTGCGTCTTTGGCGTTGCTGATCAGGTGATCTGCGTCATCCAGTGTGACAAAGCTTTTGGGATGTTTGGCAGCTTCAAAGATGCGCGCAGCATTGTCGATGCTGACTGTCGTGTCTCTGGGCGCGTGCAAAACCAACAGCGCTTTCTTCATTGAGGCAATGCAGGGCTGCAGGTTCTGGCCTGATATATCGGTTAGAAAATCCCGTGTGATTGTAAAGGGACGCCCAGCCAAAGAGACTTCAGCCTGTCCCGCTGCATCAATTTCGGCCACAGCATCGCCGAATTGATGGCTGACGTGATGGGGCTCATAGGGCGCGCCAAGCGTGACCACCGCTTTGGCACTGTCGATTTTTGTCGCGGCTTTGATCACCGCGGCTCCACCGAGGCTGTGACCGATCAGCAGGCGCGCAGGCATGTTGCGGCTTTGCAAGTAGGCCGCTGCGGCTTCGAGGTCCGCCACATTGGAGGAGAAATGTGTATTGGCAAATTCCCCTTCGCTGTGCCCCAGTCCCGTGAAGTCAAATCGCAAGACCGCGATGCCCATGGCCGCAAGGCGCCCTGCAATCCGTCGCGCTGCTGGAATGTCTTTGGAGCAGGTGAAGCAATGCGCAAACAGCGCCGTTGCCAGATGCGGTCCCTCCGGCAAATCCAGACGCGCCGACAGCATGTCGCCATTGTGGCCGGGAAATGAAATTCGTTCGATGGGCATATGTGCACTCCTGAAGGCGTTTGATGCCAATGTGTGTGTGATGGTACCATTCGAAAAGAAAGATTTCGCAAAGTCACGGCAAGGTGAGTATATGCGAGTTTCTGTCATATTTGTTTCGATGGATTCTTTGAGAGAATTTGACGTGCGATTGCGGATAAAATCCGATAAATCAAAGCTATGGAACCGATTTTACAAGCCAGCATTCCCTATGATGCGCTCGCCGAAAAGTCTCTGCCCGGTATCTCTCCGTTGCAGATGGCGGAGTGGTTGATCGTTGATGATGCCTACAATGGCCAGATGGCCTTGCGGCGACATCTTTTGGAGGCGCAGCGCGGCGAGGTCGCCGCACTTGATCCTGGCGCGCTGCCTGCGGCGCAAGAGGCGCTTGCATTGGTGCTGTCTGAACTCTGCCATATCGAAGGGTTTTCTGTCCTTGCGGATCATGTGATCTGTCCTGATGGTGCCAAAATCAATCTGGACTGGGCGGCGCCTCTGATCACTTTAGGGCAGATCATTCAGGAAGATATCTGTCTGTTGCAGAAACAGGGCGCGGAGCATGTTTTGACGGGGGCGGTGCTGTGTTTTCCCGCCAGTTGGACCTTGTCTGAGAAATTCATGCGGCCGCTGCTGCGCATTCATGTGCCTGTGTCAGAATATGACGCCAACATCGCAAAGCGGGTGCAGCGCCTGTTTGATGGGGTGCGGCCCGGTCGGCCTCTGTGGCGAAAAAACGCGCTTTGGTATGATGATCCTGAGCTGTTTACGCCCCGCGCCGAAGATGCGCCCCGGGCGCCAGTGGTGGCGGAAAGCGGCGCGTATCTTAGGTCAGAAAAGCAAAGCATTTTGCGTTTGCCAGAAACCGATGCAGTGATTTTTTCCATCCACACCTTTATGGTCACGAAAGACGCTGTGTTAAAATAGCAGCCGCGATTTTTCGCAGCTGCTAACATTTTCAGAAGGTTATATGATTTTATTTAAGTGATTTTTAAGGTTTGGCCCGTTGCACCATTCCAAACAGATCACGCGGATCATCTGGGTCAGCCAGCATGTCCAAATCCTCATGGAAGGGCGTTTGGGCGACTTTATCGCGCACATATCTCAGTGCGGAGAAGTCTTCGATCGCGAAGCCAACACTGTCAAACAGGGTGGTTTGGCGTGCATCTGTACGCCCCGGTTTTGTGCCTGAGATCACTTGCCACAGCTCGGTCACGGCGAAGTCTTCTGGCATCTGCTGAATCTCGCCTTCAATGCGGGTTTGGGGCGGGAACTCCACAAACACATCGGAACGTTCAAGGATGCCTTTGGCCAGTTCGGTTTTGCCGGGGCAATCGCCACCAATTGCGTTGATATGCACGCCAGAGCCAACCATATTGTCGCTCAGGATCGTGGCATATTGCTTGTCTGCGGTGCAGGTGGTGAGGATATGTGCGCCTTCAATGGCCTCTTCAGGGCTCGCGCAGGAAACAACAGTGAGACCACTATTTTTAAGGTTTTCTGCGCATTTCGCGGTTGCGGCAGGATCCTTGTCATACAGGCGCACGGTCTTCAGCCCGATGATCGCCTTCATGGCGAGTGTTTGAAACTCAGATTGAGCCCCGTTTCCGATCATGGCCATGGTGTCCGCGCCTTTGGGGGCAAGATATTTTGCCGCCATGGCAGAGGTAGCTGCGGTGCGCAGCGCGGTCAAAATGGTCATTTCCGTCAGTAGAACGGGATAGCCTGTATACACATCAGCCAATAGGCCAAATGCCGTAACAGTCTGCAGCCCCTCGGCGGTATTCTTGGGGTGCCCATTCACATATTTGAAGCCATAGGCTTCCCCGTCGGAGGTGGGCATCAATTCAATCACCCCGACGTCAGAATGGCTGGCCACGCGCGGCGTTTTGTCAAAAAGCTCCCAGCGACGAAAATCCTCTTCGACGTAATCTGCAAGATCTTTGAGCATCTGTTCAAGGCCGATATGGTGCACCAAGCGCATCATATTGTCGACGGAAACAAAAGGAACCAGCGCCTTTTCAGAAGGTTGCGTCACGATATTAATCCTCTGTTAAGCATATTGTCAGCGAAGCGCTGGGTTAGGAAAAACTACGGGTGGTGCGGTCAAAGACGCGGCGTCCCAGGGCCGATGCGGCCAGATCCACCATGAGTTTTGCGGTGCGGCCGCGTTCATCCAAGAAGGGATTCAACTCAACCAGATCCAGCGATGTCACCAGCCCGCAATCGTGGAGCATTTCCATCACCAGATGCGCCTCTCGCACGGTTGCCCCACCGGGGACGGTTGTGCCAACCGCAGGGGCAACAGAGGGATCCAGAAAGTCCACATCAAGGGAGACATGGAGCATGCCGTTCTGTGCGGCTACATGCTCCAGAAAAGCACTCAGAGGACGGGCAATCCCGTTCTCATCAATTTCCCGCATGTCATGGCGGCGGATCTTGGTGTCTTGCAGCGCCGCGCGCTCTGCCGCATCCACGGACCGCAACCCAATCATGCAGATATTTTCTTCTTTCACAGGGTTTTGGACCTTCGGGAACCCTTCAAAGCCGCCGCGACCTGCGAAATAGGCCACAGGTGTGCCATGCAGGTTACCGCTGTCTGTGCTTTGGGGAGTGTGGAAGTCTGAATGCGCGTCCAGCCAAAGCACGAAGAACGCACGCCCCAGTGCTTTGGCGTGGTTTGCTGCGCCCGCTACGGTGCCTGCAGCAAGGCTGTGATCGCCCCCAAGGAAGATTGGGAAACCACGTGCGCAGGCGGATTCTGCTGTATCGGTCAGCAGCTCTGTCCAGGCAATGGTTTCATTCAGCGCATGGAGATCATGGTCCTCGGCATCGGGGGCGTAGCCTTGAGGGCGTAAATTCCCGAGGTCTTCGACAGAATGCCCCAGATCTTCGAGGCTTTCCCGCAAGCCCGCAGTGCGATAGGCGTCTGGCCCCATAAGGCAGCCTCTGCGGCGTTTGCCGCTATCTACAGGGGCTCCGATCAGCAGGCAGGGTTTTTGTGTCATTGGATTGTCCATTTTCGCGTTTCCCCAAAATTCATTCCGAAACGGGTTGAATTACACCCATCAAATTGACCATAACGGGCGCAACTTTTCCAAAACGAAACGGGGTATGCGCGAAATGGATGATGTTGATCGAAAGTTGATTTCGGCCTTGCGGCATGATGCACGCGCATCCCTTTCCGATCTTGCCTTGCTTCTGGGGGTCTCGCGTACAACCGTGCGGGGGCGGATCGAGCGTCTGCGCCAGCGGGGGGATATTGTCGGCTTTACGGTGGTGCTTCAGGACGATGTGAAGAGCGATCCGGTGCGCGGTTTGATGTTGATCGGCATTGAGGGCAGGGGCACTGACCGCATTGTCCGCAGCCTGACCGGGTTCACTGCAGTGAGGGCGATTCACGCCACCAATGGCCGTTGGGATCTTATTGTCGAGCTGGGCACTGAGACGCTGGCCGAGCTGGACGAGGTGCTCGCTCAGATCCGCCGCCTTGATGGGGTGGCAACAAGCGAAACAAACCTGCTGCTCTCAACGCGAAAATCGGGATAACGCGGTCACTCAGCTCAGTTTGCGTGCGGCGACAATCCAGAGTGCAGCCGCACCCAATGAAAACAATGCGTTGTAGTTGGCCATGGACAGGCCAAACATGTCCCAAGGAATTTCATCGCAGCGCACCATTGGGGCGCTCATGATCTGATTGAAGAGATCCTCGGCGTTCATTGAGGTGACGTCACCGCTGGTGCAGGTCGTTGGACCTTCCCACCATCTCCGCTCCACGCCACTGTGATAGAGGCCGACCAAGCCAGAAATAGCGGTGCCCAAAGCGGCAATATAGGCCAGTGCCACCGTGCCGGTTGCCACCGCCAAGATGCCAGAACCCGCTGCAAGCCAGTGCGGGTATCGCTGGTAATAACACAGTTTGCAGGGCGGCATGGCGCCAATGAACTCAAACCCCCATGCCCCAAGGATCATGAAGGCTGAAAAAGCAGACAATATGACAAAGGCTGTCTTGCGGGAGAGCATCATAGGTATCTCACAAGTAGAAAGCCACCAAAGAGCAGCGTCAGAAAGAGTGTGGTGATAAGGCCAAGGCGTTTCTCGATAAAGTCACGGATCGGGGCACCAAAGCTGCGCAATAGGGCCGCCACCAGGAAAAACCGAATGCCCCGTGCCAAGATAGACGTTGCCATGAAGGTGGCGAGCGGCATCCCTGTGAAACCCGACATGATGGTGATCACCTTGTAGGGGAAGGGGGTGATGCCCGCTCCCAGAACAGCCCAGAATCCAAAATCATTGAAGCGCGTCGAAAACTCGGCAACGGCATCTGCCTTTCCAAGCGAAGTCAGGATCGGCTCGCCGATTTGTTCGAAGGCAAACGAACCAATGGCGTAGCCCAAAAGCCCCCCCATTACAGAGGAGACGAGTGCCACGAGGGCGATCAGCCATGCCCGAGAAGGCGCGGCCAGAATCATGGGAATCATCAAGACATCCGGCGGGATCGGAAAAAATGAGCTTTCAATGAAGCTTACAGCGGCCAGAGCCCAAAGTGCCCGGGGATGATCCGCCAGGCTTAGGGTTCGGTCATAAAGGCTTTGCAGCATGTCGCGATCTCGCGTGCCTGTTTTTCTTTTGAGTCTTGCCTATGGCATCAGGTCCGAAGTGCAAGCAAATAATCGTCCAATCCATAAGTATAGGCCAATTCTCTCTCATACATTTTGTTGCGTTTTGAGGCTGGACCTTCCTCAAAAGCTTATATACATCAGCACCGTGGCCCAAGTGGCGGAATGGTAGACGCAGGGGATTCAAAATCCCCCGATGGTAACATCGTGAGAGTTCGAGTCTCTCCTTGGGCACCACATCCGCAAATCATACTGTAGTGAGTCTTGAGCGTCTCTTTCTTGGGGCGATCTGCTGTCATTAGCGCCAGGTTGTATCCAGTGCGTCAAAGGCGGCGGCAACGTTTGGGTCAGATATTCTTGAGGCCAGAGCAACAAAACGAAGCGATGTGTCTATTTTTACAGTGTTGGAGATGACAAGCCCTCGTGACTGCATTTCTTCAAGGGCGATGGACTCTCTACAGAGGCTTAAGCCAATGCCTGATCTTACCATGGCGAGCATGGAGGGTTCTTGATCTACGAGGCAGACGGGAGTCGGTTGGCGGGCTGGGTCGGGATAGACTTCTGCGAGCAAGCGATTGTGCACAGAATTCCTGGGGGTGCCGATCCAAGGCATTGTGGCCAGCTCTCGCCAGCCTTTATTGGCAATGCGTTTGCCCCATCCTGCTGGAGCAATAACGCGATAGGTGAATTGCGTCAGTTCCTTCTGGTGAAACAGAGATTCAGAGGCGTCCTCTGTCTTGCTTTCATAGACGTCCAGATCGCCGAGAAAAAAGCCCACATCTACCTGACCGTCCAGCAGTCGGTTGATGACTTCTCCACTCATACCATGCACCAGTTTGGTTTGCAGGTCAGGGTAGCCCTCTACCAGAGCTGCGAGAAAGGTTCCAAGGCGAATGAAATCGGGATCCACAATGGTGCCCAGTTTCAATGTGCCGCGCACATTGCCGTTAATACGTCGTGCGGTTTGGCCGAATTCCGCAATTGCGGATTGCACTTTTTCTGCCTTGGCGACAAGCGCTTCGCCGTCTCGCGTGAGCTCAACACCTTTTGCAGTGCGCGTGAACAGCTCCAGTCCTGTGTCTTGAGACAGACGTTTCAATTGTAGGCTGACCGCAGGTTGGGTCAGGTGCAATCGTTTGGCCGCGCGCGAGATGTTTCCTTCCTGCGCAACCGCAATGAAGGCGTTCAGGATTCGGATGTCAGTGACTGGCTTCATATTAATTTCATTTATAATACCTCGCGTCATTAGTCATTGGATTTGTTGGCAGGCCTTGGAGAAAACGTATCAAAAGCCAAGGAGGAGGCGTGCAATGACGACGACCGAAATCGGCCATTACATCAATGGTCAGCCTTTTGCAGGTGCTCGCACCAAAACCCAAGATGTATTCAATCCCGCGACGGGAGCCATGACGGGCCGGGTTGATCTCGCCTCTGTTGAGGATGTCGATGCTGCAGTTGCGGCCGCAAAGGCAGCCTTTCCAGCTTGGTCCAACGTTCCGCCTATTCGGCGCGCGCGTTTGATGAACAAGTTTCTACAACTTCTCAATGAACGCAAAGAAGAGCTGGCACATGCGATCACTGCTGAGCATGGCAAAGTCTTTACGGATGCCTGTGGTGAAGTAGAGCGCGGCATTGATATTGTTGAGTTTGCATGCGGCATTCCGCAGCTCCTCAAAGGGGATTTTACAGATCAGGTCTCTACAGGGATTGACAACTGGACTTTGCGCCAGCCGCTGGGTGTTGTTGCCGGTGTAACGCCATTCAATTTTCCAGTGATGGTGCCGATGTGGATGTTCCCTGTGGCAATCGCAGCGGGCAACACTTTTGTACTCAAACCTTCTCCGACCGATCCAACACCGTCTTTGCTATATGCTGAACTTATGAAGGAGGCTGGTTTCCCTGATGGTGTGTTCAACGTAGTTCAGGGGGACAAAGTGGCTGTTGACGCGCTTCTTGAGCATGAAGATGTCAAGGCGATCTCGTTTGTAGGCTCCACGCCAATTGCAAATTATATCTACGAAGTCGGGGCGCGCCACGGCAAGCGTGTGCAAGCGCTCGGAGGGGCTAAGAACCATATGTTGGTGATGCCCGATGCAGATCTCGATAAGGCCGTAGATGCGCTTATGGGGGCTGCGTATGGTTCGGCGGGTGAACGCTGCATGGCCATTTCTGTTGCCACTCTGGTGGGGGATGTGGCTGACAAAATCGTTCCAATGATCAAAGAGCGCCTGAAAGACCTCAAGGTGAAAAACGGGGTCGAGCTCGACGCCGAAATGGGGCCGATTGTCACCAAGGCCGCACAGGAACGCATTCTTGGATATATTGACAAGGGCGTTGAAGAGGGGGCGGATTTGATCGTGGATGGCCGCGGCTTTTCCGTTGAAGGCCATGAAGAGGGGTTCTGGGTTGGAGGGACACTCTTCGACAATGTGACGCCAGATATGACGATCTACAAAGAAGAGATCTTTGGTCCGGTCCTGTCGTGCGTACGAGTGGAAAGCTTCGCAGAGGGCGTACAACTGATCAATGACCATGAATATGGCAATGGTGTCAGCATTTTTACACGCGATGGAAATGCGGCGCGTGAATTTGGCCGTCAGATTCAAGTGGGTATGGTTGGCGTGAACGTACCAATTCCTGTCCCCATGGCCTGGCATGGTTTTGGCGGTTGGAAGAAAAGCCTCTTTGGCGACACCCACGCCTACGGCGAAGAGGGCGTACGTTTCTACACCAAGCAGAAATCAATCATGCAGCGTTGGCCTGAAAGCATCTCAAAGGGTGCTGAATTCACAATGCCTGTCGCCAAGTAACCGGAAACTGGTGGGGAGGAGGAAAACGATGCAGAAAGCGGATGATGAAAAGCTGGAGGGTGGTCCTCTTTCCGGGATCACCGTTCTTGACTTCTCGCGTGTGCTGGCTGGCCCATACTGTACCATGGTGTTGGCTGATCTGGGCGCGCGAGTCATCAAGGTTGAAAAATTCGGGACAGGCGACGATACGCGCGCCTTCCCACCCTTTGTAGACGCCGAAAGCGCCTATTTCATGTGTTTCAATCGCGGTAAGGAAAGCATCGTTTTGGATGTCAAATCCCCGCGCGATCGTGAGCTTCTGGAAAGGTTGTTGGATACGTCTGATGTTTTGGTGGAAAACTTCCGTCCCGGTGTGATGGATCGGTTGGGCTATGGGGCAGAACGGCTCGCCAAAACGCATCCACATCTGATCTATGCTTCCATTTCTGGTTTTGGCCATTCTGGCCCTATGACCGATTTGCCCGGCTACGACATGGTTGTGCAGGCGATGGGGGGAGTGATGAGCCTCACAGGGTGGCCCGGACAGCAACCGGCCCGTGTCGGCACCAGTTTTGGTGATCTCGGAGCGGCCTTGTTTGGCGTCATTGGCATTCTTTCAGCGCTTTATAAACGGACCAAAAATGCGCAGGGGGAGCGCGTGGATATTGGCATGCTCGACTGTCAGGCCGCGCTCATG
The DNA here is from genome assembly GCF_017744035.1 of Shimia sp. R11_0. Taxonomy (NCBI): domain Bacteria; kingdom Pseudomonadati; phylum Pseudomonadota; class Alphaproteobacteria; order Rhodobacterales; family Roseobacteraceae; genus Shimia; species Shimia sp. R11_0. Next base: position 382,472 of record NZ_JAGHQY010000002.1, on the reverse strand, counting down.
GAAACCGCTTTGGCACGGTACGATGTTGAAGGCGTTGTGCCGACGCGTACTGGTGATTGCCATCCCTCACTTGCTCCTTTTGAGACCTTTCAGGCCCAGGATGAGCGATTTGTGATTGCTGCGGGCAATGATCAGTTGTTCTTGTTGATGGCGGATGCATTGAACGCGCCTGAATTGGCTCTGGATCCAGATTTTGCTTCCAATGATCTACGCGTGCGCAACCGGCCCAAGATGGTTGCAGCGATCGACGCCGTCACCTCGCAAATGCCAGTACAGCATTGGCTTGATGCACTTAATGAAGCTGGTGTGCCCTGCGCGCCCATCAACACCATTGACCGCTTGCTGGATCACCCACAGCTTCTGTCACGCAATATGATTGTTCAGGTGGAAGGCGAGGGCAAAAAGCCGTTTCGCACGGCAGGCAATCCTATCAAGCTGTCAGCCTACAAGGAAATCGACCCAAACACACCACTGGTGGCACCGGGGCTAAATGAGCACCGAGAAGCTATTCTGGCTGAAAAAATGGCCGGGTTTGAAGCCTATGATCACAACCACTCTGCACGCGCCAAACAAGACACGGATGCCCCCGCTGAGGGCACGATCTGGACCGAATTCGGTCTGAAACGCTGAAATCAGATTTCGGGAGGACACACATGACCACACCTAAAGCCAAATCCAAGACGGAAGCTTCAAAGAAAGAGGCGACAGCTGTCCGCACCTCTTTGGAAGAGATCATCGTAGAACGTCGTGAAAGCGTGGGCTTGATCACGTTGAATCGCCCCAAAAGCCTTAATGCTCTCAACCTTCAGCTGGCCGCAGAAGTGATGCAGACGCTTAAAGAGTTTGATGCGGATGACCGTATTGGTGCAATTGTGATTACAGGCAGCCCCCGCGCGTTTGCAGCAGGTGCAGACATCGAAGAGATGGCGCAAAAGCATCTTGTTGATCTTCTGGCCAGCGACATTTTTGCTGATTGGGATCAAATGCGGTTTATCAAAAAGCCGGTGATCGCCGCGGTGAGTGGATTTGCCTTGGGAGGTGGGTTTGAACTGGCGCTGATGTGCGATTTCATCATTGCCAGCAACGATGCCCAATTTGGTCTGCCGGAGATACGTCTGGGTATTTTGCCCGGGATTGGTGGATCGCAACGTTTGACCAAGTCAATCGGCAAAGCTCTGGCAATGGATTTGATCTTGACCGGGCGCACAATCGGAGCAGAGGAAGCCAAGAGCGCTGGCATCGTAGCCCGCGTTGTCCCAACCGAAGACTTGCTGCAAACTGCGCTTGAAGCAGCACATCAGATTGCGGGCTTGAATGCGCCTGCCGTGACCATGGCCAAAGAAGCGGTGAACCATGCGTTGGAGAGCGGTCTGACATCGGGTGTCCTGCATGAACGCCGTCTCTTCCAGGCTGCATTTGCGACGGATGGGCAGAAAGAAGGCATGGCCGCGTTTATCGCCAAACGCGCCCCTGTTTTCCGTAATCGGTGATACCATGAACGAGCAGGCCATGGACGATGTCATCGTTGATAAAAAGGGGAGGGCTGGTGTTATCAGCCTGAACCGACCTAAGGCGATGAATGCACTCAATTTGAGAATGATCCGTGCCATTGATGCTGCGCTGACATGGTTCCAAAAGGACGCAGAGCTAGACTTTGTTGTGCTTCGCTCAAACCATGACCGGGCATTTTGTGCAGGCGGTGACATGAGGGCGGTGCGCGAGCTTGTACTGGCGGAGAAGTTTGCACAAGCGGAACGGTTCTTCGAAGAGGAATATGCGCTGATCAAACGGATTGCGACCTTTGAAAAGCCCTATATTTCTTTGATTGATGGTGTCTGCATGGGGGGCGGACTGGGGCTCAGCGTGCATGGTGACTACCGTATTGCAACTGAACGGGCTCTTTTTGCGATGCCTGAGACAATGATAGGGTTTTTTCCCGATGTTGGAGGTAGCCATTTTCTGTCACGGATGCCAAGTCACGCAGGGATCTGGATGGGGCTGACAGGTGCCTCCGTGCGCGGTTTTGATGCTCATGGCTTGGGGATTTCCACCCATATGACAGTGGCGGACTGTATGGGGGATTTGTTTGATGCGCTTTGCTACGGGGATGCAAGGCTTCCTGATATATTGGACGAGTTCTGCGCGTCCTTAGGATATCAACCAGATACGCTGCTTTTGTCTGATACCACGCATTGCTTTAACCAGCCTACGCTCTGTAGCATTATGGACTGTCTGGAGAAGCATACGAGCAAGCGTCGAGAGGTGGCTCTGAATGTCTTGAGAAAAGCGTCTCCGAGGAGTTTGCAAGAAACTTTGACCTTATTGCGCAATGGCCAACATCTTTCTCTGGTCGAATGTCTCGACCGAGAGTTGGAAGCGATGAGGCGTGCCATTCGTCATCCGGATCTGGCGGAAGGTGTGCGCGCAGTCTTGGTCGATAAGGATCATGACCCCAATTGGGCGTCCTTTCACAACATCATTGATAGCGGCGTGATTGCCCAAGAAAACCAAAGGTGACGAGATGACACAGAATAAAGAAAACTTTGACTATGTGATCGTCGGCGGCGGTTCTGCGGGATGTGTTTTGGCCAATCGTCTGTCTGAAAACCCAAAAAACAAAGTGCTCTTGTTGGAAGCTGGCGGTAAGGACAACTACATCTGGATCCATATTCCCGTGGGTTATCTTTATTGTATGGGCAATCCCCGCACGGATTGGGGATTTCAGACTTCAAAACAAGAGGGATTGAATGGTCGTGCTCTGAACTATCCTAGGGGCCGTGTGCTTGGCGGATGTTCGTCGATTAATGGCATGATCTACATGAGGGGTCAGGCACAGGACTATGACACTTGGCGGCAAATGGGGAACCCGGGCTGGGGCTGGGATGATGTTCTGCCGTTCTTCAAAAAGTCAGAAGACTACTACGCTGGCGCCGATGACATGCATGGTGCAGGCGGTGAATGGCGGGTTGAAGAGCAGCGGCTGACCTGGGAAATTCTCGATGCCTATCGCGATGCAGCCGAAGAGGCTGGCATTTCTAAGGTTGAAGATTTCAATCGGGGTGACAACGAAGGATCCGCCTATTTCCGCGTCAATCAGCGCAAGGGCTGGCGCTGGAACACATCCAAGGGATTCCTGCGCCCTGCGATGAAGCGCCCTAATCTCAAAGTTGTCACCAATGCACAAGCAAGGCGTGTCCTGTTTGATGGCAAAAAGGCCAGCGGTGTTGAAGCGGATGTCAATGGAACCGTGATGCAATACCGAGCCAACCGAGAGGTGATCTTGTCAGCCGGTGCCGTTGGGTCGCCCCAACTTTTGGAGCTCTCCGGAATAGGCAATCCAGCGGTGCTGAAACAGCATGGCATCGATGTTGTGCATCAAAACGACTCTGTGGGTGAAAACCTTCAGGACCACCTTCAAATCCGATGTGCTTTCCGTGTTGAGGGCGTAAAAACACTGAACCAACGCGCCGGGTCACTTTGGGGGCGGATGGGCATTGGCTTGGAATATATGCTCAAGCGCTCTGGACCAATGTCTATGGCGCCCAGTCAGCTTGGGATCTTTGCCAAATCAGGACCAGAGGTGGAAACCGCGGATCTCGAATTTCACGTTCAGCCGCTGTCGCTTGAAAAATTTGGCGATCCTCTGCATCCGTTTCCTGCCTTTACCGCCAGCGTTGTTCCTTTGCGGCCGACCAGCCGCGGTTCGATCCATATCACGTCCCGAGACCACAAGGTGCAGCCAGCAATCGATCCGAACTATCTTAGCACAGAGCTCGACAAGCTTGTCGCGGTGCGTGCCATTCGTTTGGCGCGGGAAATTGCAGGGCAGACGACGATGCGGAAATACAATCCGTCAGAGATCAAGCCCGGTTCGGTCTACCAATCCGATGAAGACCTCGCAAAAGTGGCTGGAGATATTGGGACGACAATTTTCCACCCGGTTGGGACATGTCGAATGGGGCCGGATGAGACCGCTGTGGTCGATCCAGAGTTGCGGGTGAAGGGGGTGGAAGGGCTTCGTGTCGTAGATGCCTCGGTGATGCCGACAATCACTTCAGGCAATACCAACTCACCCACGATTATGATCGCAGAAAAAGCGGCGAGTTTCATCTTGTCTGCCTGAATGAGGCCCATCATGGCCGGCACCCCACGGGATAACGTAAGAAACCATATGGAGAATTCTCCATATGGTTTCTTTGCTGTTTGATGGATAGGCAACAGATGTTCGCAATTTTAGGACGCGTGTTGATTATGATGCCGCTTCATACCTCTACTTTGTTTGCTCTGTTTCCGTGTTTGCAGAAAGCACGCGAGCAGGGGTTTTCTAAAGCACGTCAGATTGCATGCCTGATTTTCCCCATGAGGCATGTGGTGAAGGATTTTGAGAGGTCATCGTTTATGTCCCATGAGCTCTGTGTTTGGTATCCTTCGCTTTGATCTGTTGGGGTGGATTGTAGTCGATCCCTTGTTTGGTGCTGAGTGGTGCCTGACACTGGGAAAAAAGTAATTTTATCAGAAGTTTGAGTAGCTAATTGAACCTCATGAGAACCCATCTGTTGCCGGCATAGACTTGTCTGTAGGTATCAGCCTGAGATATAGGCCCTGCGAAATGCAGGAACCTGCTGACAAATTGGCCCTTAACAAGATGGCAGCCTTACTCATGCTTTTGGGCGGCTGGATCGCTGAATTGGCGATTGTTCTCATGAGGTGTTTTTAGACCCATCCCAATGGGGGGGATGCCTAAGCGCCTTGATCGTGTCTGAGCTGTGACATCTGACCCTTGCTTTTTTAAACAGGGCGGGTAGATCGTCGTTGTATTGACGATTTCCAGACTGCTATCATGTCCGCTCCTTTCGATATTATGGTGCAGCTAACCGAAGCACCAACACTCCAAGACAAACACAGATTGTTTTCTGGCTTCATGGAAGCAGAATACGGCTATATTGGCGTCAACTACGGCCTGTTCTTGGACACGCGGTCGGTGCATGCAATCCACAACAATCACCTTTCGATGCGCAGAGGTCTGCCAGAAGAATGGCGTGAGATCTATCAACGAAATCGGTTTGCACAGGATGATTTTGGGATGTTGATGGGCGCGCTAAGCAATGCGCCTATCTTGCAATCCAACTTCTATCGCATGTTGGATGACGGTGCTTTGCAACCTCAATTTGCCCGCGTTATCAGTGGTGTGCGTGACTTTGTGTCCGCAGGCATTGTGTTGCCGCTCGAGATGAATGGCCTAAGAGGGATCGTCGGTTTGTTTGATCCAACGGGTGATATTGTGAAGCATGACGCGCGGCTGGAGCGAGATTTGCCGGTCATTCAGGCGCTTGCCAATCAGCTGCATCTTTGTAGTGACTGGTCTGACCAACTGATTGCGCAGATGGGGGTGAGCGAGATGAACCTTCGTGTTTTGCGGCTCAAGGCACAAGGTTTGCGGGTGAAAGAGATCCTGCATGAAATTGGGCGTGACAATCCCAAAACGGTCGATAACCACATGATGCGCCTGCGCAAGGTTATGGGCACACGCAATGATTTGGAAACGATGCAGCGGGCCGCACGGATCGGATTGCTCAAGGATCTTGATCGACAAAAGAGTGAAGATGTGACGCGATGGGCTGAGAGACTGGGGTTGCCCTAGAGGACATGGCAGAGCTCAAGCGCAGTTGCCATACCGTATGCTGTGATCGTGAAAACAAGTGGCGTCGTAGATTTATGAAAAGTTTCGCCTGATAAGATGTTGCGAGGGGCTGAAGACAAAGATGCTGTATTTTTATAAACGCATTTGGAAAGCCACGGGCAGGGTGCAAATGTTACTTGTCGCGCTGTCGCTCATCGTAGCGGCGTTGGCAGCAGTGCCGTTGCAATTTCAAAAAGACATCATCAACAGTCTTGGGCCCGACCTGCAGATGGAGCACCTCCTGTGGATGTGCGCTGGCTACTTTGCGGTGATCGTTGTCACCAACCTGTTCAAGTTTGTCCTGAACTACAGAAGTTCTCTGTTGGGTGAAGCCACGATCCGTCGCATCCGCACCGCGATCTATGACGCGCGACAAAACACCGATGCCGATTTGCCAATTCAAACAGAATCCAGTGGAACCGTCGCGACGATTATCGCTGCGGAAGCTGAGGAAGTAGGGAAATTTGTTGGCCAAGCGGTGGCAAATCCTCTTGTGCAGGTTGGCACGTTGGTTTCTGTCATCAGCTTTGTCGCTTCAACGCAGCCATATCTTGGGGCGTTTCTCGTGGCCATCGTCGTGCCGCAGGCTTTGATTGTGTTTTTGCTACAGGAGAAGGTCAATCGTCGCGTTAAGGCACGGACTTTGGTTCTGCGTCGTGCAACTGGCACTATTTCAGATGAGGCACTGAGCAGTGCAGAGGCAGCGGCCAAAAGCGTGATGCAAGATTTCGATGAGATCTATACGATGCGTAGAGGGATATTTAAGCTCAAGCTTTCTATGAAATTTGCCATGAATGTTCTCAGTGGCATTGGTCTTGTGGGTATTCTGATGATTGGCGGCTTGTTGATGATGCAAGGCCGTAGTGACATTGGAACCGTCGTTGCCGCCTTGTCCGCTCTGGATAAAATCAACGGTCCCTGGCGTTTGCTGCTTGGATTTTACAAAGAGCTGAGCGCCGTGCGTGTAAAGTTTGATCTCATCGTTGGAGAAGGTCTTTCTCAGCGTGCCTGATGTGTCTTGAAAAACAAAAAGGCACCCTGAGGCGCCTTTTGGATTTATATTTCGCCAAATAAGGGGGGGCTACCGACCCCAAGTCCGCACGGGCCCGCAATCCATATGCACGAAGTTGGAGCCTGAGTAACGACCCACACCGCCTGCTCGGCATGCTGCGGCGGCGCGCGCCATTTGGCTCACAGAGCGGGACGCCAAGCGCAAATCAGCAGCCTGACCTTTCATATGCAAGGAATTCTTCGCCACGCCGCGAGACCGGGAGCGCAGCATCGCGTTTGTCTTCGGGCTGCGATACCCCGACAGCAGCATGTAGGGTTCGCTCGCGTCCATCAAATTGTGCGCGGCAGCCATGATATCAATGGTACGGATGTCGATGTTGATCACATCATTCGTACGCCAGTCGCGCATGAACGCGTTCACTTCTTTCACTGCATCCTTGATGTATTTGCCTTCGACCCAATATATCGTGTCGATCCGCTCACCGGTGCGGCCGGAGTACATGCGGATGCGGCGAACGTCGCCACCGCCACGCAGAAAACCCGCTGCTTTGGAGTAGGTCGGAGCTGCAACCAGCGTTGTGGCTGCGAACGCACCCAAAAGGGCACGACGTGTCATGCTCATAGAGCCGTCATTCTGATCGTTCATTGTTTCAGCGCCTGTCCCGTCGCTTACCTGCCACCGCGATGTTACGCGGTCGTGTTCATCCTCATCCCCTCAGATGTACCGAATTTATGGCACACAAGAATTTTTACACCAAGGCTTCTTTTCTTGCTTGACGAGGGAAAGCCCTAAATTTCGGCGAATTTCTGCTTAATAGATGAACAAAGAGTTTCCAAAAATTGTATGGAGCGGCGCGGCCTCGATGCAACAGTCCCCAATTGCATCATGTTCTTCGAGAACTTGTGATTGGACAGGCAAGACGCTAGGGAGAACTCTATCGGAAATTTCGTCCTGACTTTTGGAAGTATCACATGTTGCTACGGGTGCGCGCGCTTTTCTCACTCAGCTCTTTCGGGGCTGTAATCTCCGCTTTTCTCATTTTTTCAACCGCTGCACAGGCCTTCCCTGCATTCAAACAGGCGGTGGCAGAAGCGGCATCCCGAGATCAGGATATTGCCGCGTTTTACCGTGAAGCGGCTTATGAGCCGCTTTGGACTGGAGAGGGCCAGACCTTCGCGAAACGCCGCCAGGCCTTGATTCAAGCGCTTGCGCGTGTGAGCGACCATGCATTGCCAGAGGCGCGTTACAAGACGGATGATTTGCTGTCTCAAATGGCTGCCGCCAACAGCGCGCGTGATCTTGGGTTGATTGAGGTGGCCTTGACAAAAGCCTACCTCACCTACGCGCGGGATCTGACATCAGGTATGCTGGTGCCCTCCAAAATTGATGGTGATATTGTACGAAAGATCGAAAAACGGGAACGCCAAGAGCTTCTTGAGAGCTTTGCCAATGCACAAGATGCGAAAGGCTTCTTGCGGGGGCTTGCGCCGCAGACTCCAGAATACACGCGCTTGATGAAAGCGAAGCTGCGTATGGAGCGGTTGGTGTCACAAGGTGGCTGGGGGGCGGTTGTCCCGGTACGCAAGATGGAGCCCGGCGACAGCGGTGCTGCGGTTGTGGCGTTGCGCGATCGTTTGGTTCGGATGGGCTTTATGCAGCGATCCGCTTCTGCAAGTTATGATGCTGCACTCAAATCCGCAGTGCAGGAGTTCCAAATCGCGCATGGTCTTGAAAGTGACGGTGTGGCAGGTAAGGGCACCGTCACAGAGATCAATGTGTCGGCTGAAACGCGGCTGAAATCCATTATGGTTGCGATGGAACGCGAGCGCTGGCTCACGCGCAACGCGGAAGGGCGCGAAATTCTGGTGAACTTGACAGATTTCACAGCGAAAATTCTGGATGATGGCAAGCTGACATTCCGCACGCGATCCGTGGTGGGGAAAAACCAATCGGATCGCCGAAGCCCCGAGTTTTCCGACATCATGGAACATATGGTCATCAATCCCACTTGGAATGTGCCGCGTTCCATTGCCACAAAAGAGTATCTGCCGATGCTCAAGAACAATCCCAACGCCGTAAGCTATCTGCGTTTGGTGAATGGTCGAGGCCAGACGGTTGACCGCAGTGCGATTGATTTTTCTCAATTCACCACCCGGAACTTCCCATTTGATATGAAGCAGGCCCCGGGTAGCCGAAATGCGCTTGGGTTGGTGAAATTCATGTTCCCGAACAAGTACAACATTTACCTGCACGATACGCCGCAGAAGGCCCTGTTTAAGCGGGAAATCCGTGCATATAGCCATGGGTGTATCCGTCTGCAGGATCCGTTTGATTTTGCCTATGCGTTGCTGGCCGTTCAGGAAGACAATCCCAAGCAGTTTTTCCAAACCCGTCTGAAGACAGGCCGTGAAACCCGCGTGGATTTGAAGCAGGATGTTCCTGTGCACATCATCTATCGCACGGCCTACACAGAGGCCAAAGGGCCGGTCCAATTCCGTCGTGACATCTATGGGCGGGATGCGAAGATCTGGAAAGCGATGGCGAACGAGGGGGTGGCCTTGGCGTCCTATCAAGGCTAAACACGCCTCCGAGATCACCCGGAGGACCGCAGATGGCGTTCACTGTTCAGGAGATTGCGACCGCGATTGATGCGCAGGCGCACGGGAACACAGACTTGGTTGTCGAGCGTGTTGCGGAGCCTGCTTTGGCGGGCTCCAATGATATCGCCTTGCTGACAAACCCCAAATTCGCTGAAGGTCTGTCACAAGGGCAGGCGCGTGTCGCTTTGCTTTGGGATGGCGCGGATTGGGAAGCTATGGGGCTGGAAGCAGCCATCACGGCCAAACGTGGCCGTTATGCGATGTCCGGACTTTCCAAAATGATGGATCCGGGGCAGGGGCAACAAGTCGGGATCCACCCCACGGCGCTGATTGATGAAACAGCAACGCTTGGCGAAGGTGTTTCTGTAGGCCCCTATGTTGTGATTGGCGCACATAGCAGCATTGGCCAAGGATCTGTGATTGGCGCTTTCTGCCATATAGGACCGAATGTCACCATCGGCGCAGGAGCTATGTTGCGCGATCACGTCTCTATCGGGGCACGTGTCACAATTGGCGATCGCTTCTGGTGTCAGCCCGGCGCACGGATCGGGGCCGACGGCATGTCTTTTGTGACACCCGAAGCCAGCGGTGTTGAAAAAGCGCGCGCCACGCTTGGGGATCAGGGAGAGGTGTCTGCTCAGGCATGGGCCCGTATTCACTCGCTGGGCGCAGTGACGATCGGCGATGACGTTGAGATTGGCGCAAACGCCTGTGTGGACTATGGGACTGTCCGCGATACACGTATCGGCAACGGCTGCAAAATCGACAATATGGTGCACATTGCGCACAATGTGGTTGTGGGCAACGATTGCCTTTTGGCGGCTCAGGTTGGAATCGCAGGCTCCACTGTGATCGGCAACAACGTTGTCATGGGCGGACAGGTTGGTGTCTCAGACAACACCGTCGTGGGCGACAATGTCATTGCTGGGGGCGCCTCCAAAATTCTGAGCAAGGTTCCGGCCGGAGAAGTGGTTCTGGGTTACCCTGCCGTTAAGATGGACACGAACCTGGAAATGTACAAAGCCTTGAGACGGTTGCCGAGATTGGCCAAGCAATTTGCCGATCTTCAAAAAACTGTTTCGAAGTTGGGTTTGAAGTCCTAAACGAACCGACTTCGTTGAAAGGGAAAATGTTATGGACGTCAAAGAGCAGGTGATTGCCATCATTGCTGAGCAGGCCGTTCTGGAGCCATCGGATGTGTCGATGGAGAGCACGCTTGAGGATCTCGGTATCGACAGCCTTGGTCTGGTTGAAAGCATCTTTGCCATTGAGGAAGCTTTTGACATTTCCATTCCGTTCAACGCAAATGAGCCTGAGAAGAGCGATTTTGATATCTCTTCCGTAGCCACGATCATTGCCGGGATCGAGCAACTGGTGAACGCCTAAAACGATCAATCAGCAAAGAGCTCGAAAAAAATGAAGCGCGTCGTCATCACTGGAGCCGGGACCATCAACGCCTTGGGGCATGATGTGCCCCAAACCCTTGCCGCAATGCGTGAGGGTAAGTGCGGCATCGGAGAGTTAAGCCTGAGAGATGTAGACCGACTTGCCGTCAAGATCGGCGCTCAGGTGCGCGGGTTTGAGCCCGATAAGATCTTTAACCGACAGCAATTGGCGCTTTATGACCGTTTTACGCAATTTGCCCTTGTGGCAGCGCGTGAAGCTCTGGCGCAGTCTGGCCTGGAATTTTCCGGAGAGCTTTCGGCCAAAACGGGGGTGGTGCTGGGCAACTCCGGTGGTGGTATGCAGACCTTGGATGAAAACTATCGCACGGTCTATGAGGACGGAAAAAACCGCGTTCACCCGTTTGTTGTGCCAAAACTCATGAACAACGCGGCCGCCAGCCACATCAGCATGGAGTTCAACCTCAAAGGGCCGAGCTTCACCGTGGCCTCTGCCTGTGCCAGTTCCAACCACGCCATGGCGCAAGCCTTTCAGATGGTGCGCCATGCGATGTCGCCCGTGATGATCACGGGGGGGGCTGAATCCATGTTGTGCTTTGGTGGGGTCAAAGCCTGGGAAGGCCTGAGAGTGATGTCCAAAGATGCATGCCGTCCGTTTTCGGCGACACGCAATGGCATGGTGCAGGGCGAAGGTGCCGGGGTTTTTGTGTTTGAAGAGTACGAACATGCCAAAGCGCGTGGTGCCGAAATACTGGCCGAGGTGATCGGCTTTGCAATGACATCTGATGCCGCAGATATTGTGATGCCGTCGCGCCAAGGCGCGTCGCGCGCGATTTCTGGCGCCCTTGCAGATGCCCGTATCAATCGCGAAGAGGTTGGATATATCAACGCACATGGCACCGGTACGGCGGCCAATGACAAAACCGAGTGTAGCGCTGTTGCCGATGTGTTCGGCCCTCATGCTGACAAGCTGATGATCTCTTCTACCAAGTCCATGCACGGCCATTTGATTGGCGGGACTGGCGCAGTGGAACTCTTGGCCTGCATCATGGCACTGCGCGACGGTGTGATTGCGCCAACGATTGGCTACGAAGAAGCCGATCCGGAATGTGAGATGGATGTGGTGCCCAATCAGGCGCGTGAGGCACGGGTTGATGTCGCGCTTTCTAATGCCTTCGCTTTTGGCGGGCTTAACGCGGTTATGGCATTGCGCCGCGTGTAAGAGCCGCTGCTTAAATATAAAAAAGCCGCGCGGTGCTTCCTGCGCGGCTTTTTCATTTTTGTATGAGCGTTCTTTATTCCGCCACTTCTCCTGAGGCTTTGCCAAAGGCCTTGGTAAAGCCTGCAAGTGACATGTTGATGTTCACCACCTGAGTTGGGGCCAGCGCGGGCACAATTGTCAGTTGGGCGGCATTGCCACCTTTGTATTTGGCGATATCGTCCGCGCTCAGGCCAATCCGCGCGACACAGCCCATCTGATTACAGAAGGCAAAAGGGTAGCGGCGTGCGTTTTCACCATCAACAGTCACGGTCAATTGTGAGGTAAGCAGGGTTTCCAGCGGGACAATCACACTTGCACCCGCAACAGCTTCACCTTCAGGTACGGCGAGATCAAAAAGCGTAACTTCAGCAATGGGTGTACCAGCAGGGTCTTTGAGCAGTTGGTACAGGCGACAAGGACGCGGTTCAGGGCCAGAGGCCGCACATTGCAGATCCCAGTCTCCGATGATTTCGGATGTGATGTCTTCACCCGCAGTTTGGGGCGCTTGTGCTTCTGCTTGCGGCGCGACGGCCTCTCCCATGGCCAAAGACCCATCTGCGAGGGACGGTACGCCCTGTGCTGTCAACTGACTGGCAAATGCTACAAAGGACAAAGAGGCAAGGACAGTTTTTAAGTTCATCGCGTGGTATCCAGGATTTTCGCATAGATCTGCTAGCGCAGTATCATGTGGTCGGGAGAATGTCAGTCACAGCTTGGCTTAAACCTGATGAAAATTAGCAGGTTCTTGCCTGTTAACAGTGTGCTTTGTTGTCAAAAGAAAAGTCAGAAAAACAAAAAGGGCCCGTTGCCGAGCCCTTTTATATTTTCACTCCCCGTCGGACTGGCCGACTTATTTATTGCCCAAACGCTACGAAGAAACGACGTGGCGGTCAACATGAAAAGGGGATGTTCCTGACTGAAATGTCTAAAAAAAAGGCCGCACATTGCGTGCGGCCAGTCTCAACAGGGAGGAGTTCTTTCCCAAACGGTTAAAGGTTTGATCCGGAACACTTTAGAATGTGGGGTAGAAAGGTTAAAAATGAGTGTGATGCGCCGGACGCGTCGCTTTGAATGTATCAAGGATGAGGTAACCCCCTGATGGACGGCAAGATTTTTTTGGGCGGCGGTGGTCTTGACTACGCTGAAAAACAGGGCCTGACGCTCAAATATGCCAATCGCCATGGCTTGATTGCTGGAGCCACCGGCACTGGTAAAACGGTCACCTTGCAGATTCTCGCGGAAGGGTTCTCGGCGGCTGGCGTACCTGTGTTCCTGTCTGATGTAAAAGGAGACCTTTCTGGACTGGCGGCGTCAGGAAGCGCAGGCTTTAAGCTTCATGATGCTTTTCAGGACCGTGCGAAAACCATTGGGTTTGAGGAATTTGCCTATCAAGCCTTTCCTGTCACCTTCTGGGATCTCTTTGGGGACCAGGGGCATCCTGTGCGCACAACAGTTGCCGAAATGGGGCCACTTCTGTTGGCAAGATTGATGGAACTCTCTGAGGCGCAAGAGGGCATTCTGAACATTGCTTTCCGGTTGGCCGATGAGCAGGGGTTGCCGCTCTTGGATCTTAAAGACCTGCAGGCGCTTTTGGTCTGGGTAGGGGAAAATCGCGCTGAACTGGCACTGCGCTACGGCAATATTTCCGTCAACTCAATTGGCGCCATTCAGCGGCGATTGCTGGTCTTGGAAAACCAGGGGGCCAATAAGCTGTTTGGTGAACCTGCGCTGGATCTCACCGATTTGATGCAGGTTGCGGCTGACGGCCGGGGGCAGATCAATATCCTCGCGGCAGATAAGCTTATGGCCGCACCCCGGCTCTATGCGACCTTCCTGCTTTGGCTGTTGTCAGAATTGTTTGAAACCCTGCCAGAGGTGGGCGACCCGGACAAACCAAAGCTGGTGTTCTTTTTTGACGAAGCGCATCTCTTGTTTGATGGCGCACCCAAAGCCTTGGTGGACAAGGTGGAACAGGTGGCGCGCCTCATTCGCTCCAAAGGCGTTGGCGTCTATTTTGTGACGCAAAACCCCGATGACATTCCAGAGGACATTCTGGGCCAGTTAGGCAACCGTGTGCAACATGCCCTGCGTGCTTTTACGGCGCGTGACAAGAAGGCGCTGCGCATGGCGGCTGAAACCTATCGCCCCAATCCGAGATTTGAGACGGAGGCCGCAATCCGTGAGGTTGGGGTGGGCGAGGCCGTCACCTCGATGCTGATGAAGAAAGGCGTTCCCGGCGTGGTGGAGCGCACCTTGATCCGCCCTCCATCTTCCCAACTGGGCCCATTAGATAGCGCGGCGCGAAGCGCTCTGATGCGTACCTCACCGGTTGCCGGGAAATATGATCACTCCGTTGATCGCCTTTCAGCCTATGAGATTTTGCGCGATCGCGCGGCTCAGGCGGCCAAGGCCGCAGAAGACGTGGAAGCAGAGGAAGAAGAGCAATCCACTGCGCAGCGCGAATTCAATGCGGCACGCCGCTACAGTGGCTCCCGCGTCAGCCGATCTTCATCCCGGTCCATGCGCATTCGCGCAGACGACAGTTTTGGAGAAGCCATGGGGAAGATGGTCATGAAAGAGCTCACCGGCACAACCGGGCGTCGCATCGTGCGCGGCATTCTCGGTGGCCTGTTCAAAGGGCGCTGAGCGCGGCGCTTCTTCTGACCAAAATACTCCCGCCGAAGGCAAAAGGCGCTCCGGAAGGAGCGCCTTTTTTCATTTTTCGGGGATCAGGCCGCGTGGGCTAAACCTGAGCACCAACAGCAGGACTACGCCCATGGTCAGCAGACGCATATGCGCAGCGCTTTTGATCAGGTGATCGCGCAGCCAGCTGTCCTCAGACAGGCCAGAGGTGATGAACTCCATCAGCCAAAGGCCAAGCGGTTCAACCTGCACCCAGAGGAACCAGATCAGAAAGCCCCCCAATACGGCCCCAAGGTTGTTGCCGGATCCGCCAACAATCACCATGACCCAGATCAGGAAGGTATAACGCAGCGGCTGGTAGGTGCCCGGCGTCAGCTGCCCATCCAATGTGGTCATCATCGCACCGGCAATGCCACAGATTGCAGAGCCAAGCACAAAGATCTGCAGGTGGCGATTGGTGACATGTTTGCCCATAGCCTCTGCGGCCACTTCATTGTCCCGAATGGCGCGCATCATACGGCCCCATGGGCTGTTGAGCGCCATTTGAGCCATCACGAAAATCACCAACAGAACAGCCGTGAAGAGGATCGCATAATTGAGCTTCACGAACAGCGACGAGGCTGTGGCGACATCAATGCCCAGACCTTCGGCGTGATTGATGAAGCTTGATGAATTTTGCAGATCAATTTCGTAAGGCACAGGCCGGTCCAGACCCACAACGTTTTTCACGCCGCGTGCAAGCCAGTCTTCGTTTTTCATAACCGCAATAATGATTTCGGCAATGCCAAGTGTTGCAATCGCCAGATAGTCAGAGCGCAATCCCAATGCGGTCTTGCCAATCAGCCAAGCAACACCTGCCGCCAGCAGCCCCCCCATTGGCCATGCCAGCAAGACGGGCAGGTCCAGCCCCCCCAAATTGCCTTGCAGGGCTGGATTGATCGCTTCAACGGCGGCCACACCTGGATCAAAGATACCCCGATAGAGGAAAAAACCACCCATCAGGAGCGCAAATGTGACGAGGTTGCGCGCGCGGCCAGCACTCATACGCTGGCGCACCATCACCGTGCCAACAATCGTGCCTGCGCCTGCGAGCAGGGCAATCATGATCCGCCAGCCCCCGGCGCTCCAGGCATCCTCAACCGGGGCCGCAGAGGTCAGCACAACAGCCAGACCGCCAAGGGCGACAAAGCCCATGACCCCCACATTGAACAGCCCGGCAAATCCCCATTGCAGGTTCACGCCAAGCGCCATGATGGCCGAGATCAACCCCATATTGATGATCAGCAACGCCACGTTCCAGCTCTGCATGAAACCGGTCAGGATGATCAGGGCAAAAACGATGCCAAAGAGCGCGGTGTTTCTCATTGTCTCGCTCATACCGATTTCCCCTTGAACAGGCCGGTCGGCTTAAACAGCAGAACCACAATCAGGATCACAAAGCTGACGGCAAATTTATAGTCGGTGCTCAGAAGCTGCACGAGCCCAGACGGCTCCAGCTGCTCTGGCAGCATGTATTTCAGCACTTTTTTCCAGGCATAAGTGATCGTGACTTCCGAGAAGGCGATCACAAACCCACCGGCGATGGCGCCAATCGGGCTGCCAAGGCCACCTACGATGGCAGAGGCAAAAATGGGCAGCAGCAGCTGGAAATAGACAAAGGGTTTGAAGGTCTTGTCCAGCCCGTAGAGCACACCTGCCGTGGTCGCCAGCGCGGCCACAATCAGCCAAGTGTACATCACCACACGTTCTGGGTTGATGCCTGACAGCAGTGCCAGATCTTCATTGTCAGAATAGGCGCGCATCGATTTGCCGGTGCGGGTGCGATTCAGGAACCAGAACAACAGCACAACGGCAATCACGGCCACCACAACGGTGATGCCCTGTGTGGTCTTGATCGCCAGACCTTCGCGCAGGCCGGTCATGGCTTTGAATTCACGCACGGAGATGATGAAACGCTCGCCATCGGCAAATTTGCGATCATTTGGCCCAATGATAAACCGCACAAGCCCGTTCATGATGAACATCACACCCATAGAGACAATCACAAGGATCACGGGCTTTGCTTTCTGTGTGCGATAGAAGCGATAGACCACCCGATCTGTGATCAACACCAGCGCCATGGTGCCAAGAATGGCAAAGGGCAGGGCCAGCAGAGCGGTTGGCAGCGGGCCAAAGCTGACCCCCCAATATTGCAACAGATAGGTCACACCAACGGCAATCATCGCGCCAAAGGCCATGGTGTCGCCATGGGCAAAGTTGGAAAACCGCAGAATTCCGTAGATCAGCGTCACCCCCAGCGCCCCCAGCGCCAGCTGACTGCCATAGGCAATCGCGGGGATCAGAACAAAGTTAGAAAGCGCCACAATGGCGTTGAGGAAGTCCATAGTCTTAGCCCCCCAAGAATGCTTTGCGGACTTCTTCATCCGCGAGAAGGTCTTTGCCGCTGCCGGTATAGGCATTGCGGCCTTGCACCAGCACATAGCCTTTGTCGGCAATCTCCAGCGCCTGACGGGCGTTTTGCTCGACCATCAGGATTGGAATGCCGGTGCGGCTCACTTCGATGATCCGATCAAACAGCTCATCCATGACGATGGGCGACACACCTGCGGTGGGCTCATCCAGCATCAGCACTTTGGGCTGGGTCATCAGGGCGCGGCCCACGGCCACCTGCTGACGTTGCCCACCGGAAAGCTCGCCCGCCGGCTGATTGCGTTTGTCTTTCAGGATCGGGAAGAGGCCATAGACCTGCTCCATCGTATCCCTGAAATCGTCCTTACGGATGAAGGCCCCCATTTCGAGGTTCTCTTCCACGGTCATGGAGGTGAAAATGTTGTTCACCTGCGGCACAAAGCCCATGCCTTTTGCCACGCGATCCTGTGGTGTCAGGCTTGTGATGTCTTCGCCATCCAGCCGCACAGAACCTTGCCGCAGATTGAGCATGCCAAACACCGCTTTCATGCCGGTGGATTTGCCGGCACCATTTGGCCCGACGATCACAGCGATTTCGCCCGGGTTCACCGCAATGGTGCAGTCGTGCAGAATATCCGGCCCGTCTTTGCCATAGCCACCTGTCATGCTGTCGCCGACCAGAAAGGCGTCTGTTGTGTTCATCTCTTTCCCGGTGCCGACCGAACTCACCAGTTCGCCGCCGCCCTTCGGGTTGGTGATAGAGGCATCCTTGTTGCCACGATCATCCTGATAGGGGTTCCCCGTCATCCCAACTCTCCTCGCTGAGGGCGCAAGTTACCGTCAATGCACTGTCGTGATACCGCTGCAATACCGCTGCGATACAGACGCACTACCGACGTCTTATGCGCTCAGCTGTTCCTTATTTTTGAGGCCCGTGCCAAGATAGGCTTCGATCACCTGTTCATTGGCCTTGATCTCGTCCAGCGTGCCCTCGGCAAGCACTTTGCCTTCGGCCATGCAGATCACTGGATCACAGAGACGCCCAATGAAATCCATGTCATGTTCGATCACCACAAAGGTGTAATTGCGCTCTTTGTTCAGGCGGATAATCGCATCCCCGATGGTGTTCAGCAGGGTGCGGTTCACGCCTGCGCCCACTTCATCGAGGAAGACGATTTTGGCATCCACCATCATCGTGCGACCCAGTTCCAGCAGCTTTTTCTGACCGCCCGAAATCTGCCCGGCTTTATGATCTGAAAGATGCTCAATGGTAAGGAATTCAAGCACTTCGTCGGCTTTCGCCCGCAAGGCACGCTCTTCGTCGGCGATGCGTTTGCGACCAAACCATGTGTTCCAGAGCGTTTCACCAGACTGGTTGCCCGGCACCATCATCAGGTTCTCCCGGCAGCTCATGGAACTGAACTCATGCGCGATCTGGAAGGTGCGCAGCAAGCCCTTGTGAAACAGCTCATGGGGTGGCAGGCCGGTGATGTCCTCGCCGTCCATCGTGACACGGCCAGAGGTCGGTTTCAGAACCCCGGCAATCACATTGAAAATTGTGCTTTTCCCAGCGCCATTTGGCCCGATCAGCCCGGTGATGGAGCCAGGCTCGATCCGAAGGGTGGCACCATCAACGGCACGAAACCCTCCAAAATGTTTGTGAACGTCTTCTGCGACGATCATATGCTATCCCCCGTGAGCCTGTTTTACGCTCTTAAAATTTGAAGAAGCCCGGCATATGACCGGGCTACTCAGTGTCTACCTGCAGTGTAGCGCGATCTTAGCGATACTGGGCGGTCGTGATTTTGCCGCCTTCGATCACGATTTCACGATAGCCACCTGCGGCTTCGCCACCGTTGATCAGTTCGACAGCAGTTGCGCCGACATAGTCGATCTCACCGCCAGCGGCAAGGATTTCAAGGGCCTTGTCCAATTCACCTGCAGCAATCGGCTCACCCGGTGCGTTTGCAATGTCTTCGATCTTTGCAGAGTATGCAGCCGGATCGCTGGAACCTGCTGCCTGCATTGCCAACATGATCAGAGCGGCTGCGTCATAGCTTTCGCCGATGTATGGTCCAGAGGCGTCAACACCGGTGGCCGCAGCGGCTTCCAGCACGACGGATGGATCAGCGGCTTCGCTCCCCGGCAAAGTGCCAATCGAGCCTTCGATTTCATCGCCGAAGGTGGTTTCGAGGCCGGTGCCGATCATGCCATCTGGCAGCGCGAACGTGTCAAATGCACCTGTGTCCAATGCGGCACGGATCATGCCGGGGCCGCCTTGGTCAACATAGCCTGCGACGATCAGGATATCGCCGCCCGCAGATGCCAGCGCGGCAACCTCTGCAGAGTAGTCCGCTTTGCCATCTTCATGCGCAGAAGATGCGGTCACCTCGCCACCGGCCGCTTTGAAGGCAGCTTCGATGCTGTCAGCAAGACCTTTGCCGTAGTCGTTGTTGGTGTAGGTGATGGCCGCAGACTGAAAGCCTTTTTCAATCAGGACATTGGCCAAAACCTGGCCCTGACGTGCGTCGGAAGGTGCTGTGCGGAAGAACAGGCCGTTGTCGGTGGCATCAGACAATGCCGGGGACGTCGCAGACGGGGAGATCATCACCATGCCGTTTGGCACAGCCACATTCGCCAGCACCGCACCGGTCACACCAGAACAATCCGCGCCCATAATGCCCTTGACGCCATCAGACGTGATCAGGCGCTCAGCAGCAGCGGTTGCAGCAGCGGAGTCAACGCAGGTTGAGTCTGCACGCACAGCAGAAACAGTGGATCCACCAAGCAGCTTGCCGCTTTTGGACACTTCTTCCATTGCGATTTCCGCACCGGCAGCCATCGCTGGGGTCAGCGATTCAATTGGGCCTGTGAAGCCAAGGATCACGCCCAGTTTGATATCTTCTGCGGATGCAGCTCCGGCCAGCAACGCGCCAGCAGCAGAGGCCATAAGCAGCTTTTTCATTGTGGTACTCCCTAATGGTACTTTTTGTTTTTCCGGCTGAGAGCCTATGCGCCGTGGTTTCAAAAGAAAAGGGCCGAATGACTGATTTTTGATCATCTTTATCGCCCTGAATATGAGATACTTACAGGTATCATTTTCGAATAGGACATGGGCATGAGGCGTTTTCCGGCAATGAGCTTGGTATGTATGTGTTTGTTGGTGTTTGCAGTTCCAAAGGCGCATGCACAGAGTATTGAATCGTCACAAGGACGCTTGAAGGTCGAAGCGATTGTGACCAATCTGGAGGAGCCTTGGGCGGTTGCGCATCTGCCTGACAAATCCATGCTGATTACTCAGCGTGGAGGGGAGCTGTTCCACATCTCTCCGCAGGGCGCAAAGACGCAAATAGCTGGTGTGCCAGAGGTGCACGTTCAGGGGCAGGGTGGGCTTTTGGATGTTGTTGTTGATCGAGATTTCGAAAACACAGGTCTGATCTTTTTCAGTGCCTCCGTGGCTCAAGCCCGAGGGGCGGGTACAGCCGTGTTTCGCGCAGAGCTTTCGTCTGATCGGCATAGTCTAAGGAATGTGCTCAAGATTTTTGAAATGGCGCCGGGTAGCTCTGGTGGGCGCCATTTCGGAAGCCGCATCGTTGATGTCGGTGATAGGTCGTTGTTCGTCACAATTGGAGAAAGAGGTGATCGGCCCTCTGCACAGCAACTTGACCGTCATGAAGGCTCTGTGGTGCGCATCAATAAATCGGGTGGAGCCTACGCGCAGAACCCTTTTGTGGGAAAAGATAACGCCTTGCCAGAGATCTGGTCTTATGGCCACCGAAACCCACAAGGCGCAGCATTGGATGTCTTCGGGCAGCTCTGGGTCGTTGAACATGGTGCCAAAGGTGGAGATGAGATCAACGCTATTCTTAAAGGACGTAACTATGGCTGGCCGGTCATTTCTTACGGTAAGCATTATTCTGGCTTTAAGATTGGCGAGGGCACGCAGAAACAGGGAATGGAACAACCGGCCTTTTATTGGGATCCTTCCATCGCGCCATCTGGCTTGATGATCTATTCTGGCAAACTCTGGCCAGAATGGCGTGGGCATTTCTTTGTGGGTAGTCTGAAATCTGACTATATCAGTCGCCTTTCTGGCTTGGCGCTGCAGGAACGCGAGAGGCTTCGAGGACCTGCAACACAGCGTGTGCGTGATGTTAGGGAGGGGCCAGATGGGGGTATTTGGTTTCTTTCGGTGGACAAAGGCACCCTTTACCGGATGACACCGCGTGACTAAGCTTCTGCATATTAGAGCTTTGGTGCTTGAGGATTCTATGAAGAAATTTACTGTCTATGCGGCTTTATTGGCCCTTTGTATGGCGAGTGTGACGCAGGCTCAAACAAATCAGCGCACGCAGTTCAATCAAGGTTTGGCAATGTTCAACGAACTGGTCATGCAGCATGAGCTGGGCGAGGCCATAGACCTTATCCAAATCGACAAAGCCTACGGGGAAAAGGACATTGAAGCCCTCAACGATGTGCTTCGCAAAACAGTGCCAGACGATTTTGTCGGGAGTAGCACGGTGCAGACGGCTGCCCTTAAAAATGGCTTTCGGCAGGAGTTACTTGCCTACTGGACCGAGGCAGGGGATTACTTTTACGTCTACATCCTCATGCACCGGCGAGAGGACGGTTTTGCGGTTCTCAATTTGCAATACGGCAAGGATGTACAGGAACTACTTGGCCTTTTTTGACCAAGGCGCGCATCAGGCAGGTGCCTGGGCGCTTTGAGAACCGCGTTCCCTGTAGGGGGTTGTCTCGTAATGTGCTCGGTAACACTTCGAGAAATGGCTGGGTGATGCAAAACCACATGCGAGCGCCACATTGATCACGCTCATGTCCGTTTGCATCAGCAAGTTGCGTGCTTTTTGGAGCCGTAGCTCCATATAATATCGCTTGGGAGACCGGTTCAGGTAGCGTCGGAACAGGCGTTCCAGTTGACGCGTGGACATGCCGACATCCTTGGCTAGCAAAGAAGGGCTGATCGGTTCTTCGATGTTAGCCTCCATCATCTGGATAACCATCGACAATTTCGGGTGCCGGACCCCGATACGTGTCGGTACCGAAAGACGCTGTGTGTCCTGATCGGTTCGAATAGAGTTGTAAATTTGCTGATCTGCCACCCAATTGGCGATATCCTCCCCCAGATCCTGAGCAATAAGTTTCAAGAACAGGTCAATTGAGGAGGTGCCGCCAGCTGTCGTCATGCGGTTGCCATCGATGGTGAAAACAGCTTTGGAGAGCTCCACTTCATCGAATTCTTCTGCGAAACTGTCTTGGTTTTCCCAGTGAATCGTCGCGCGTTTGCCATCCATAAGGCCGGCTTTGGCCATGGTATAAGCGGCCGTGCACAGTCCTACGATGGGTGGCCCTCGGCGTGCTTCGCGGCGCAACCAGTTCAGAAGGCGTTTGGTGGTGGCCTTTTGAATTTCCAAACCACCGCACAACACAATAGTGTCATCGCGTTTTAATTCTTCAAGCCCTACATCCAGTTTGATGGTGGTTTGCGTCGAGCATGTTACCGTTTCGGTGTCTTCACCGCAGAGAATCCAAGTGTAGTGTTCTCTGCCCAATCTGCGGTTCGCCAGACGCAGACAATCGATCGCAGAAGCGAAGGAGAGCATGGTGAAATTCTCGAGAAGTACAAAAACGAAACGCCGGGGAGCTTTGTTTCCAGCTGTGGGCGCGATAGCCGAAGTGTTTGACATCGTTTCGTTTTCCCCGTTGTTAGGGGCGCAATGCAGCGCCTTGTATTGAGTGACTAGACGAATTGTTAACCCCACACGTCAAGGCCCGATATTTCATCTATGGTCCTATCACAAGAGCTTTTGTATAAGTGCGGTTCAACCTGTCCAATCGGAGTAAAGACAATGGCAGAATGGCAAAAATCTGACTGGCGCGCAAAGCCCCGAGTTCAGATGCCTGAATATACGGATGAGGCTGCGCTTAAGGCTGTGGAAGCCAAGCTTGCAAGTTATCCGCCGTTGGTCTTTGCCGGCGAAGCGCGTCGCTTGAAAGCTCAGCTGGGTGCCGCTTCTCGCGGTGAGGCCTTTTTGCTGCAAGGCGGCGATTGCGCGGAGAGCTTTGAACAGTTTAGCGCGGATGGCATTCGTGACACCTTCAAGGTGATGCTGCAGATGGCAATGGTGTTGACCTATGGCGCAAAAGTGCCGGTGGTCAAAGTCGGTCGGATGGCTGGGCAATTTGCCAAGCCTCGTTCGGCACCAACAGAGACCCTCGATGGCATTGAGCTGCCAAGCTACCGTGGCGATATCATCAATGATCTGGCCTTTACGCCAGAGTCGCGCATTCCTGACCCTAGCAAGATGTTGCAGGCGTATACGCAGGCCGCTGCGACGTTGAATTTGCTGCGTGCCTTCTCCACGGGCGGGTATGCTGATGTGCATCAGGTGCATTCTTGGACGCTTGGGTTCACCGAAGGTGAAAAAGCCGCGAAATACCGTGACCTTGCTAACCGTATTAGCGATACGCTTGATTTCATGAAGGCCGCAGGGGTGACATCAGACCGTCTGCATTCTCTCCAGACTGTTGATTTCTATACCAGCCATGAATCGCTGCTTTTGGAATATGAAGAAGCGCTGACACGTATGGATTCGACCTCGGGCAAATGGCTTGCCGGGTCGGGGCACATGATTTGGATCGGTGATCGCACACGTCAGCCGGATGGCGCGCATGTGGAATTTGCACGTGGTGTTCAGAACCCTGTCGGTTTGAAATGTGGCCCAACCACGACGGCAGAGGACCTCAAGGTTCTGATGGAAAAACTGAACCCAGAGAATGAAGCGGGGCGCTTGACGCTGATAGCACGCTTTGGTGCCGGCAATGTTGGCGATCATCTGCCACGCCTGATCAAAGCCGTTCAGGAAGAAGGGGCTAACGTGCTTTGGACCTGTGATCCAATGCATGGCAACACCATCAAATCAGCCACGGGCTACAAAACGCGTCCGTTTGACAGTGTGCTGCGCGAGGTGCGGGAGTTCTTCGGCGTCCACAAAGCTGAGGGCACCATCCCTGGCGGTGTGCATTTTGAGATGACTGGTCAGGATGTGACCGAATGTACAGGTGGTGTGCGGGCTGTGACGGAGGAAGATCTCTCCGCACGCTATCACACGGCCTGTGATCCCCGTCTGAATGCGAGCCAATCGCTTGAGTTGGCCTTCTTGGTTGCCGAAGAGCTTTCCAACCGGGATCAGGTGGCGACGGCAGCAGCTGTTTAAGCCTGTAAAAGCAAGTATTTAAGGGGCTGCGCTTTGGCGCGGCCCTTTTTTGTTTTAAAAAGCGAAAATAACCTCAAATTGCCTCTTGCATCTCCCCGGTGGTTAAAGCTAAACACCGCTCCACAGAGAGACGGTCACTTGATCGACACTCTGATGCGGAGAGGTGGCCGAGTGGTCGAAGGCGCACGCCTGGAAAGTGTGTAGGCGGGAAACCGTCTCCAGGGTTCGAATCCCTGTCTCTCCGCCATAAAAGAATGTCATTATGATAGATCGATCAACTCTTGCGCATAAAAAGCGCAGTAGCTGACTACTGAGGTCTGGGGATGCCGAAGGGCGGTCTGCTATGATCTATTTGCCTTTGTGCTGGGTCAGCCTTTGCGGATTGTAAATTCAAGCTGCCCGTTTTTTTCCGTCATTCCAATAAAGCTGTGGCCCGATTCATTGCAGAAGTGGGGGACGTCTACGATGGCTGCGGGATCATCAGCGATCAGACGCACCTCTGCGCCAGATTGAAGGGGTTCCATACGCTTGCGTAAGCGGAGAACGGGGAGGGGGCACAGCAGCCCGAGTGCGTCTATTTCCAGATCCATAATCCTCACATAGGCGCGATGTTTCATCCTGTCCACAGGGATGTTACCAGCGGAGAGGTGACGTTCCCAATCACATCCTCTAAGTGAGAGATATGTTTGGAATTGATATCATAGACGCCGGGCTCTTGCCGGCGATGGTCGTGGCGCTCGTAGCGGGCACCATCTCCTTCCTCAGCCCCTGTGTGCTGCCCATTGTGCCGCCGTATCTCGCCTATATGAGTGGCGTCAGTATGTCAGAGTTGACGACGCAGGAAGAAGCGCGTCGCAAGGCGATTATTGCTGCGCTCTTCTTTGTGCTCGGTTTGTCGACTGTGTTTCTTTTTCTTGGTTTCACAGCGTCAGCCTTTGGCGCATTTTTCCTGCAAAATCAGGAGCTTTTTAGCAAAATCGCGGGCGGTGTGGTGATCATCTTTGGCCTGCATTTTCTGAACGTCTTCCGCATCCCTTTCCTGGATCGTGAGGCGCGCATCGAGACCGGTGACAGTGGTGGGTCCGCCTTCGGGGCCTATGTGCTTGGGCTGGCTTTTGCCTTTGGCTGGACGCCCTGCATTGGTCCGCAATTGGGTGCGATTTTGTCGATTGCCGCTGGAGAGGCCTCTATTGCACGCGGAACCATTCTTCTGGGCGTTTATGCTGCGGGGCTGGGCATTCCCTTTCTGCTGGCGGCGATCTTCCTCAATCGTGCCATGGGTGTGATGAACAAGATCAAGCCGCATATGGGAACAATTGAGAAAGTTATGGGCGGCCTTTTGCTCTTTGTCGGCATCATGCTGTTGACCGGTGCCTTCTCAACTTTCTCTTTCTGGCTCTTGGAAACCTTTCCGGCACTTGCAACCCTCGGATAAGGCTTAATTTTGTCAAAGAGAGCCGCTACACTCCACCAAAACGGAGAGGCGGCCCATGGAGCAAGGCGAGTTTACATCAGTGCGGCGACGCCGGGTGTTTTATATACCCGGCTACGACCCGATCCATCCGCGCCGGTATCGCGAGCTGTATCGCAAGGAATCCGCTGCGCAGGCCGAAATTTCTCAATACGATATTCAGCTGGCGGCAAAGGTCGCTGATGGCGGGCCTTATGGCTGGCATGTTGCGAGCACGCAGGATGGTGCTGAGACGGCCACAGATGTCGAGGTGCTGATCTGGTCAGACATCGTGCGTGGCAGCATGGAACAGGGCATTCCGGCGACCTATGGGCAGCTTGTGCGCACCGCCTTTACCTATATTGGAAGTGGCGCATTGTTGCGCCTGATGAAGCTGCGCAAGGGGCCTGTCATTGCCGCCCTGTATCCCGTTTGTTTTCTTTTAATTCAATTGCTTATTGCAATTGGTTTAAGTTGTCTTCTTGGCGCGGCTCTGGCGCACTTTTTACCGGAGTGGACCTTTGTTTTTGGTGGGGTGATGCTGTGGCCCGTTTTGCGGTGGTTCCAAAAGCGCGATGGGAAGTTTTTTGCCTATTATCTGATGCATGACTATGCCTATTCGGCGGCGTCGAAAGGGGCCAATCCAGAAGATCTGGAAGGCCGGATGGCGGAGTTTGGCGCGCGCATTGAAGCAGCTTTGCAGGAGCCCTATGAGGAGGTTCTGGTGGTGGGGCATTCCAGCGGGGCGCATCTGGCGGTGTCGATATTGGCGGATCTGCTGCGCAAGGGGGCGGTGTGCGAGGAGGGGCCGAAACTCGGATTTCTCTCATTAGGTCAAGTGGTTCCAATGGTTTCCTTTCTGCCAAAGGCATGGCGTTTGCGGGCGGATCTGGCCTTTCTCTGTCAGCGTCAGGAGATCACTTGGGTGGATGTCACAGCGCCGGGTGATGGCTGTGCGTTTGCGCTTTGTGATCCCGTTGCGGTCTCAGGGGTGGCACCAGCGGAGGGGAAAATCTGGCCTTTGGTGGTCTCCGCAGCCTTTACTCAAACGCTCAGTGAAGAGCGTTGGGCGGAATTGCGCTGGCGGTTTTTTCGGCTGCATTTTCAATACCTTTGCGCCTTTGATCGACCGGGAGATTATGATTATTTCCGCATCACAGCCGGGCCCAAAACACTGGCTGAACGTTATGCAGACCGCAAACCTTCAGGGTCGCGAAAGGAAGGTGCCGTGAATAAATACACGTCAGTCGCGCCATGATCCCGCCAAAGCCAACGCCGCGGCCTGATAAAGTTTCGCTGCATCAATATGTTAGACTGTTTCGCAAAGATCTGCTTTCGGCGCAGCCGCAGAGGCTTTACCGCGCCTGGATGGCGGAGTTTCGCACGCCGTTCTTTCGCTCTTATATGATCAATCAGCCCGCGTTGATTGATGAGGTGCTCAAAAAGAGGCCTGATGATTTCCCTAAATCTCAAAGGGTTAGCGAGGGTTTGAAACCTCTTTTGGGGGAATCTGTCTTTCTGACCAACGGCGAGGTCTGGAAGCGGCAGCGGCGGATCATTGATCCGGCTTTTGAGGGCGGGCGGCTGCGCGATACCTTTCCGGCGATGTGGGCGGCCAGTGAGGCAGCGGTGCAGCGTTTGTCACAGCATGCTGGGCAAGTAATTGAAATAGAAGAAGAAACAAGTCATGCTGCAGCGGATGTGATTTTTCGGACGCTGTTTTCGATCCCGATTGATCACGAGGTGGCGGGGCAGGTTTTTGATGAATTTCGGACCTATCAGCGCAGTGCACCAATTGTTAACCTTGGTGCATTTATCCCTCTACCACGTTGGTTTCCAAGGTTTTTTCGAAAAGACACAAAACGCACAGCGGCCAGTATTCGTGGGTTGATCACTCAGCTGACTGAGGCGCGTATGGCAGAGATCACCGCCGGGTCCGCGCCGGATGATCTGGCCACAAAGATCATGACAACCACGGATCCTGTGACTGGAAAATCATTTGATACCAATGAGATGGTCGATCAGGTTGCGATCTTTTTCCTAGCTGGGCATGAGACCAGTGCCTCTGCGTTGGCCTGGGCACTGTATCTTTGCGCAGCCTTTCCCGAATGGCAGGAGAAAATCGCCGAAGAAGCTGCGGGGCTGACCCCGGATTTTGCGTCCATCAGCAAGCTGCGCATCAGCCGTGATGTGTTCCGTGAAGCGCTGCGGCTCTATCCGCCTGTTCCCATGATGGTGCGAGAAGCGAACTGTCCGGAAACCTTTCGTGAACGAAATATTCCTAAAGGTTCTCAGGTGGTTATCTCGCCGTGGCATCTGCATCGACAGGAGCGGTTGTGGGATAATCCCGATGGGTTTGATCCGGCGCGGTGGCACAGTGAGAATGGCAAGACATGCGCGCGTGAAGCCTTTGTGCCGTTTTCAGCGGGGGCGCGGGTGTGTACCGGGGCGGGCTTTGCGATGGTGGAAGGTGTGCTGATGCTGTCGATGATTTTGAAGCACTTTCGCATCTCGCCAGAGGGGCCGCCGCCAGTGCCCATTGCGCATCTGACAGTGCGGTCGCGTCATGGCATTAACCTTCGGCTGGAGCGCCGGAAATGACGTCGGTATCGCGTCGGTATCCCAACGGTATTGCGGCGGTGGATTTCAGGCCCTCTGCGGGTTAACGAAAAGGGCGCCTGAAGGCGCCCTTATGCAACAGATCACTGCTGATACCACCACACACCGGGCAGCCATTCGACCCCATCGCCATAGATCGGCAGCTGCTCCGGATAGTGCAGCTCTTTTTGATGTGCGATGCGCCCGACGGCATAGTTCCAGATCGGGATCACATAGCGGCCTGTGGTCAGCACCCGATCAAGCGCCTTGGTGGCGGCCACGAAATCTTCCTGTGATGTGGAGGAGAGCATTTTGTCGATCATCGCGTCGATCGCCGGAGATTTCACCCCCATCAAATTACGCGAGCCTTCCTGATCGGCGGCCTCTGATCCCCAATAGAGCAGTTGCTCATTTCCGGGGCTGAGCGAAATGGCGCGGCGGTAGTTGGTGAGGTCAAAGTCAAAGGCATTGGTGCGCAGCTTGTATTGGGGACCGTCCACCAAAGTGATGGTCACGTCTGCGCCGAGGCCTTCAAGCGCTTTGGCATAGATGTCTGTGATGGCTTTGTTCTCAGTGTCGCCCTGTTTGAGCAGGATCTCGAGGGAGAGCACCTCGCCAGCAGCGTTTTGCATTTTGCCATCGACCACGGTCCAGCCTGCTTCTTCCATCAAGCCCATGGCCTTGCGCAGGTTGGCGCGGTTGCGCACCGATCCGTTGGATTGCGGCAGGCTGTAGCCAGCGAGGGCCTCGGGGGGCAGGCTGTCTGCGAAGGGGGTCAGAAACTCTGCGACACGACCGGTTGCAGGGCCGTCTTCCATGCCGAGCAGGGAGCCGGAGAAATAGGAGGTAATCCGAGGCTGGCGGCCACCGGTCATGGTGTCGTTGATGAACTCGAAGTTGAAGACATGCATTAGAGCGTCACGCACGCGGATGTCATCCAGAGGCGCACGGCGTGTGTTCATCACAAATCCGGTGATGCCGGAGGGTTTTTGATGGGGGATTTCCGATTTCACAATGTCGCCGGATTGCGCGAGGGGGAAATCATAGCTGGCGGCCCATTTTTCTGCGTTGAATTCCCGCAGGTAAGAAATCTCACCGGCTTTGAACGCTTCAAACATCACGGCGTTGTCGCCAAAGAAGTCGATTTTGATTTCATCGAAGTTTTGCGTGCCCTGACGGAAAGGCAAATCTTTGCCCCAATAGTCTTCGTCCCGTGTGAGCGTGACAAAGCGACCTGCTTCAAAATCGGAGATCACATAGGGGGCGGTGCCGATGGGCACATCCTGAAGCGTGATGTCTTCAAATACTTTACCGTCGAACTGTGCCTTCTGCAGAATCGGGCGCAGGCCCGCGATCAGGGCGAGCTCCCGGTTGTCGGTGTTAAAGGTGAGACGCACGGAACGAGGGCCGGTGGCTTCGATTTTTTCGACCTGTTGCCAGAAGCCGAGATAGCGCGGATGTCCCACCGTGCCGAGGGTTTCATAGGACCAGATCACATCTTCGACGGTGACCGGCGCGCCATCAGAGAATCGGGCCTCTTCGCGCAGGGTAAATTCGACCCAGGAGCGGTCTTCTGGTGTTTCAATCGATTCGGCGAGCAGACCGTAGAGCGCAAAAGGTTCATCCCAATTGCGGCCCATCAGAGATTCATACGCAAAAAAGCGCAGCTGCCATGGCACGGTGCCTTTGCGCACGAAGGGGTTGAGAGAATCAAAACTACCGCTGTTTCCGGTGATGACGCGCCCGCCTTTGGGGGCGTCGGGGTTGGCATAGGGCAGGGCCGTAAAATCGGCGGGCAGGGCCGGATCGCCATACATAGCAATGCCATGACGCGGCTCCGCCTGCGCTTGAACACCAAGAATCACAAGGGCGAGAGCAGCGGTCATGCGCTGTATTTTGGGGAAACATACTGATGTCATTGCAGAGACAATCCTGTTGGTTGCTTGTTTTGCTTGCTGAAAAAGTAACGGCGGATTCGGGGCTTATCAAACTTTTAGCTTGGAGCCCGGCGTCATAACGCTTATAAAGGTCTCACTGCTCGATAGGTTTCTTGCCTGTATGAAACCTGCCTCAATAACTTCACGCCCGCTTCGCGCGGGCGTTTTTTTTGGCCCGGGCATCTCTCTACGTAAGACTACGGTGCGGGTGCATACCCCCTTATTTTGCGGGTGCAGCATGCTATGGTGCGGCCAAGGTATTTCAAGAGAGGCGGCATCATGAGCTTGAAGGGTAAAACGGCAATTGTGACGGGGTCGAACTCGGGAATCGGTTTGGGAATCGCGCGGGAGATGGCGCGGGCCGGAGCCGACGTTGTGCTCAATTCTTTCACCGACCGCAACGAAGATCACGCATTGGCGGCAGAGATTTCGGCAGAATTTGGTGTGAGCGCGCGCTATATCGCGGCGGATATGTCCGATGGGGCGCAGTGTCGCCAGTTGATCGAGACCGCCGGGGGCTGTGACATTCTGGTGAACAATGCGGGCATTCAGCATGTGGCCCCGATTGACGCGTTCCCGGTAGAGAAATGGGATGCGATCATTGCGATCAATATGAATTCGGCGTTTCATACCACGGCGGCGGCTTTGCCACATATGCGCCAGCGTGGCTGGGGCCGGGTGGTCAACATTGCCAGCGCGCACGGGCTGACTGCATCGCCTTTCAAGGCGGCCTATGTGGCGGCCAAACATGGGGTGGTGGGCATGACCAAGACTGTGGCGCTGGAAACCGCAGAAGAGCCGATCACCTGCAATGCCATCTGCCCAGGCTATGTGTTGACGCCATTGGTGGAGGCGCAAATCCCGGACACCATGGAGAAATATAACATGGGGCGAGAAGAGGTGATCAAGAAGGTCATGCTGGAGCGTCAGCCGAGCCGGGAATTTGCCACGGTGGAGCAATTGGGCGGCACCGTGAATTTCCTCTGTTCTGATGCGGCGGCGCAGATCACCGGCACCACACTCAGCGTCGATGGTGGCTGGACCGCCCTGTAACACAGAGGTTGGACCCAGATAGGAGAGAAGTCTCATGAAGCGCATCAATCTGGCACTACAGGGTGGGGGCGCACATGGGGCTTTCACCTGGGGGGTCCTGGACGTTCTGTTGCAGGATGAGGACATTGAGATAGCCGGGATCACCGGCACCTCAGCCGGGGCCATGAATGGGGCCGCGTTGAAGGCGGGCATGCTGCGAGATGGGCGGCAGGGCGCGCGCGACAGTCTGCGCTGGTTCTGGGAGCAGATGGGCGCCCATCAGATGCCGGGTATGGATCTGTGGTTTGCAGCTGTGCCGCCGGGGGCGGTCAGTCGGGCGATGGATTATAGCTGGCCGTTTATGGCAGCGGATATGTTGCAGCGGATGACATCGCCCTATGCGATGGGGCCGTTTTATGAGCACCCCCTGCGCGATATTGTCGATCAGCTGAGTTTTGATCTGGTCTGTGCGGAGGCGGGGCCGGAGCTGTTTGTCTGTGCCACCAATGTGCGCAGTGGCAAGGCGCGGGTGTTTTCCGGACAGGAGATCAGCACCGAGGCTTTGCTGGCTTCCGCCTGTCTGCCAACCCTGTTTAAGGCGGTGGAGATTGCCGATCCGGAGACTGGCAAAACCGAAGCCTATTGGGATGGCGGCTATACTGGCAATCCTTCGCTCTGGCCGCTTTACAAGCGTGATTTGCCAGAGGACGTGGTGATCATCAATATCAACCCGCTGCGCCGCGAAACCCTGCCGGTGACGCCGCAGCAGATTGGCAATCGGATCAATGAAATCAGTTTCAACGCCTCTTTGATGAGCGAGCTGCGGGCGGTGGCCTTTGTGCAGCGGTTGATTGATCAGGGCGCGCTGACACGGGAAGAAAAGCGCGAGGTCAAAGTGCATATGATTGCCGATGATGACCTGATGACGCGCCTGTCTGTGGCCACCAAAAGCTGGCCTGTGACCTCGGTATTGCTACACCTCAAAGAGGCTGGCGAAGCGGCAGCCAAACAGTTTCTGAGCGCCCATAAGGCGGATCTGAATGTGCAGGGCACCGTGGATCTTGCGGCGATGTATGGGGTCTGAGCGGCGCTGTTTAAAAACAAGTTTTGGTAAAGCGCATGCTTTGAGCTATGGAAGTCGCAGGTATTTTTGCAAGAGAACGAGGGTGTTATGACGCCAGAGAAGCTGAGAGAGATTTATGGAGAGGCCTCGCCCCACGCATCCAAGAAAGTGATTTCTCACTTTGATGCGCATTGCCGCAGCTTTATCGCGCATTCTCCGTTTCTGGTGCTTGTCACCTCTGATGGCACCAATCTGGACGCCTCGCCCAAGGGCGATCCTGCCGGTTTTGTGGAGGTGGAGAGCGACCGAACTCTGTTGATCCCGGACCGTCCAGGTAACAATCGGATTGATGGGTTGCTCAATATTCTGGCGCATCCGAAAGTCTCCATCCTGTTTATGATCCCCTCGGTGGCGGAGACGCTGCGGGTGAATGGGGTGGCAGAGATCAGCGATGATGCAGAGCTTTGTGCGCGGTTTGCCATTAAGGGCCGCGCGCCCAAAACCGTGTTGCGGGTGCGGGCAGAGGAGATTTTCCTGCATTGCGGCAAAGCGCCGATGCGGTCGGGGCTCTGGAAGCCGGAAAGCTGGCCAGCGGAGCGCCCGCTGCCGTCGCTTTATGCGATGATCAAGGATCATACGGAGATGGAGGTGGAATCCACCACGCAGGCCTATGCAGAGCAGCGCTACAAAGACACGTTGTATTGAGGTGGTGCGCTGCGCGCCGCTATTGGCGGGCAAGCACCAGCAGAGAGTGGGTGAGATACCCGCCTGCGCTGTCTTGCCCATAGCTGCCTGAGAGCTTGTAGACTGCCCATTTTTGCGGATCCCAGTTATGGGCCAGCATATGCGCGTGGGCCGCCTCAGCGCTTTCAAAAGCCAGACCGCCCGGATAAAGGCCAAACAGCATTGGGCCAAATTTGACCACGGTTTTATCTTGGGCCAGCGCGGTATCATAGCTCTCGCGCGCGCCGATGGTGAAAATGGGGTCCGTCACCGTTGCGCGCACGACCGGAGAGAGCGCAGGCCGTATGCCAAACACAAACACGATGAGCAGCAGCGCCAAGGTGCCGATGGTCACATAAGCCAGATGCCGCATAGGTCAGTCTTCAGAAGGTTTAGACGGATCTTTTGGATTTGGGTAAACCAGACCGGCGGAGATCACCAGTTTGGCGGCATCTTCCACGGACATGTCCAGCTCGATCACGTCATCTTTGGGGAAGAACAGCAGAAAACCCGATGTGGGGTTGGGTGTTGTCGGGACAAAGACGCTCATCAGCGGGCTGGTTGTGGCCGCAGTCTGAGCCACTTCGCCTTTGGCATTGGTGGAGATGAAGCCGATGGCCCAGATGCCGCGGCGCGGGTATTCGATCAGGCAGGCTTTTTCAAAGGTGCGTTCGCTCTGTGCAAAGACGGTTTCGGCGATTTGTTTCACACCGGAGTAGATTGAGCGCACAACCGGCATGCGATCCACCAGGCTTTCGGCAAAGCGGATGAGAGAGCGCCCGAGAATGCCCTTGGCGATCCAGCCGACAATCACAGTGAAGATCAGAAAAATGATCAGCCCGACGCCGCGCAGGTTGATGCCAATATATTCTTCGGGCTGAATGGTTTGCGGCACCAGCGGAAGTACAAAGCCATCGACCCAGCCCATCAGGGTCCAGATCAGCCAGATGGTCAGCGCGATGGGCAGGATCACAACAATGCCGGTCAGAAAGCTTGACCGCAGTCGCGCCAGAAAGCCGATTTTGTGTTTTGTGGGATCTTCGTCAAAAGGCGTTGTCATTGCGTGGTCCTGCAGGAATTCTCCTGACTAGTTAGGCATTTGTGGCCAAGGCTGCAATGACGTTTACGTGGGGGCCGCTTTTGGTGCGGGCGCGGCGGGTCTGCGCGCCCGGCAGGTGCTTATTTTGCGGGCAGGCTGGGATTTCCCCAAACCGGCCCTGTTCAGGCCACAAGCGCGGCGGCGATGTCGGCGGCCAGACGGGCATTGTT
Organism: Shimia sp. R11_0; assembly: GCF_017744035.1. Classification (NCBI taxonomy): domain Bacteria; kingdom Pseudomonadati; phylum Pseudomonadota; class Alphaproteobacteria; order Rhodobacterales; family Roseobacteraceae; genus Shimia; species Shimia sp. R11_0. The sequence continues at coordinate 348,157 of NZ_JAGHQY010000002.1, read as the reverse complement.
GCGCACCAAGGCGATATTGGCCACCAGCGAGCGGCCTTCGGTCAGCTCAAAGATGCGTTGCAGCAGGAAGGGGGTGACGCCTTTGCCCGTCACGCCTTGCTCTTCGGCTTCGCGGGTGGCCTGTGCAATCACCGGGGCCAGATCTTCGGCCGGGATTTCATCTGCGGCTGGGATCGGGTTGGCGACAAGCTGGCCGCCGGGCAGGCCCATGGCACCGCGCATTTTATGGGCGGCGGCGATTGCGGCGGCGTCATCCATGCGCAGAGGCGCGGTGAGATCGGATTGTGCGGACCAGAAGGCCGGGAAGCTGTCCTGACCATAGGCAATCACCGGCACGCCGTTGGTTTCCAGCACTTCCAGCGTTTTTGGCACATCCAGAATGGCTTTGGCGCCTGCGGCCACAACGGTGACGGGCGTGTGGCCCAGCTCTGTGAGGTCGGCGGAGATGTCAAAGCTCTCTTCAGCGCCTTTGTGCACACCGCCGATGCCGCCGGTGGCAAAGACGGAAATGCCCGCAAGATGCGCGGCAATCATGGTGGCGGCGACGGTGGTCGCGCCGGTGCGGCCCTGAGCCATGATCACGGCCATGTCGGCGCGGCTGACCTTGGCGACGTCTTTGGCCTGTGCGAGTGCTTCGAGCTGCTCATCGGTCAGGCCTGCGTGCAATGTGCCGTTGATCACGGCCATCGTGGCCGGCACGGCGCCTTTTTCACGGATGTCGTTTTCGACCTGACGCGCCACTTCGAGGTTTTGCGGATAGGGCATGCCGTGGGTGATGATGGTGCTTTCCAGCGCCACGATGGGGGTGCCGTTTTTCTTGGCTTCTGCCACTTCGGGGGACAGGGTGATCAGGCTCATGTGGCGTGTTCTCCAGAGACGTATTTGGCGGCAGCGGTGAGGGCGCGTGCGAGCGCCTCTTCGCGGCTGCTGCCTTGAGATTCGGCCACGATATGTGCGGCCATGAAAGTGTCGCCTGCGCCGGTGACACGGGTCACCATGACCGCAGGCGGTTGTTGGGTGATGACGCCGTCCACCGTGCCATCAGAGGCGGCGTTGCCACCATCCGTGACCAGCGCACGGGCCGCGCCACGTTTGACCAGGCCCTCGGCGGCGGCTTGGGACGTTGTAAACTCGGTCTGGCACAGGGTGCCGGCCTCTTCGAGGTTCACATAGAGCACGGAGCGGGAGTGGCGCAGGAAGGGCATGAGCCGCTCGGCCTTGCCCGGAGATGCTGGGGCCACGCGCAGGTCAGCCGCCGCAAACAGCGGGCTGCGGGCAATCTGATCCAGCAGGCGCTGGGTGAGGTTGCCATCCAGCGCAATCAGGCCCGCATAAGGCGCGGCCTCTGAGCCAAGCGTGCCGTTTTCCAGCGGGGCCAGAATTTTGTCGCCTGCGGCCTCAAGGGAATGGGCATCTGCGATGGCGGCAATCAGCCCGTTTTTGCCTTCTACGGCCATATAGGTGTCGGTGGGCAGATCGGCGGAGCGATAGACATAGTCCATGATCGCGCCCATTTCACGACAGGCGGTCATCAATTCATCGCCTTCCACATCCTGACCAATGGCCGAAAGCGCGGCGGGACGCAGACCAAAGCGCGCCAGCGTCATGGCGATGTTCCAAGCCACACCGCCGGGCAGGCGGGTGATGCGGCCGGGCACATCAGAGCCCTGTCGCATGTGGCTGGGGGCGCGGCCGATGATGTCCCAGAGGACAGAGCCAATGCAGAGAATGTCAGGGCGTGTGGTCATGGGCGTGCTCATGGGGGCTCCTAGCGCGCAGGCGCGCGGGATCAGGCGGTGAAGGCGGCGTGCAGCTCTTTGAGCTTGGCCACAGGATCTTCGGCGCGCCAGATCTCTTCGCCAATGCCAAAGAAATCTGTGAAGGGTGAGAGTTTGGCGATGATCTCCCCATCCAGCGCGCCTTCGGCCACAACTGGCACTTCAATCATCTGCGACCACCATTCAAAGAGGTCTTTTTCCGCCAGCGTGCCATCGCCCAGCGTGGTGGCCCCGACGGGGCCGAAGCTGACGTAATCTGCGCCATGTTCACCGGCGGTCATGCCCTCATGAGAAGAGGCCCCGCAGAAAGCGCCGATGATGGCATCTGCGCCCAATTCTTTGCGGGTTTTGCCCACCGAGCGCCCGGCATCGGTGAGATGCACCCCATCCAGGCCAAGGCGTTCGGAGAGTTGCACATGTTCGTCAATCACAATGGCCACATCACGGGCATGGGCCACTTCGCGCAGGGCATCCGCGGCGCGTGACAGGCGATCTTCGTCGCGGGTGGCCAGAGCCATGCGCACGCAGGCGATGTCCGCAGCATCCAGCACGGCAGCAAGTTGATCGGGGAAACGGGAGAGTTCGATTTCTGGCGGGGTGATCAGATAGATCTGCGGCAGCTCTGTCTCGGACATGCTCTGGTTCCTCGTGGTTTGATCGCGCCGCTATAGCGCGGTTTTTTTGGCTTGGCTATCGTGAGTTTCCGACTTTGCGGTGGGCTTTGCAAAAGAGATTTATGCCTCCGGCGGGGATATTTACAGTCAAATAAAGCCGGGGTGGCTTGTTTTGCAGGGGCGGCGAGGGTATCAGCGGGCGGATTTTTCAGGAGAGAGCCATGACCACCGCGACACCGCAGCCCGCTTTTGTTCTTGTGCGCCCGCAGATGGGGGAAAACATCGGTGGTGCGGCGCGGGCGATGCTGAATTTTGGTCTTGATAAAATGCGGGTGGTGGATCCGCGCGACGGCTGGCCCAATGAACGCGCGGTGGCCATGGCCTCAGGCGCAGGAAGGGTGCTGGACGGTGCCTTTCTGACGCAGACCACGGCGGAGGCGCTGGAGGACTGTCACTATGTGTTTGCGACCACCGCGCGGGCGCGGGGGCTGACCAAACCGGTGGTGACGCCTGAGACAGCGATGAAGCAGGCGGCGGAACGCATTGCGCGCGGCGAAAAAGTGGCTGTGCTGTTTGGGCCAGAGCGCGCCGGGCTTGAGAATGAGGATATTGCGCGGGCCAATGCCATTATCAATGTACCGGTGAACCCGGAATATGCCTCGCTCAACCTTGCGCAATGTGTGTTGTTGACCGCCTATGAGTGGCGGCGTCAGTCTGCGGATATCGTGCATGAGCGCGTGGATATGACCAAGACGGACTGGGCCAATCATGCCGAGATGGAGGCGCTTGAGCGCCATTATGAAGAGCGGCTGGATGAGGCAGGCTTCTTCTTTCCACCAGAGAAGGCAGAGGGCATGAAGGTCAATCTGCGCAATATGTGGAGCCGTATGCCGATGACCCGTGCGGATGTGCAGATGCTGCATGGCGTGCTGCGACAGATGGTCCGCTGGAAGGAAAAGGGCTGATTTTCTGCCTTTCTTGCAAGGCACTGCAGGTCCGTAGCCCATATCAATTCGTACCCGAGAGTGGTTGAAGCTTCCGCGTGGCCAAATTAGGCTCACGCGCAAGAGCAGGAGTCAGCGATGAGCCAGAAACGCAGCATTTTTGAAGAGGTTGGCAGCGAGGGTCCAAAAGAGGCCCCCAAGGCTGTTGGCGTGATTGACAGCGGGGCCAAGGGCGCGCGGCGGGGCATTCGGCTCTGGCTGATGATCCTCTTTGTACTGGTGGTGCTGATGATCGCCGTGGGCGGGCTGACCCGGTTGACCGATAGCGGGCTTTCGATCACCGAATGGCGCCCTGTGACCGGGGCGGTGCCGCCGATGAGCGCGGCGGATTGGCAAAGCGAATTTGAGAAATACAAACAGATTGACCAATGGGCGATCGACAACAACTGGATGACGCTTGAAGATTTCAAGTTCATTTACTGGTGGGAATGGGGCCACCGTCAGCTGGGGCGTGTGATTGGTCTGGTCTGGGCGTTTGGCTTTCTTGGCTTTGCCGTGGCGCGGCAAATCCCTACCGGATGGACCGGGCGGCTTTTGCTGATTGGGGGTCTTGGGGGCCTTCAGGGCGCAATTGGCTGGTGGATGGTGGCCTCCGGAGTGACCTCTGGGGAAGGGGTCACGACCGTGGCGAGCTACCGTTTGGCGACGCATCTGGGGCTGGCCTTTCTGATCCTTGGTTTCATCACATGGTACATTCTGTTGCTGGGGCGCAGTGAACGGGACCTGATGCAGGCGCGGCGCGGCAAAGAGGCCAAGCAGTTCTCTCTGGCGACGGGGCTTTTGCATGCCACCTATGTTCAGATCCTGCTGGGTGCGCTTGTGGCGGGCATTGATGCGGGGCGCTCTTACAATGACTGGCCTTTGATGGCGGGGCAGATCTTCCCTGCGGAGGCCTTTGATCTGGAACCGCTGTGGCGCAACTTCTTTGAGAATGCCGGGCTTGTGCAGTTTGTGCACCGCAGCTGGGGCTATCTTTTGATGATCTTTGCCATTGTTGTGTGGCGGCGCGGGCAGGCTTCGGCACATAAGGCCACCCGGTTTGCCTTCAATATGTCACTGGCGGCGGTGTTCCTGCAGATGGTGCTGGGCGTGGTCACGGTTCTGACGTTTGCCCATATGCATGTGGCCATCACTCATCAGATCATGGCGGTGATTGTTGTTGTGCTGATCCTGCGGGCGCGCTTCCTGAGCCATTATCCGATTGCCACGTCGCTGCGCGACGCAGCCTGAAACGACAATCCTGAAAGGGGAACAGAAGATGTCTGCATATGAGCAGTTGATGGCCTTTGAGCACACCACTCAGGCGCTTGGTCAGGTGGCCGGGCGTCTTGGCTGGGATCAGGAAGCGATCATGCCGAAAGGTGCCGCTGGGCAGCGGGCCGAGGAAATGGCGGCGATGGAAAGCGTACTGCATGCGCGCCGGATTGATCCCAAAGTGGGGGAGTGGCTGGCGGCGATTGACACAGCCCAGCTCGACGAGGTCGCCAAAGCCCATGTGCGCCATATTGCGAAAACTTATGCGCGCACCTCGAAAGTCCCGGCGGATCTTGCGGCGGAAATTGCCAAGGTGACGAGCCGGTCGCAAGGGATTTGGGCGCAGGCGCGCAGTGACGAAGATGTGGCCGGTTTCCTGCCGACATTGCAGGAGGTGGTGAACCTCAAGCGTCAGGAAGGGCAGGCGCTTGCGGCAGGTGGCGACGTTTATGACGCCATGGTGGATGATTATGAGCCGGAAATGACGGCGGCTGAGATCGCGGCCATGTTTGATGCCATGCGCCCGCGTCTGGTGGCGCTGCGTGCGGCGGTGCTGGCCGCCGAGGCTCCACAAAAGCTCAGCGGGCATTTTCCGGCGGACAAGCAGATGGCGCTGACGGCCAAGCTGGCGGCCTCTTTTGGCTATGATTTTGACCATGGGCGGATTGATTGCGTGACCCATCCGTTCTGCTCGGGCTCCGGTCAGGATGTGCGGATCACAACGCGGACGAGTGAAAATGACCCGTTCAACTGTTTTTACTCCACGATCCATGAGGTCGGGCATGCGGCCTATGAGCAGGGCATTGATGATGCCTATCTGTTGACCCCGCTGGGGCGGGGCGTCTCCATGGGGGTGCATGAGAGCCAGAGCCGGATTTATGAGAACCAGCTTGGGCGTGGCCGGGCCTATACGGGTTGGCTGTATGAGCAGATGAAGGCGGAATTTGGCGATTTTGGCATTGAGAGCGCTGAGGCGTTTTATGGCACGGTGAACCGGGTCAATGATGGCTATATCCGCACCGAGGCGGATGAGGTGCAATATAACCTGCATATCATGTTAAGATTTGATCTGGAGCGCGCCCTGATGCTTGGGGCTCTGGCGGTAAATGATCTGGAGGCGGCCTGGAACGATCGCTTCAAGGCTGACTTTGGTTATGCGGTGGATCGGCCTTCCAATGGCGTTTTGCAGGACGTGCATTGGTCGGTGGGGCTGTTTGGCTATTTCCCAACCTATTCTCTGGGCAATGTCTACGCGGGCTGTCTGAATGAAGCGTTGCGGGCGGCGGTGCCGGGATTGGACGCGCAATTGGCGCAGGGCGATACTTCGGCCGCGACGGGCTGGTTGCGGGAGAACCTTCAGCGCCACGGTGGCCTGCGTGAGCCAGCGGCGACCATTGAGCATGCCACGGGCAAAGCCCCAAGTGGCGCGCCGCTGCTGGATTATCTGGAGGCAAAATTTGGCGAGATCTACAAGCTCTGAGTGGTTGTTGCGGAGTCTAAGGGGAGGGCGCTTTGGCGTCCTCTTTTTGTTAGGGGCATGTGCCGTGTTGACCTGATAAAAAAAGGGCGCGCCCAGTTGCAGATGGAACGCGCCCAGTTGGCTAGGTAACTTTAGTTGAGCGGCCTAGAAAGAGGGTGAAGCCGCTGAGGACTGACAACTGGGCTTGGGGGCGAGAACCGGGTGTGGGGTATGATACGAAGTCCACCGCTCCCTGAAAGCACCACTGGGGTTGTTGCCGCTATGAAAATCCAGAAACGCACCGCAAGAAAGTCGGGTATTACCGCGCCGTCCTGGACGTAGAGCGACGTCAACGACACGACTGCCATGACCGACCAGAGCGCAATGAGACGGGGCGCGAGCCCCAGGCCGAGCGAAACAGCGGCCAAAATCATTTGCGCACTTACGATATGCTTCATCCACTCAGCGCTCATGACTCTGTCAAGCGCGCCAATGACGGATTGGCCCGGAACGTCGAGCCAGTAATAGATCACCTGTTCCGCGAGCAACACGACGATGACAATTCTGCAAAACAGAAGAGCAATATTCCGGGCAATCTGCGTGGGGTTGGGCTGATCATTCATAGTTGCCTCAAATTCAACTAGTTACACTTAGACAAAATTTTTTTGTTGTTATGAATCAATCTTTTCCTTCTAGCGCGCATGTTGCAATCTCAAATTGTGCAGCCATGAAATTGCATTTTTGTCGGTTGCTTAGGGTATTCCCTACTCTGGATCGGGAAAGGTTGCCTTGCAGGCAGCGCCCTCTTTTTTGAAGGTCGCTCGGATCCAATCTGTGACAGCGCGGATCGTTGGGTCGGACTTTCGACTTTCGTGAAAACAGAGAAACAGCGGCACTTTCTTGACCATCGTCGGGTTGACGCGCAGGAGTTTGGCCGCATGTTCACGGGCCACCACCCGGGGCAGCACGGTGGCGCTGCCGCTGCTGAACATCATGCGGCTCGCATCGGCAAAGGTATCAAGATGGTGGGTGGCCGGGCAGCCGAAAATGGTTTCTCCTATGTCTTCGACATGGAAGGCGTCTTCGGCTTCCCGCCCGGCGATCCAATGCGCGTGCTGTTCTGGCCGGGTGTCTTGGGGGGCGAAGGCCTCCAACGTCATCTGCCCAATCGCTTGTGTCATCAGGCGGCCTTGTTCGGGTTGGACTGAGGTGATGATGATATCATTCTTGCCCAATCCTGTGGTGGCGGCGGAACGGTGCAGAGTGACGTTAAGTTCTGGGGCCGAGGTGGTCAGATTTTTGAAGTTTGGCAACAGGATGCCGGTGACAATGCAGGCGGGTGCCTCCACGCTGATGGGGCCAGACGGGTTAAGCGACGTTGCGTGTAGCTCGCTAAGGGCTTTGTCCAGTTGCGTGTGAAATCCGGCCACAAGATCCAGGAACTGTGCCATATCCGGATTGGGGCGCCAGCCATCAACATGCTTGCTGTAGACAGGTAGGCCGAGGGTCTCGGTGAGGCGGGTCATACGGCGAGAGACGGTGGCCGGGTCAATCCCAAGGTTTTTTGCGGCCCCAGAGAGGCTTTTTGTGTCAATGACGGCTGACAGGACGCGCAGGTCGTCCCAATTCAGGTCGTGGGCGTTCATCATGAGAACCATACCATTTAAATAAAAAACTAAGTGAGTGGTGTCTTGTGGTAGGTGGAAAATTTCGGTCAGTGCAAACCGCCTTTCAGACCGCCCGAAATTGAGCGGCACAAAGAAAAACGGCCTTATTCCTAGCGATGAAAGTGCTGGGTCGTGGGTGATTGTTGTTTCGTTAATACTGTCAACAATTCACACTTTCCTATGCCTTACATAGGAATTCATTATGCGTTTTTAAGTCAAATTGTTTTTTGAAACCGTGCCAGATCGGCGAAAAACAGGGGGATTTCTCCCCCTGTTTGTGCGCTTTACGAAACGTCAGCTCTCGGCTGTGTCGTCTTCATCCTGCTCGGCAATCCAAGCGACGGAGACCACTTCTTCGTTCTTGCCGGTGTTGAACACCCGCACGCCGCCCGCATTGCGGGAGCGGAAAGAGATGCCATCCACAGGCACGCGGATCGACTGTCCGGTGGAGGTGGCCAGCATGATCTGATCGCCTAGCTCGACTGGGAAGGAGGCCACCAGTGCACCACCGCGCATGGCTTTGTCCATCGCGGCCACACCCTGACCACCGCGTCCACGGACCGGATAGTCATGGCTGGAGCTGAGTTTGCCTGCGCCGCCTTTGGTGATCGTAAGGATCATGTTCTCGGCGGCCGACATTTCGGCGTAGCGCTCTTGCGAGAGTTCCCCTGCTGGGGCGTCTTCGTCGTCGCCACCGTCGTCAGTCAGGCCAGCAACCGCGCGGCGCATCTTGAGATAGGCTGCCCGCTCTTCGCTTTCGGCACGGAAGTGGCGGATGATGGACATCGAAACCACTTCATCATCGCCGTTGAGCTTGATGCCGCGCACACCGGTGGAGGCGCGGGAGTTGAACACGCGCACTTCGGTGGTGGGGAAGCGGATCGCCCGGCCCGAGTTGGTGACCAGCATCACATCGTCCTCTTCGGTACAGATGCGGGCGTTGATCAGCTTGGTGTCGGCGTGGTCATCCTCAAACTTCATGGCGATCTTGCCGTTGGCTTTCACATTGGTGAAATCAGACAGGCGGTTGCGGCGCACAGTGCCCGCAGAAGTCGCAAACATGATTTGTAGATCGTCCCATTCATCCTCGGGGCGATCCACCGGCATGATGGCCGCGACAGAAACGCCCTGTGGAATTGGCAGGATGTTCACGATGGCCTTGCCTTTGGCGGTGCGCCCACCCAGCGGCAGGCGCCAGGTCTTGAGCTTATAGGCCATGCCATCGGTGGTAAAGAACAAGAGCTGCGTATGGGTGTTGGCCACAAAGAGGGTGGTGACGACATCCTCTTCTTTGGTCTGCATGCCCGAGATGCCCTTGCCCCCGCGTTTCTGGGCGCGGAAGTCGGCCAGCGGGGTGCGTTTGATGTAGCCACCGGAGGTGACCGTCACGACCATGTCTTCACGCTCGATCAGGTCTTCGTCGTCCATGTCGCCAGACCAGTCGACGATTTCGGTGCGGCGCTCAACGGCGAAATTGTCACGCACTTCGCGCAGCTCATCGCTGATGATGCCCATGATGCGCTCACGCGAGCCGAGGATTTCAAGGTATTCCTTGATCTTGGCAGCGAGTTCTTCGAGCTCGTCGGTGACCTCTTTCACACCAATCTGGGTGAGGCGTTGCAGACGCAGCTCCAGAATGGCGCGGGCCTGTGTTTCGGACAGGTTGTAGGTGCCATCCTCGTTCATGGTGTGGGTCGGATCGTCGATGAGACGGATGTAGCCGGCGATTTCAGCAGCAGGCCAGCGGCGCGTCATCAGCTTTTGACGGGCTTCTGCGGCATCTGCAGAGCTGCGGATGGTTGCCACAACTTCATCAACGTTGGTCACGGCCACGGCCAGACCACAGAGGATGTGGCTGCGTTCACGCGCTTTGCGCAACAGATGGGCTGTGCGGCGCGCGACCACATCTTCGCGGAAGTCGATGAAGGAGGTCAGGAAGCGGCGCAGAGTGAGCTGCTCAGGGCGCCCACCGTTCAGAGCCAGCATATTGCAGCCAAAATGCGTTTGCATTGGGGTGAAGCGGAAGAGCTGATTGAGCACCACTTCGGCGGTGGCGTCGCGTTTCAGCTCCACCACCACGCGCACGCCGTCCCGGTCGGACTCATCCTGCACATGGGCAATGCCCTCGATGCGCTTATCCCGCGCGGCTTCGGCGATTTTTTCGATCATCGACGCCTTGTTCACCTGATAGGGGATCTCGTCGATGATGATGGCATAGCGATCTTTGCGGATTTCCTCGACGCGGGTTTTGGAACGGATCACAACGCTGCCGCGGCCTTCAAGATAGGCTTTGCGCGCGCCAGACCGGCCCAGCAGGATACCGCCGGTTGGGAAATCAGGGCCGGGCACATAGTCAATGAGCTGCTCAGAGGTCAGATCCGGCTCTTCGATCAGCGCCAGCGTGGCGTCGATCACTTCGCCCAGATTGTGCGGCGGAATGTTGGTGGCCATACCAACGGCAATACCGCCCGCGCCGTTGACAAGCATGTTGGGGAAGCGCGCAGGGAGCACGGTTGGCTCCTGGTCTTTGCCATCATAGTTGTCTTGGAAATCAACGGTTTCTTTGTCGATATCGGCCAGCAGTGCAGCCGCCGGTTTGTCCATGCGCACTTCGGTGTAACGCATGGCCGCCGGGTTGTCGCCGTCCATGGAGCCGAAGTTGCCCTGACCATCCAGAAGCGGCAGCGACATGGAGAAATCCTGTGCCATCCGCACAAGCGCGTCATAGATCGCGCCATCACCGTGGGGGTGGTATTTACCCATCACATCGCCAACCGGACGCGCCGATTTGCGGTAGGCTTTCTCATGGGTGTTGCCGGTTTCATGCATTGCATAAAGAATGCGGCGGTGCACCGGTTTGAGGCCATCCCGCAGGTCCGGAATGGCGCGGCTGACGATCACGCTCATGGCGTAGTCGAGATAGCTGGCGCGCATTTCCTCCTCGATGGTCACAGAAGGACCGTCGTGGATCATCCGCTCATGCGTGTTTTCGTCTTCGTTTTCAGGGGTTTCCGGCGTGTCGCTCAAGTCCCGATCTCGCTTCTTATTGGCGGTCCATATGTTGTTAACACGCTTATATCAGAGGCGACATGTGGGGTGCAATGGGCATGGTGAATTTGAGAGAATGAGCAAGAGCGTACATTGAAGGGACGTGGGGTGATGTGCGTGTATTGCTAAAATTGCTTCATTGGGCCCAATATGCAACGATTGGTATCGTTTGATTGCTTTGAGGTTTTTGAAATGAAGTTTTCTGTGTTTTATCTTGTTTTAGGGCTTGGATGTGTTTGCGGTTGTAGAGCGACGGTGGACGCCAATTATGCTTTGACCAATGCTGGTGTTGTAAATTCGGGCTTGCACAGCCTGTCTTCATTTTACCTTTGGGATATGAAGTCTGGTACGATTAGTGAGCTGGAAACAGGATCAGATCCAAAGAGCTGTTGTCGCGCCGTAGGGAGTGGAACCAGTTTTGCAGCTGGGGGGATAACAAACATTGGTGTGAAGGCCACAGGTCGTGCGGCGGGAAAGGAGGCGGCCATCGCGTCTGAGATTGCCCAAAATGCCTATTTGCAGCTCAATGTTTTTTCAGAAAATAAAACTAAGGAACCAAAGACAGAACTGCATAGGGACTTAAATGGTGAAGACGGTGATGAATACAAGGTGCAATGGCAACTGGAAGACGCTCTCAATCCAGAAGCAAAATTACGTTATCTCAAGATCACGCGATCACTGACTGCAGAAAGTGCTGAGATTTTTTATGGGACCGCTGCAACAATCGGTACGTCCTTTCCGGTAGAGACCGTAAAGGGAACAATCGAAGTTGAGGTGACTGCGTCGAGCTTCAATAAATTTGAAGGCGGCACTACTCCAGCTATCGTGGAGTATGCTGTTTATAAGATTAAGAAATTGAGGAATGAAAAGGGCAAAATAGTATATCGATTTGTCGATGACACCTCAATCACTGCTAGTGATATTGCCGCTGCGCTCAAGGCAAGAAGCGCAGCTCAGCAAAAGTAATTCCTGTCCTCAGGCGGAGCAGCTCGCGCCGCCCAGAACGCAGAATTTGGCGCAATGCGGGTGGTTGAGAAGCACCGGTTTTTCCGCGTCTTTAAGCGTGGGGCCAAGATCAAACTCTTCCACATAAGGCAAAAGGGTGCAGGCCACGACGGAGGCATGATCAGAGCCTTTGCGGCGCACGACCATGCGGGAGCTGGCGCACATGACCTCATTGGGAGATTTGTTCAGAATTCCCCAACATTCGGTTGTGATTTCAGGCACTTCCACGGTTTCGTCCATTTCGGGAAACAGGATGGTCTGGCCGGGGTTATGCGCATCAATGGGAAAGTTGTGGGCCTCAAACAGGGCGGCGTAGCCTGCGCGGGAGTCCGCATCGGTTTCCCCCCAGAGCGTGCGGCCCGCGACTTTCATCTGAAAGCCTTCATCGCGCAGCCACTGCATGCCTTCCAGCATTTTGGCAAAAGATCCTGCGCCACGTTCGGCATTATGGTTGTCAGGATTCCAATGATCGATGGAAATGCGGAAGGTGAGTTTGTCACGGTAGGTTTCACGCAGCTCCAGCAGGCCCTGCTGAACGCGCTTGCGCATAAGCGGCTGCATCGCGTTGGTGAGGATCAGCACCTCATAGCCACGCTCCAGCGCGCGGCGGGTGATCTCGATCATCTCGGGGTTCATGAACGGCTCGCCGCCAGTGAAGGCGATTTCGCCCACATTCCAGGCGCGCGCGTCCAATTGATCAAGGTAGTCGCTGACCTCATCGGCGGTGATGTAAAGCAGCGCGTCATTGGTGGGCGAGGAGAGAATATAGCAGTTCTCACACTGAATGTTGCAGAGCGTGCCAGTGTTGAACCAGAGCGTCTGCGGATCACTGAGTTTGACATGGGCGCGTGTCTCCCCCTTTGCGGTGACAAAGGGGTTTTCAAACTTGCCGAGATTTGCGTGATCTTTCATGAGACTGCCGATTTTTGGGTACCTCAGCGGTCATACCGAAAGTTTACCGCCATGGCCAAGGTTTGTGTTTATCTTCTGACACAGTTGTGATGCATGGTTGCGATGATATGGTTGCGGTGTTAGGGCTTCGGTAGCGCTAACGGAATACTGATGGCATCCGGCGCGATACGGAGAGCTTAGGCAGCACAAGGCTTAGAGGGCAAAGGGCTTATACGGATGGTGTCTCGTATTATTCCGGTGGAAACATTTGATCTGGTGATTTTTGGCGGCACGGGTGATCTGGCACGGCGCAAGATTCTGCCAGCTTTGTTCAAACGGTTCTGTTCTGGGCAGGTGCCTGATGGCAGTAAATTGATCGGCGCGGCGCGCTCTGACCTTACCACGCAAGCCTACCGCGCATTGGTGGCAGAGGCCCTGCTGGAGTTTGTGGGCGACATCGCCTCTGATGCGGAGACGGTGCGCGCCTTTTGTGAGCATGTGCATTATGTCTCTGTTGATGCGCGTGGAGAGACAGGCTGGTCTGCGCTGGCGGCGGAATTGTCACCGGGGGCGGTGCGCGCTTTCTATTTTTCCGTTGGGCCGGGGGTGTATTCAGATCTGGCGCGTGGACTTGAACGTCATGGTCTTGTGGGGCCTGAGACGCGGATAGTGGTGGAGAAACCCTTTGGTCATGATCTGGAGACGGCGCAGGCGCTGAACCGGGAATTGGCGCAGCATTTTGACGAGAGCCAGATTTACCGCATTGACCACTATCTGGGCAAGGAGACGGTGCAGAACCTGATGGCGGTGCGCTTTGGCAATATGCTTTTTGAGCCGCTGTGGAATGCGCAATATATTGATCACATTCAGATCACCGTGGCCGAAACCGTGGGGGTGGCCGGGCGCGGAGATTATTATGAAAAGTCCGGCGCCATGCGGGATATGGTGCAAAATCATCTGATGCAGCTTTTGTGCCTGATTGCCATGGAGCCGCCCGCGCAGTTTGAGCCCGACGCGGTGCGCGATGAAAAGCTCAAGGTCATTCGCGCGCTGGATGCGGTGCAGCCCCATCACATTGTGCGTGGCCAATATACGGCGGCGGATGGCGCGGCGGCCTATCGTGAGGACGTGGACAATCCACGTTCCAAGACAGAAAGCTTCGTGGCGCTGAAGTGTCAGGTCAACAACTGGCGATGGGCGGGTACGCCGTTTTATCTGCGCACCGGCAAGCGCTTGAGTGCGCGCGACAGTGAAATCACGGTGGTGTTCAAAGACACGCCCCATTCGATTTTTGGTCCCGAAGCCGGGCGGCATCGCAATGAACTCAACATTCAGCTGCAACCCAATGAAGGTATCACACTGAATGTGACCATCAAGGAGCCGGGCCCCGGTGGCATGCGGCTTGTGGATGTGCCGCTGGATATGAGCTTTGCCGAAGCGCTGGGGCCCAAGGTGCAGGGCTCTTCTGATGCCTATGAGCGGCTGATCATGGATGTGATCCGGGGCAATCAGACGCTGTTTATGCGCGATGATGAGGTCGAGGCGGCCTGGGCCTGGACAGATCCGATCATCCATGGCTGGGAAGCGCGCGGGGATGTGCCCAAACCCTATGATGCCTTCGCCGATGGGCCGGATGATGCGGTTGTGATGATGCGCCGGGATGGGCGTGAATGGAGAGGATTGGACAAATGAATTTCAACACCTACCCGGATACAGAAATGATGGCCATTGATGTGGCCAATGTGATTGCCGACGATCTGGCCGAAGCGCTGCATCAGAAAGACCGGGTTGTGCTGGCGGTGCCCGGTGGCACCACGCCGGGGCCGATCTTTGACGTTCTGAGTGCCGTGGATCTGGACTGGGACCGGGTGGATGTGGTGCTGACCGATGAGCGCTGGGTGCCGGAAGATCATGACCGCTCCAATTCCGCTCTGGTGAAGGCGCGGTTGTTGACCAATCGGGCGGTTGCGGCGCGGTATCTGCCGCTTTATGCGCCTGCACAGGCGCCAGAAGCGGTGCTTGCCGAGCTTGAGAGCGTGATTGCCGGGGCTTTGCCGTTGGATGTGGCGCTGCTTGGCATGGGGGCAGATATGCATACGGCCTCGCTGTTTCCGGGATCCGATGGCTTGGAAGATGCTTTGGCTGCGGATGCGCCGATCTTGATACCGGTGCGCCGGGAGGATTTGCCAGATATTCGTATTACCCTCTCTGCACGTGTGTTAGATGGGGCCATGCGAAAGCATATTTTGATTAAGGGTGCGGACAAACGCGAGGCGCTGAACGCCGCACAGAATTTGAAAGCGACAGAAGCGCCTGTTAAGGCAGTGTGTTCTGGCGCAGACGTGCATTGGACGGAGTAACGAGTGATGTGGACCACCTTGGATGGGATGCGCACCGCAGCGCAATCGCGCGAGATTGCCGATTTGTTTGCGCAGGATGCAGAGCGGGCCACGGGGTTTGCCATCACCGCAGAGGGGCTGCGGTTTGATTACAGTAAGACATCCATCGATACCGCAGGGCGGACAGCTCTGATTGCGCTGGCGGAGGCGGCGGGGCTGGTGGAAAAACGCGCTGCCATGTTTGCAGGCGAAAAGATCAATCAGACCGAAGGGCGCGCGGTGCTGCATACGGCGCTGCGCAATCTGGGGGAGACGCCGGTGTTGGTGGAGGGGCAGGATGTTCTGCCTGAGATCCGCGAAACCCGCGCCCGCATGGCACGGTTTGCCGCAGCGGTGCGCGATGGCAGCTATCCGGGCGATGGGCGGCGCATCACCGATGTGGTCAATATTGGCATTGGCGGATCAGATCTTGGCCCCCTGATGGCGGTGTTGGCGCTGGCCCCTTATCACGACGGGCCCAAATGCCATTTCATTTCCAATGTGGATGGCGCGGATGCGACCGATACGTTGGAGGGGCTGGATCCGGACACCACTTTGGTGATTGTCGCCTCCAAGACCTTCACCACGCAGGAAACCATGATGAATGCGCGCACAGCCCTGGCTTGGGCCGGGGGTGCAGAGGCACTGGACCGGTTTGTGGCGATCTCTACGGCTGAGGCGCGCTGTGCGGAGTTTGGCATTCCGGCGGAGCGGGTCTTTGGTTTTGAGGATTGGGTCGGGGGCCGCTATTCGGTCTGGGGCCCGATTGGATTTTCACTGATGCTGGCGATTGGGCCGACGGCCTTTGAGGGCTTTCTGGAAGGCGGGCAGGCGATGGACCTGCATTTTCAGAGCGCTGATTTTGCCGACAATCTGCCAGTGATGCTGGCGCTGGTCGGGATCTGGAACCAGCAGGTCTGTGGCCATGGCACGCGGGCGGTTCTGCCATATGAGCAGCGGCTGGCGCGGCTTCCGGCCTATTTGCAGCAGCTGGAAATGGAGAGCAACGGCAAGGGCGTGGCGATGGATGGCCGCCCGCTTGACCGTGTCGCGGGGCCTGTGGTTTGGGGCGAGCCGGGCACCAATGGGCAACATGCGTTTTATCAGTTGATCCATCAGGGACAACAGGTTGTGCCCTGTGAGTTCCTTGTGGGGGCGGAGGGGCATGAACCTGCCCTTGGGGAGCATCACCGCGCGCTGGTGGCAAATTGTCTGGCGCAGTCTGAGGCGCTTTTGAAAGGGCGCAGTGAGGCGGAGGCGCGGGCGCAACTGGCGGACAAAGGTCTGTCAGGGGATGCTTTGGATCAATTGGCGAAGCACCGGGTTTTCAGCGGCAACCGCCCGTCCACGACATTGGTTTACCCAAGGCTGACGCCTTTTGTTCTGGGACAGCTTGTGGCGCTTTATGAGCATCGGGTGTTTGTGGAAGGGGTGATTTATGGCATCAACTCCTTTGACCAATGGGGGGTGGAGCTGGGCAAGGAGCTGGCCGGAGGTCTGCTTGAGGCTGTGGCCAGTGGGCAGGCGCCAGAAGCGGCCTCTGCATCCACAAAGGCGCTTCTGACGTATATTCGCAGCTTTCAGAGCTGAGGTCAGACCGTCAGCTTGAGTTCGGCAATGAGCGGCGCATCATCGCGCGCCATTGTGTCCAGAATGTCTTTGTACATCCGGCGTTTGTGTTCGCCAAAAATGCCACGCCCTTTGGAGAAGGTGGCGGCGAACGCCAGCGCGGCCTCCAAGGTGGCCTCGGCATCAGGAGCCGCCGTCAGCACATGATCTGCTTCCAACTCGGTTGCGGTTGCGCGACGCCCGGTGAGTTTCAGCTCATTGAAGCGGTATTCTGGAATGGCCTTGCGCACATAGGCAATCATGGAGGGCAGGAAGGGGATATTGATGTCCACTTCGGGGAAACAGAAATAGCCGCGATCGGCGCGCATGAAGCGGAAATCACAGGCACAGGCCAGCATGGCGCCATTGCCAAAGGCGTGTCCGGTGATGGCGGCAATCACCGGCATCGGGAAAGTGAGCAGCCGAGCAAAGACTTCGTTCATGTCATTCATGAAGCCGCGCATATCATCGAGATTGCCCGCCTGTTTGGCGGCCATCAACCAGTTGAGATCCACGCCCTGCGACCAGTTCTTCTCATCACTTGAGGTGATCACCACGGAGCGGATGGACTTGTCCTCTTCCGCTTGTTGCAGGGCCGCGAGCATGGCCTGAGCAAAGGCGGGGTTCTGGCGGTTTTCCCCGTTGTTGAGGGTCAGCAGGGCAGTTTTGCCGCGGGTTTCATAGGTGACGATTGACATGGAAGGCTCATTGATTAGGCAATTTGCCTGAAACTTTACCTTCACGTCAGCTATGCGGCAAACATGACCTTACGCAACATCGCGCTGCGCGCCGCGTCGCTTTGGAAATCCGGTATTTTTGGAGGAGGTGGAGCGGGTAGAGGGAATCGAACCCTCACCTTAAGCTTGGGAAGCTCGCATGATACCATTTCACCATACCCGCGCTCTGGGCTGAAGAGCTACTTTTAACCAGAGGGAAGGTCAAGTGGGTCTCTGGGGAATATTTTAGGTGCCAATTAAAGGGCGTGCGTTTTATTGAGATCACGGCAAGTTGGGCGGATCATAGGGGGTGGCTGGGTCGGATTGGCGTTCCGCCACAGTGGGATGGATGTGTGAGCCCGCCGCAATGTAGCGCGGCTGGGCGAGAGGGAGATAATATCCAAGCCAGTCTTTTTGGTCGGGATACCGGCTACGGCTGGCACGACGGGGAAAGATCTCCAGAAGGGGCCAGAATTTATGCAATTTCATCTGGCTGTGAAGCGGCGCTTTGGCATCGGGAGGCGAGATTGCGAGCCCCATGCGTTTGGTGACCTCATCCTCTTTGCCCAGCACATAGCGGTTGTAGAAAATATCTCGGAACACAAGAGCGCTGTCACTGTCGAGCGCGTCCAACTCCTCTCGCATCCATTGCATGGTGATTTTGGCCAATCCAGCCTCTGTTTCGGGGACTGAGCCAGCCACATCTGTGTGGGTGCCGGCAAACCAGACCTGTTTGACATCTTGATCTGGTGGATCTGATTTCTTTTTGAAGCGGTTGCCATAGTATTTTTGTCCGGGTTTCCAGAACTGATGTCGAAAGAAGCGGCGGGTTTCGTCGATGGCGAGTACATGGCGCACCGCCTTGACGCTGGGATTTTCATCGACGCTCGAATGGCTGCCAAATTCGATCAGGCTGCCCCATCGCAGGCGGATGCGGATCATGGAACTGACCGTGTCCCAGAGGCCAAGAAAGCGGATGGAAGGGTGGCGCATATGAAAGAACTGTTCGGAGATACGCAATGTCGCATAGTCTTTTGAGGTGCTGTCTGTGTGCAGTTTGCGCCAGGCTTTGAAGACCGGACCGACCAGATGCAGCTCATGCGGGGCAACCAGCCCAAAATCATTGATAAAACCTGCCAGCACACGCGCGGTATAAGCCCCGCGGGAATAGCCAAAGAAATAAAGCTGATCGCCGTCTTGGTAATTCTCACAGAGAAAAGCATAGGCATGCAGGACATTCTGATGCAGGCCAAGGCCTGCGGCCAGCCCTAAAAGCAGTTTGATTTTTGAAAAATAGCCGCGCGCGAAAGGTCTGGTGGAGAGTGTGCCAACACCGGGCTCGTAGTAGACCAGTTGCTGATTGTCATGTTTGAGGCATTTATAAATACGGAGAATGTTGCTTTCGTTTTTCTCGACTTCGTTGCCCGTGCCGTCCAGACAGATGATCAGTTTGCGCGCCATTCAGTCCACTCCCTCAAGCGCCGCAATCCTAGGGCTGAAGGGGGTGCGGGACAATTCTGGAATGAGATACCTTGCTATCCCCGCGGCCATTAGGCTTGCCGCAGGGATGTAGGTGCCTGTGTTAGCCCCGGCGTCGTCTGCGGCGACCGCCAGATGCATCACTGTCGCCGCCGCCGGTGTTGAAGCTGACCTCTGGCAGGGTCACGACCTCGCGCAGGATCGGGAAGGGATCTGCGGAGTTGGGCAGGGCAGAGGCGTTGACAAAATGCTCCTGAAAGCGCGGCTCGACGGCGGTTTCGATTTTCTCGATCTTGCGCACGAGCGTTTCGATGCTGTTGCGGGCGTCTTTGTTGAGCAAGGCGATGCGTGCGCCTGTTCCTGCTGCGTTGCCGGCGGAGGTGACTTTTTCCAGCGGACAATCAGGGATCATGCCCAACACCATGGCGTGTTTGGCGGAGATATGTGCGCCAAAGGCCCCGGCCAGCACCACACGATCCACCTCTGTCACACCGCGCTTGTCCATCAGCAGGCGCGCGCCGGAATACAGCGCGGCCTTGGCCATCTGAATGGCGCGGATATCGCCGTTGGTCACGGTGATGGGCTTCTGATCGGCGTCGCCCTCCCAGAGGGTGTAGGAATTGGTGCGCCCATCAAGGAAGCAGCGGGCGGAGCCGGTCTGTTCCGCGGAGCCGATCAGGCCAGAGGCATCCACGATGCCTGCGATGCGCATCTCGGCGATCACTTCGATGATGCCGGAGCCGCAGATGCCGGTGATGCCGGTGCCTGCAACAGCCGCAGCAAAGCCGTCTTCATCAGACCAGAGCTCACAGCCGATGACGCGGAAGCGGGGCTCTTTGGTGACGGGATCAATTTCCACGCGTTCAATGGCACCGGGGGCGGCGCGTTGGCCCGCGCTGATCTGTGCGCCCTCAAAGGCGGGGCCGGTGGGCGAAGAACAGGCGAGCACGCCGTTTTTGTCGCCGAGCAGGATCTCGGCATTGGTGCCCACATCGACCACAAGGGCGAGGTCTTCGGATTTGTCCGGTGCCTCGGAGAGCGCAACGCCTGCGGCATCCGCCCCCACGTGACCTGCGATACAGGGCAGCAGATAGGCGCGGGTGCCCGGCGCAATGGTGAGGCCCAGATCAGAAACTGCAAGTGAGAGCGCATCGGAGGTGGCCAGCGCAAAGGGGGCCTGACCCAGTTCAAACGGATCAATGCCAAGGAACAGGTGGTGCATGACCGGGTTCATCACAAAAACTGCATCGAGGATATGCGCAGGGTCGACCTCGGCGTCTTTTGCGATGTCGATCACAAGTTGGTTGAGACCTTCGCGCACGGCCTCTGTCATTTCCAGATCGCCGCCTTTGTTCATCATGGCATAGCTGACGCGGCTCATGAGGTCTTCGCCAAAGCGGATCTGAGGGTTCATGAGGCCCGAAGAGGCAACCACTTCGCCTGTGGCAAGATTGCAGAGGTGGCCTGCGATGGTGGTGGAGCCCAGATCAACGGCGAGGCCATAAAGCGGGCCTTCAAAATAGCCCGGCCAAAGCGCGATGATGCGCGGGGTCTGTGCCTTGTGATCCTGATGCAGCGCGGCGGTGACTTTCCATCCACCTTTGCGCAAAATCGGCTGCAATGGGCGCAGTAGGTGGGTGTCTATCTCTATTTCTGCAAACCCCGTGCTGGCCTTGAGCGCGGTGATGAGCCGTTCAAGATCACCAGAGGGTTTGTGCATGTCGGGTTCTTCCACCTCGACATAGGCCAGCTGTACGGTGCTGTTGAGGGTGATGTCCCGCACTTCGGCACGTTTGCGCACCACCTGTTTGTGGACCTGGCTTTCGGCGGGCACATCGATGACCACATCGCCCTGCACGGTGGCCTGACAGCCAAGGCGGCGCCCCTTGGTGAGGCCACGTTTGTCATCATAGCGCTGCTCAACCGCGTTCCAGTCGGAGAGCGCGTCTTCGGAGACGGTGACGCCATGTTTGGGGAATTCACCATAAGAAGGCGTGACCTGACATTTGGAGCAGATGCCACGCCCGCCACAGACCGAGTCCAGATCTACGCCAAGCTGGCGCGCGGCGGTCAGAATGGGGGTGCCAACCGGGAAATTTCCACGTTTTCCGGAAGGGGTGAAGATCACAAGTGGGTCACTGCTCATCAGTCTGCCTCGGGTCTGTTCGCTTGGGGCTCAACATAGCTGTCTGTCTGGGGAGTTAAAGCCAAAGAGCGGCATGGATTAACACAGGGGCGGCATGAAGGAGATTTTGCCGCAGGGGCTGCGCAGCCACAGCGCCGCCTGTTGCGGTGGGTTTTGCCCCGTCTGGCTGTGTGTTTGGCGAAGTTTTTGCCCCTGCGCTTCGCAGCGGGCGGATTAGGGGTTTTCCGCAGGTCAAGGCCGTGCGATAGGGACGTGCCAAATGATGACCCGCAACTGGAGATGTGCGATGGAGATTCGTGAGGCCCTCACTTTTGATGATGTTCTACTGGTGCCGGCGGCGTCGTCGGTGTTGCCGGCAACGGCGGATACGCGCACCAAGGTCACAAAATCCATTGATCTCAACATTCCGCTGCTGAGTTCGGCGATGGATACGGTGACCGAAAGCCGGATGGCTATTGCCATGGCGCAGGCCGGTGGCATGGGTGTGATCCACAAGAACCTGACTGCGGATGAGCAGGCGCGCGAAGTGCGTCGTGTGAAACGCTTTGAGAGCGGGATTGTCTATAACCCGGTCACGCTGACCCCCAATCAGACGCTGGCAGATGCCAAAGCGTTGATCGAGCGCTATCGCTTTACCGGATTCCCCGTGGTGGATGAGCAAGGGCGCGTGGTGGGCATCGTGACCAACCGTGACATGCGGTTTGCGCAAGCGGATGATACGCCGGTTCATGCCATGATGACATCCAATGATCTGGCCATGCTGGCAGAGCCTGCGGATCTGGAAGAAGCCAAGAGCCTGATGCGCGCGCGGCGCATTGAAAAACTTCTGGTGCATGATGGGCAGGGCAAGCTGACCGGTCTTTTGACGCTGAAGGACACCGAGCAGGCTGTGTTGAACCCAACCGCCTGTAAAGATGATCTGGGCCGTTTGCGGGTTGCGGCGGCGTCCTCTGTGGGCGACAGCGGCTTTGCGCGCTCTGAGATGCTGATTGACGCAGGGGTTGATATTGTTGTTGTCGACACGGCGCATGGGCACTCCGCAGGCGTGATTGAGGCGGTGAAGCGCATCAAAGCGCAGAGCACTGCCGTGCAGGTGATTGCGGGTAACGTTGCCACCGGTGAGGCCACACGTGCTTTGATTGATGCGGGTGCGGATGCGGTGAAAGTGGGCATCGGGCCGGGCTCGATCTGTACCACACGCATGGTGGCCGGTGTGGGTGTGCCCCAGCTGACCGCGATTGATGACTGTGCGACCGCCGCCGGTGATGTGCCGGTGATTGCGGATGGCGGCATCAAATTCTCCGGCGACTTTGCCAAAGCGATTGCGGCCGGTGCCAGCTGTGCCATGGTTGGCTCGATGATTGCGGGCACCGATGAAAGCCCCGGCGAGGTGATCCTTTATCAGGGCCGGTCGTTCAAATCATATCGCGGTATGGGCAGCCTTGGCGCCATGGCGCGTGGTTCGGCGGATCGCTACTTCCAGAAGGACGCGGCCAGCGACAAGCTGGTGCCGGAAGGCATTGAGGGGCAGGTGCCTTACAAGGGTCCAGCTGGCACTGTGGTGCACCAACTGGTGGGTGGTCTGCGCGCGGCGATGGGCTACACCGGCAATGCCACGGTTGAAGAGATGCGCAAGAACAGCAAATTTGTGAAAATCACCGGGGCGGGGCTCAAAGAGAGCCATGTGCATGACGTGCAGATCACGCGGGAAGCGCCAAATTATCGTATTGGCTGAATACTTGGCGCCTTTGGCGGTGCCGCGTTACGGAAAAAAGGGCTGGCCCATGTGGGTCAGCCCTTTTGCTTTGAATGTCGCGCTTAGAAGTCTGTCCAAAGCTCCTCTGCAGCATTGCTATCAGTGACGATTGGCACAGATTTTTGCACCGTTGGTTGTTTTGGCGCAGGCTGTGCCTTTTGTTCGGCGCTGCTGTCCTTTGCCTTGTCCTCATGCCAGTCCTGCTCGGAAACCTCAGGGGCGGTGGCGTTGGTTGGCTTGGCAGCTGTGCGTTTGTCCAGAGTGAAGTGATTGACCAGATCCGTCATGCTGGTGGCATCCGATTTCAGCAGGTGGGTGGCGGCGGTGGCCTCTTCGACCATGGCAGCGTTTTTCTGGGTCACCTGATCAAGCTGGGTCACGCCGGAATTGATCTCTCCGAGGCCAAGGGACTGTTCAGCTGCTCCCTCGGCAATGTCAGAGACCATCTGAGAGATATGCACCACGCGGTCGACGATTTTGGTCAGCGCTTTGCCGGTCTGCCCCACAAGCACAACCCCACGTTCTACGTGTTTTGAGGAATCGCTGATCAGGGTTTTGATCTCATTGGCGGCCTCAGAGGAGCTTTGTGCGAGTTTGCGCACTTCAGAGGCCACAACCGCAAAGCCCCGGCCCGCATCGCCCGCGCGGGCGGCTTCCACGCCTGCGTTTAGGGCCAGAAGGTTGGTTTGGAAGGCGATGTCATCAATCACGGAGATAATCTGTGAAATATGCGAAGAACTGTTCTCAATTTCGGTCATGGCATCAACAGCGTTGCGCACCACTTCGCCGCTTTCTTCGGCCTCCTGTTTGGCCTCCTGCATAGTGGTTTCCACGTTGCGTGCGCCGTCGGCCGCGGCTTTCACGGAGGTGGTGAGATCGTTGAGCGCGGCAGCGGTTTCTTCGAGTGTTGCGGCCTGGCCTTCGGTGCGTTGGGACAGCTCATCAGAGGCATGGCTGATCTCTGTAGCGCCGCTGTTGATTGACTTTGCAGCATCCACAACGTCGCTGAGGGTCTCGCTAAGGTTGGTCAACAGGTCGTTGAAGTCCGTGCGCAGCTTTTCGTAGGCGGTTGGGAAAGTTGTGTCGATTTTGGCGGTCAGATCGCCCTTGGACAGGGTCGAGAGGTGTTCAGAGAGCGTTTGTACCACCGAGTTCTGCTCGGCCGCAGCGGCTTTTTGATGCTCCTCCAGCTCCTTTTGACGCACCAGCGCATCTTTGAAAACATCCAGGGTGCGGGCCATATCCCCCAATTCGTTCTTGGCGTCGGTGAATGGGATGTCAGAGGCGGTATCTCCTTTGGCCAGATTATCCATACGTGTGCGCAGCGCGCCCATCGGTCCTGTGACGCTGCGCGTGATGAAAAAGGCCGACATTGCCAGCACCACCAAGATGCCGCCAAGGATCATCAGAGCCTTGTTGCGGATTTTTGCCATCTCCGCTTCGATATCGGAAAGGTATGCGCCCGTCCCAATGATCCAGCCCCAAGGCTCATACAGATAGGCAAAGCCTACCTTGGCCTCCTGAATATCGCTGTCTGGTTTCTGGAAATGATATACGATGGTGCCGCTGCCGTTTTCGACGGCGACCTTTTTCATTTCCTCAAAAATTTTAACGCCGTTGACGTCCTCCAGCGCTTGCTGGCTTTCTCCGATCCACTGAGGGCGATGCGGGTGGGCACGCATTTTGAAGTCGAGATCAAACGCGTACATGTATCCAGATTGGCCGTAAGAGAGGGCTTCCAGCTGGTCGCGTGCCATTTCCTGAGCCGCTTCCAGAGTGTATTTGCCGTCCTGTACTCCAGCCTCAAGGTTGACCAGAAGAGAGGTCGCAACTTCGGTCAGTTCCAAAAGACCTTTGTTATACATGCTCTCAGCAGTGTTGCGCATATGGTTCTGCATCAAAACTGTCAGAGTGATGGAGAGGGCCAGCGCAACGACAGCAAGTGCCGTGATACGGGCAGAAATCTTAGTCAGGAAGGCAGGCATAACAAACGTATCTCTTGGTTTTATAAGGTCTGGCCTGAATGTTTCCGGACGCACACTTAAGGAACTCTTATGTCTGGTGCTTTTCCTTGCGGCAGATGGGTGTTTTCCCGCTCGACGAGAGAGTATCGGAGCATATTCAGCTGGTTTTGGTGCGTCTGCGTGTTTTTTGGGCAGTACTGTCTCGCTTGCGGAGGCGTGGCAAGGTGCGGTAGGTGCGGCTGGTGCACACTCAGGGGAAGGTCCGATGACACCAGCAGCACGCGTTCAGGCGGCAATTGAGATTTTGGATCAGGTGCAGGCGGGCACGGTTGCGGAGCGCGCTCTGACCAATTGGGCGCGCAAGAGCCGCTTTGCGGGATCAAAGGACCGAGCTGCCATTCGCGACCATGTGTTTGACGCGCTGCGCCAGCGCAACTCTGCGGGCTTTCTGGGCCGCGGGTCGGATGGCCGCGCTTTGATGTTGGGGGTGCTGCGCGCCAAGGGGGAGACCTTGGAGGAGGTGTTTAGCGGTGCAGCTTATGCGCCGGCGGTATTGCAAGCCGGTGAAGCCATTGCCCCAGCGGGCGAGGCACCGCTTGATCTGCCGGATTGGCTCATTGACCCGTTACAGGAGAGTCTGGGGGCGGCGTTTGAGCGCACCGCAGAAGGCATGCGGCACCGTGCGCCCATTGTGCTGCGTGTCAATTTGGCAAAGACGTCGGTGACGCATGCGCAACACGCGCTTGAATCCGAGGGTATTCTCACCGCACCCATGGCGATGGTGGAGACAGCTCTCAACGTTTTGGAAGGGGCGCGGCGGATCAAACAATCCAAGGCCTTTCTGGAGGGTCTGGTAGAGCTTCAGGATGGGGCAAGTCAGGCCATGGTGGCGGCTTTGCCTTTGCGTGACGGGATGAAGGTGCTGGATTATTGCGCCGGGGGCGGTGGTAAATCTTTGGCCATGGCGGGGCGCGTTCCGCGCGCGACGTATTTTGCGCATGATGTGGATGCCAATCGCATGCAGGATATTGCTCCACGCTCCAAACGGGCAGGGGCAAAGATAGGTTTGCTGAATGCACCCGTTGAGGCGGCACCTTTTGATCTGGTGTTGTGTGACGCACCTTGTTCTGGCAGCGGTACATGGCGGCGCACGCCGGATGCCAAATGGCGCTTTACGGAAGAGGCGTTGCGGGATCTGGTTGCGGTGCAGGCAGAGATCTTGGATGCGTCACAGGCTTTGGTCAAAAAGGGCGGCGCGCTGTGTTATGCCACATGTTCGTTTTTGCGGGCGGAGAACACGGATCAGATTGACGCGTTTATGCAGCGTCACCCGGAGTTTACGCTGGAATGGCAGCGCAGTTACGGATTTGATGATGGCGGTGATGGTTTTTTTGGCGCTGTTTTGCGGCGCGCGTGAAAAACCAAAGCACTTTTCAGCATTCGTTAATGCGCAATTAAGATAATTCTACGTAAACTACTCGCGAAGAAGATTAAAAGGTGCAGACGTGACCCATCCGTCCGAGGCCGCACGGCCCTTGCCCCGCTTACAAATAGCGCCCTCTCATCACGCAGGAATACTTGCCGTGGCAGCCATTGCCATGGCGGTCACGGCTTTGGTTCTGGACCAGGGCATGCTGCGGCTTGCCATGATTTTGGCCAGTGGCCTTTTGGGGGGCGCTTGGGCTGCCACAGTTTTATTTGCCCTCAAGAAAGCGGCGGGGCGTCGCGCTGTGCTGGACCTGTTGCAGCGTCTGCAGGAGCAGGCGGATGACAAGGTGTTTGCCACCGATGGTGATGGGCGTTTGCTTTACGCCAACAAGGCTGCGCATGACGCAGGTGACGGTGCCCATGACCTTATGATCGATGTGCTGGCCGGGCAGGTGCTGGATGCAGAAACCAAAGTGGCAGATGCCATTGAGGCCTGTAAGACGTCTGGGCGTTTCGAGGAAGAAATTAACCTTCGAAACAGCACGGTGAAGCTCAAAGCTCAAGTGGTTGAGGCAGGGATTCTGGTCTGGGAAGTTCAAAAAGTTCAGGTGGTTTCTGATACTTCCGCCAGCGCTGGGAATACCCGTTTGCCCATGCTGACCGTTGGGCGTTCTGGAACGATTTTGTTTATGAATGCGGCCGCGCGGCAATTGCTGGGGGAGCGGAAAAAGACTTTGGTGGATATCTTCGGTGCGGGCGCCGATGATCTTAAGAATGCCAATCTGGTGCATACGGCGACAGGGGAGCAACAGTGCCTTGTGGCAGAATATGATACCACGGCCGGGCGGCGCGAGGTCTATATTCTGCCAACGGAAACGCAGGCTGTGCGCGATGGCGAAGTGCAGTTTGATGAGCTGCCCGTGGCGCTTCTCAAGCTTGAGCCGGAGGGGCGCGTCATTCTGGCCAACCGGGCCGCGCGCAATCTCTTGCAACAGGAGCTCTCCGCCGAAACGGTGATGAGCGATCTGATGGAGGGGCTGGGCCGGTCGATTCGCGATTGGCTGGTGGATGCAGCGGATGGGAAGACGGCCAATCTCAGCGAATTCCTGCGTCTGAAACGGGAAGACAAAGAGGTGATCGTGCAGGTCAGCCTCAACCGTGTGGTTGAGGGCAGCGGCGCGGCATTGATTGCGGTTTTGAGCGATGCCACGGAGCTGAAGTCGCTGGAGGCACAGTTTGTGCAAAGCCAGAAGATGCAGGCGATTGGACAGTTGGCAGGCGGTGTTGCGCATGATTTCAACAATCTGCTGACCGCCATTTCCGGTCATTGTGATTTGTTGTTGCTGCGTCATGACCAGGGCGATGGCGACTATGCTGATCTTATCCAGATCAATCAGAACGCCAACCGCGCCGCCGCGCTGGTGGGGCAGTTGCTGGCGTTCTCGCGCAAACAGAACCTGCGCCCAGAGGTGCTGGATCTGCGCAATACGTTGGCGGATTTGACTCATCTTCTCAATCGGCTGGTGGGCGAGCGTGTGTCGCTTAATCTTAATAATGATCCGGTGCTGCCGGCCATTCGCGCGGACAAACGCCAGTTGGAACAGGTGTTGATGAACCTTGTGGTGAACGCGCGCGACGCGATGCCGGAGGGGGGCGAAATTCAGATCATCACCGAAGGCGTGGAATTGTCTGAACCGCTGGAGCGGGACCGTGTGGTGGTGCCGGTGGGCAAATATGTTTCTGTTGCCGTGCGTGACGAAGGGATCGGTATTGCGCCGGACAAGATTCAGAAGGTGTTTGAACCTTTCTTTACCACCAAGCGCACCGGGGAGGGCACAGGCCTTGGCCTCAGCACGGCCTATGGCATCATCAAACAGACCGGTGGCTATATTTTTGTGGACAGCACAGAGGGTGTGGGCACCACATTCACGCTGATGTTCCCGGCCCATGGCGCAGCGGAAGCCTTTGTTGCGGCACCTGAAACAGTGGCGCGCCCGGATTTGCCTGCGGTGGAACACAGCGGTGTGGTGCTTTTGGTGGAAGATGAGGCACCGGTGCGCTCTTTTGCGGCGCGTGCATTGAAAATGCGGGGCTTTACGGTGCTGGAGGCGGCATCGGGGGAAGATGCGCTCGAGCTTCTGGCGTCGGAAAAACCGCGGGTTGATGTGTTTGTCAGCGATGTGATCATGCCCGGAATTGATGGCCCAAGCTGGATCCGTCAGGCCAGAGACGTTTATCCCGAGGTGCCGGTGATCTTTGTCTCCGGTTATGCGGAGGACAGTTTCTCCGATGATCAGGCACAGATTGAGAATTCAAGCTTCCTGCCTAAGCCTTTCTCGCTTGGGGATCTGACCGAGGCGGTGCAGGCCCGGGTTGGTAAAGCCTAAGACGGGGCAGTGAATGCGTTGCGCGCCTCCCAAGGCGGCGCGCTTAGAGCAGACTTTCGTGCAGGTCAAAATCGGCGCTGAATTTGCGGCGCAGTTTGCGCTGTGTGTCCAGCGACAATTCCAGATCCATTTGAGGGGAGCGGTTGTGCTGTGCGAGGTTGATGGGCTGCTCCAGTCGCTCTTCCAGAAAGCGGATCAGGCGGGGCTGATCCTCATAGGGGAAGAGATGGGTGACCTTCACGCCATTGGGGCGTGGTTCCAAAAATTTGGCCTGACTGCCGACATTGGCGAAGGCGGCTTTCTTGTCGCCTTTCATGTATTCTAAGACAAATTCTTCGAAGCTTACATGGTGGGTGGCATTGCGATGTCCGCGCATGGCGTCGCGCTGACGATACCGATACCAGCTTGCCAACCAGCTGATCGGTTCGCGCATTACCGCCATCAGTTCCATATCGTCAACGTTGCAGGCACGTTCAAACATCGGGCGGAAGAACCGATTGTAGCGATAGACCGGCGCGTGTTTCAACTCGGGGGGATTCGAAATCACCATATCCGCCACAGGGGCCAATGCGGCCTCGATGGCGGTGGTGCCTGTTTTGGGCACGGAAAGAAACACCAGTTTTTTCTTCCAGAAAACAAGCATCTGCGCAGCCTCATATGGTTTTAGCTAAAGCTATTATTACTTCGTAAACTACTTGTTAACCCACTCAAGAGGAAGATGTTCTCATTCTTTTCTATTGATTTGTTCTTGTTTTGATCTCATAAGGAGTGGGAACAAGAGGTGAACACAGGCAGTGATTGCCGCCCGCGTGCGGGTGTGGAATAAGGAAGCAAGCAAATGGCAACGGCAGATCTTTTGACAATGACCTCCAAGAAATCCTCATCCCCGGACAAACAAAAGGCGCTCGACAGCGCGCTGGCACAGATCGAGCGGCAGTTCGGCAAGGGCTCGATCATGAAACTGGGCGCGGACAACCCCGCGCAAGAGATTGAGGCGACCTCTACCGGCTCTCTGAGCCTCGACATTGCTCTGGGCATCGGTGGTCTGCCCAAGGGGCGGATTATTGAAATCTATGGCCCGGAAAGCTCCGGTAAAACCACGCTCACGCTGCACTGTATTGCAGAAGAGCAGAAAAAGGGTGGCGTGTGCGCCTTTGTGGATGCGGAGCATGCGCTGGATCCGCAATACGCCAAGAAGCTGGGCGTGAACCTTGATGAACTGCTGATTTCACAGCCAGACACCGGGGAGCAGGCGCTTGAGATCACCGATACGCTGGTGCGTTCGGGGGCTGTGAACATGGTTGTGGTCGACTCCGTTGCCGCGCTGACACCAAAGTCAGAGCTTGAAGGCGACATGGGGGACAGCAATGTGGGCGTGCAGGCGCGTCTGATGAGTCAGGCAATGCGCAAGCTGACCGGCTCGATTGCGCGCTCCAACTGTATGGTGATTTTCATCAACCAGATCCGGATGAAAATCGGCGTGATGTTTGGCAGTCCGGAAACAACAACCGGCGGTAACGCATTGAAATTCTACAGCTCTGTGCGTCTGGACATCCGCCGCATTGGGGCCCTGAAAGACCGTGACGAAATCGTTGGCAACGCAACCCGCGTGAAAGTGGTGAAAAACAAGGTGGCGCCACCGTTCAAGCAGGTGGAATTTGACATCATGTATGGTGAAGGCATCTCCAAAATGGGGGAACTGCTGGATCTGGGCGTGAAAGCCGGCGTGGTGGACAAATCCGGCAGCTGGTTCAGCTATGGCGATGAGCGGATCGGGCAGGGGCGTGAAAACGCGAAAACCTTCCTGCGTGAAAATACCCGCATGGCGCTTGAAATCGAAGATAAGATCCGCGCGGCCCATGGTCTGGATTTTGACATGCCCCCGGGGGATGAGGAGCTTTTGGAAGAGTGATCCCGTCACGTGAAGACTTAATGCGGGCTTTGCCGCATGTATTGGCCGCTCCCAAGGATGGGGCGGCCATTTCGCATCTGTGTCTGCGCCCGGAGCGCAACACGCGCAGGTTTGTCGATGAAATCACCCTGACCAAGGCCGCGGGTATTCCGGGGGAGCGCTGGATGACGCAGCCCTGGATGCGCACCGAAGCGGGGGAGCCGCATCCGGGCATTCAGGTCTGTGTGATCCCCAAACGGGTGCTGGATTTGGTGTGGACGTCCGATGAAGATGTGTTGCACCCCGGTGATACCTTTGCCGCTGATCTGGATATGACCGAGGCAAACTTGCCAGAGGGGCAGCTTTTGTCGGTCGGCACGGCTGTGTTGCGGGTCTCTGAAGTGTTCAATGATGGCTGCGTGAAATGGAAGGCCCGCTATGGTGCGGATGTCTATGACTGGGTGCGTGCACCAGAGCATCGCAAATACCGCCTGCGCAGTATTTTGTGCAGCATCGAACAGGACGGTGTTGTGCGCAGCGGGGATGTGATGCGGAAAATCGACCAGATATGAGGCCAATGCTGCCAAGCGGGCTTTGACATGTGGACAGGCGGGCGTGGGGGTTATAAACCCGCTGCGATATCAAAACGCACAGGTTGAGAGACCCCCATGGCCAGCTTAAACGACATTCGGTCGACCTTTTTGAATTACTTCGCCAAACAGGGCCATGAGATTGTGGCCTCAAGCCCATTGGTGCCGCGCAATGACCCGACGCTGATGTTCACCAACTCGGGGATGGTGCAGTTTAAAAACCTCTTCACCGGGGTGGAAAAGCGCGACTATCAACGCGCGACCACGTCGCAGAAATGTGTGCGCGCCGGCGGCAAGCACAACGATCTGGACAATGTGGGCTACACCGCACGCCACCACACCTTCTTTGAAATGCTCGGCAACTTCTCCTTTGGGGACTACTTCAAGGAAGAGGCGATCCCCTTTGCCTGGGAGCTGATCACCAAGGAATTCGAAATTCCGAAGGATAAGCTTTACACCACTGTCTATCATACAGACGATGAAGCCTTTGAGATCTGGAAGAAAATGGGCGTGGCTGAGGATCGGATCATCCGTATTCCGACACACGACAACTTCTGGCAGATGGGGCCAACTGGCCCTTGTGGCCCCTGCACCGAGATCTTCTATGACCACGGCGAGCACATCTGGGGCGGCCCTCCCGGCTCCCCTGAGGAAGATGGTGACCGGTTCATCGAGATCTGGAACGTGGTGTTTATGCAGAACGAGCAGTTTGAAGACGGCTCGATGAAAGCGCTGGACATGCAGTCGATCGACACCGGCATGGGGCTGGAGCGGATCGGCGCGTTGCTGCAGGGCAGCCACGACAACTATGACACCGATCTGTTCAAAGCGCTGATTGAGGCCTCCGCCAATGTGACCTCGACTGATCCTTATGGCGAGCAGAATGTGC
Organism: Shimia sp. R11_0; assembly: GCF_017744035.1. Taxonomy (NCBI): domain Bacteria; kingdom Pseudomonadati; phylum Pseudomonadota; class Alphaproteobacteria; order Rhodobacterales; family Roseobacteraceae; genus Shimia; species Shimia sp. R11_0. The sequence goes on along the minus strand of NZ_JAGHQY010000002.1, from coordinate 316,205 downwards.
ACCACCGCGTGATTGCGGACCATCTGCGCTCCACCTCCTTCCTGATGGCGGATGGTGTGATGCCGTCCAACGATGGCCGTGGCTATGTGCTGCGCCGCATCATGCGCCGCGCGATGCGCCATGCGCACCTGCTCGGGGCAAAAGATCCTGTGATGCATCAGCTGGTGCCATCGCTGGTGCAGCAGATGGGCCAAGCCTATCCAGAGCTGGGTCAGGCACAGGCGCTGATCGAAGAGACGCTGAAGCAGGAAGAGACCAAGTTCAAAGCGACGCTGGACCGTGGTCTGAAGCTGCTGGATGATGAGCTGGACGGGCTGGACGACGGTGCGCCGCTCTCTGGTGCGGCGGCCTTCAAACTGTATGACACCTATGGCTTCCCGCTGGATCTGACGCAGGATGCGCTGCGCGAAAAGGGCCGCGCGGTGGATACCGACGGGTTTGATGCGGCGATGGCAGAGCAGAAGGCCAAGGCGCGTGCGGCGCATGTGGGCTCCGGTGATGTGGCCGAAGATGCGATTTGGTTTGATATTGCTGAGGACAATGGCGCGTCTGAGTTCCTAGGATATGACACCGAGACCGCCGAAGGTCAGGTGCAGGCGATCCTGAAAGACGGGGCGCTGGTGGATGCGCTGGCGGAAGGCGAAGAGGGCTGGCTGGTGATGAACCAGACGCCGTTTTATGCCGAAAGCGGCGGTCAGGTGGCGGACCATGGTCTGGTGGAGCGTCTGGAAAACCGCGATCACCTCGCGCATGTCTCTGATGTTCAGAAGTTTGCCGACGGCAAGTTGATTGCCCATAAGGTGACCGTGGCGCGTGGCGGGGTTTCCAAAGGGGATCCGGTGGCGATGATCGTCGATCACAGCCGTCGCACGTCTATCCGTGCCAACCACTCGGCGACACACTTGCTGCATGAGGCGCTGCGCAATGCGCTTGGCGAGCATGTGGCGCAGCGCGGCTCTTTGAATGCTGATGATCGTCTGCGCTTTGACTTCAGCCACAACAAGGCGTTGAGCGCAGAGGAACTGAGCAAGGTTGGCCTTGAGGTGAATGCCTATATTCGCCAGAACACGGCTGTAGAAACCCGGATCATGACGCCCGATGATGCGCGCGAAATGGGCGCACAGGCTCTGTTTGGCGAGAAATATGGCGATGAGGTGCGTGTGGTCTCTATGGGGCAGGCGCTGACCGGCAAAGGGCTGAACGGCGACACCTACTCGCTGGAGCTTTGCGGCGGCACCCATGTGAAACAGACCGGCGACATCGGTGTGTTTGTGCTGCTGTCTGACAGCGCGTCCTCTGCGGGTGTGCGCCGGATCGAAGCGCTGACCGGTGAAGTGGCCTTTGCCCATCTGGAGCGTGAAGCCAAACGGGTGGCCGAAGTGGCCGGCACATTGAAGGCACAGCCTGCTGACATCGTGGACCGTGTGAAAGCGCTTCTGGATGAGCGTAAAGCGCTGCAAAACGAGGTGGCGACCCTGCGCCGTGAACTGGCGATGTCTGGCGGTGCTGGTCAGGGCGCGGGCCCGGAAGCCAAAGAGATCAACGGTGTGAAATTCTTTGCACAGGTGCTCTCTGGCGTGTCTGGCAAAGACCTGCCGCCGCTGATTGACGAGCATAAGGCGCGTCTGGAAAGCGGTGCGGTGCTCTTGATTGCGGACACAGATGGCAAAGTGGCTGTGGCTGCGGGCGTGACCGATGATCTGAAAGGCGACCTGAGCGCCGTGGATCTGGTGCGCGCGGCCGTGGGGGCCTTGGGTGGCAAGGGCGGCGGTGGCCGTCCGGATATGGCGCAGGGCGGTGCCAAAGATGCCTCCAAAGCAGAGGAAGCCTTTGCGGCTGCCGAAGCGGTGATCGCAGGCTGACCATTTGGTCAATAATGCTTGGCCTGTGCGGCACTTCGTTTAGAGTGTCGCGCAGGACAACAGAATTGGAGAGCCAGATGGGTGCCCTTTGGATTGCACATGTGACCGTGACAGACGCGGACGCTTATGGAAAATATGCTGAACTTGCTGGGCCAGCCATTGCCAAACATGGCGGTGAGTTCATTGCCCGTGGCGGCAAATTTGTGCAGCTGGAAGGCAAGGAACGCCCCCGCAATGTGGTGGCGAAATTCCCCGATGTGGATACTGCCGTGGCCTGTTACCACAGCCCGGAATACCAAGAGGCGCTGAACCATGCGCGTGGCGCAAGTGAGCGCGAATTGATGGTGGTGGAAACCACCGACTAAGACCAGAGGAGTGAGGCCGCATGTGTCGTTGGGCCGCCTATATTGGGGCACCTTGTTATCTTGAAGATGTTGTCACACGGCCAGATCATTCTCTGATCCAGCAAAGCATTCAGGCGACGGAATGCAAAACCCAGACCAACGGCGATGGCGTTGGTCTGGCGTGGTATGACAGTCGCCCCGAGCCGGGGATCTATCGCGATACCCACCCAGCCTGGTCTGATCCCAATTTGCGATCGATCACAGCGCAGGTGAAATCCGGATTGTTTCTGGCCCATGTGCGGGCCTCAACAGGTACGGCGACCAGTCGCAACAATTGCCATCCTTTTGCGGTGCGCAACTGGTCTTTCATGCACAATGGGCAGGTGGGCGGCTTTGAACTTTTCCGCCGTCGCGCGGATATGCTGATCCCCGATAGCCTGTATCAGGAGCGCAAGGGCGCCACGGACAGTGAAGTGCTGTTCCTGCTTGGGCTTACGGAAGGTCTTCAGGACAATCCGAAAGAGGCCATGCAGATTGCCGTTGGCATTTTACAGCGCATGAGCCGGGAGCGGGGTACAACGCCTCATATGCGGCTTGCGGCGGCTTTTTCGGATGGCGAGACGCTTTATGCGGTGCGCTATGCGTCCGATGAGCGGGCACCCACGATCTATCATCGTGAAAGTGATAGCCGCAAAGGCCGCGCAGTGGTCAGTGAGCCGCTGGTGGCGGCAGAGGATGGTTGGGAGGCGATCCCGGCTGGGTCTTTCTGCCGGTTCCACAAAGACGGCAGCTTTGAGATCGAGCGTTTTGAGGCGTTGCTCTAAAGGTTAGAGCAGGAAGAACTTCACGGCCCAGAATAAGAACACGGCATGGAGGATGGGATAGACCCAGATCACCAAATAGGTGTCTATCTTACGCGCCAGAGCCTCACGCCCTGTGGTTTTCATGCGGCGCAGCAGGATGTTCACGAGCACGGTGGATCCTGTGATGACAAACATGCCTACGAGAAGCGAATCCATGAACGTCAGATAGCCGAGTTTGGGCAGCATGGTGGAGATGGCGAAGTTGAAGGCCACGAAGACCAGCAGATTGGCTGAGGCCATATCAATCCGGCGGCGGTATTCTTCGAGAAAGAAGGTGGCCCAGGTGACGAAGAGGATGATCACCAAAGGCAGAATGATGCGGAGAATATAGTATTGCACATGGCGTGTGCCTTCAAACCGCAGCGCGACCATAGAGGTGTCACGTTGCGCAATACCGGGCACAATTGAGGCGGCACTGCTGGGGTTACGGAGGATCCATTCTTCTTCGCCAAGCAGATCGCCCATGCCGGTTTCTTCTTCGAGTGGATAGAATTCAACAAATTCGCTGGGCAAAAGGGACGAGACCTCAATATAGAATTCTTGTGTATCAAAGGGATAGCGTCTGAAATTGAAATGCGGCGCTTGCAGTGTCGCGGTGAAGCGTTCCGCATAGGTGATGCGCCCTGTGCTTTTCACCAGCACGGAGGTTTGTTGGGTGAAGCGGCGGCCTTGCTGATTGCGCAAGATAAAATAGGGTGCCAGCACTCCCTGATCCTGCAAAAGCGCGCGAAAGGCGTCGAGGCTGTATGATTTATACTCTGAGCCGTAGGTTTCGGGATCAAACGCGAATTCCGGGTAGTCGACTTTTAGAAAAAGCGTTCCGACGACGCCGAAATTTTCGGATTGCTGATCTACAAATGTGACCTGATCGATCTGGATACCAACGCCCACTTTCTGCGGTTCGGCTATAGGCGATAAGTGTTCTAAGCTGTGGTCGTGTCCAAAGCCCTCGGTCTGTGCCTGAGCACTTGAGACGGTGGCGGCCATAAGACCAAGGACGAAAAGGACTATTCGAACAAACATCGCAACCTCAATCACCGGACCAAAAGATGTGATTTCGATGTTCAGCGAAATTCTCGCTGTGCTCAACAGGAAGTTTTAAATGTGCAAAAAGAAAAGCCCCGACGCATGTCGGGGCTTTCTCATTTATTGGAAGGTTTTGGCCATCCGCTTACGCTCGTGCGGGTCGAGGTAGCGTTTGCGCAGACGCACGTTGTTGGGGGTGACCTCCACCAGTTCGTCGTCGTTGATATAGGCGATGGCCTCTTCCAGAGACAGCACCATTGGCGTGGTCAGACGCACGGCGTCGTCAGAGCCGGAGGCGCGCACGTTGGTGAGCTTTTTGCCTTTGAGTGGGTTCACTTCGAGATCGTTGTCGCGGGAGTGCTCGCCGATGATCATGCCAGTATAGACATCCGCCTGAGCGCCGATCATCATCTTGCCGCGATCTTCGAGGTTCCACAGCGCATAGGCCACGGAGGTGCCGTTTTCCATGGAGATCAGCACGCCTGCACGACGGCCCGGGATGGCGCCTTTGAATTCTGTCCAACCGTGGAACACGCGGTTCAGAACGCCGGTGCCGCGGGTGTCGGTGAGGAATTCACCGTGGTAGCCGATCAGGCCACGGGACGGCACATGGGCGATGATGCGGGTTTTGCCAGCACCGGCTGGGCGCATTTCAACCAGCTCGCCTTTGCGGGCGCCGGTGAGTTTTTCGATCACCGCGCCAGAGTATTCGTCATCCACGTCGATGGTGGCTTCTTCAACCGGCTCCATGCGCACGCCGTTTTCTTCGCGCATGATCACTTGCGGACGGGAGATCGACAGCTCAAAGCCTTCGCGGCGCATGTTTTCGATCAGAACGCCCATCTGAAGTTCGCCACGGCCAGACACCTCAAAGGCTTCACCACCGGGCGTGTCAGCGATTTTGATCGCGACGTTTGACTCGGCTTCTTTGTAGAGACGATCCCGGATCACACGGGACTGTACCTTTTTGCCGTCGCGACCAGCCAGAGGGCTGTCGTTGATGCCGAAGGTCACGGTGATGGTGGGCGGATCGATTGGTTGCGCTTCAAGCGGCTCATCCACGGCCAGCGCACAGATGGTGTCGGCCACGGTGGCTTTCGCCATGCCCGCGATGGAGACGATGTCGCCTGCCTGGGCTTCTTCGATGTCCTGCTGCGCCAGACCGCGGAAGGCCTGAATTTTGGTGACGCGGAACTGTTCGATTTTCTGGCCGATGCGGGAGATCGCCTGAACGGTTGCGCCCACTTTCAAAGTGCCAGATTCCACACGACCGGTGAGGATGCGGCCCACAAAGGGGTCCGCGCCCAGCGTGGTGGCCAGCATGCGGAAGTCTTCGTCCTGACGGGTCACCTGCTTGGGCGCAGGGACGTGGTTCACGATCAGGTTGAAAAGCGCATGAAGGTCTTTGCGCGGGCCATCAAGCTCTGCATCTGCCCAGCCATTGCGGCCAGAGGCGTACATGTGCGGGAAGTCGAGCTGATCGTCGTTTGCATCGAGCGAGGCAAAGAGGTCAAAACACTCGTCCAGCGCGCGATCCGGCTCGGCGTCTGGCTTGTCGACTTTGTTCAGAACGACAATGGGGCGCAAACCCAGCGCGAGCGCTTTGGAGGTCACAAATTTGGTTTGTGGCATCGGGCCTTCGGCCGCGTCCACAAGCAGAACCACACCGTCCACCATGCTCAGGATACGCTCCACTTCGCCGCCAAAGTCGGCGTGGCCGGGGGTGTCCACGATGTTGATGCGGGTGCCTTTCCACTCCACGGAGGTGGGCTTGGCAAAGATCGTGATGCCGCGTTCGCGCTCCAGATCGTTGCTGTCCATGGCGCGCTCGGCCACTTCCTGGTTTTCACGGAATGCCCCGGATTGCTTCAGCAGCTCATCCACGAGGGTGGTTTTGCCGTGGTCAACGTGGGCGATGATGGCGATATTGCGAAGATCCATAAGGGCAGCCTTTCCTGTTCGGGCCCGCCCTAACGTGGGTTGGTGCAAAAGGCCAGCCCTTTAATGCGCTTTAGTGCACAGCGGTTTTGGAAAACAGGTTGATGATGAGGATCCCGGCAACAATGAGGCCCAGACCGAGCACGGCAGGCAAGTCGAGCTTTTGACCAAAAGCAAAATAGGCGATCACGGAAATCGAGATGATGCCAAGCCCGGACCAGACCGCGTAGGTGATGCCCACCGGCAAGAACTTCAGGGTGAGCGCCATCATGTAAAAGGCCAGACCATAGCCGACCACCACAATGATGGAGGGGATCGGTTTAGTGAATTGCTGACTGGCCTGAAGCGCGGCAGTGCCGATGGTTTCAAACACAACGGCGATCATGAGGATCAGATAGGCTTTGGGCATTGGGCGTCCTGAAAGTCAGCGCGCGATATAGCGATCGCGCCGGTGATTTGTTGCAATCATGATATTGGTGATTGCCGCACCAATCAGCGAAAAGACGACTGCGTGCATGTCAAAAAACGACAAGGCGAGCGCGAAGACGCAAAAATCAAACCCAAGTTGCACCCATCCGGCTTTGATGCCTTTGGTGTCTTGCAGCCAGACCGCCACGATGCCAACGCCGCCCAATGTGGCGCCGTGGCGAAAGAGGGCGATCAGACCGGAGCCAGCGGTCACGCCAGCGAGGATGGCAGCGACCAGTGGGGTCAGTTGGGAAATGGTCAGAAAACTGGGGATCAGATAGGTCCACAGAGACATGAGCCCCACCGCAAGGAAGGTTTTCAGTGTAAAGGCCAACCCCATCCGAACGTAAGCGATGACATAGAAGGGCAGGTTGAATAGAAAGAAGAGCGCGGAAAAAGGCACGCCGAGGGCTTTGCTGGCCACCAGAGCCAAGCCAGCGATCTGTCCGGTGAACAGGCTGCTGTTTTGCAGAAAGGTGACCGCGAGCGACACCAGCAGCGTGCCAACGATCAGCCCCTGAATGTCTTCAAACAGGCTGTGATGTTCGGGGGTGGGGGAGTCCAGAAAGCTAACCATAGGGAGCATGTGCGACAGCGAGGGGCAGGGTGTCCAGTGCGTGAGGCGCATAGCAGCTATGAGAATAGCTCAAAGCTGCGACTTTGACTGAAGTTTGAGCTGGTCGGGGAATAGCGAGGCGCCCGAGAAGGGCGCCCTGCATGGACTTCGGACTATGGGCTTAGCCCGCGAGCGCCTTGTTGAGGTTTTCATCGACCTTTTCAAGGAAGCCCATGGTGGTGAGCCAGCCCTGATCCGGGCCAACCAACAAAGCCAGATCTTTGGTCATATGGCCGCTCTCCACGGTTTGAATGATCACATGTTCCAGTGTCTCAGCAAAGGTGCGCAGGGGGGCGTTGTTGTCGAGTTTGGCGCGGTGCTTCAGACCGCCGGTCCATGCGTAGATGGAGGCGATCGAGTTGGTCGAGGTGGCTTCGCCTTTTTGGTGCTGACGATAGTGGCGGGTGACGGTGCCATGGGCGGCCTCCGCTTCCACGATCTTGCCATCCGGCGTCATCAGTTGGCTGGTCATCAGACCGAGCGAGCCAAAGCCCTGTGCAACGGTGTCAGACTGCACATCGCCATCGTAGTTTTTGCAGGCCCAGACAAATTTGCCGTTCCACTTCATGGCGCAGGCGACCATGTCGTCGATCAGGCGGTGCTCATACCAGATGCCGGCGGCTTTGAATTTCTCTTCAAACTCTTCCTCATAGACCTTCTGGAACAGATCCTTGAAGCGGCCGTCGTAGGCTTTCAGGATGGTGTTCTTGGTGGAGAGATAGACCGGCCAGCCAAGGTTGAGGCCGTAGTTGAGCGAGGCGCGTGCAAAGTCGATGATCGAGCTGTCGAGGTTGTACATCGCTTGATAGACACCGGCGGATGGGGCGTCATAGACCTCTTTTTCGATCACGGTGCCGTCTTCGCCGACAAATTTCATGGTCAGCTTGCCCGCGCCGGGGAAAGTGAAATCGGTGGCTTTGTACTGATCGCCAAAGGCGTGGCGGCCCACGACGATGGGGGAGGTCCAGCCGGGCACAAGACGGGGCACGTTTTGACAGATGATCGGCTGGCGAAAGACAACGCCGCCAAGGATGTTGCGGATGGTGCCATTGGGGCTGCGCCACATCTTCTTGAGGCCGAATTCTTCGACGCGCTGCTCATCGGGGGTAATGGTGGCGCATTTCACCGCCACGCCGACCTCTTTGGTTTTCTCGGCGGCGTCGATGGTGATCTGATCTTCGGTGCGGTCACGCTCCTCGATGCCCAGATCATAATACAGCAGATCGAGGTCAAGATAGGGCAGGATCAGCTTCTCTTTAATGAACTGCCACATGATGCGGGTCATCTCATCGCCGTCCATTTCGACGATGGGGTTTTCAACTTTGATCTTGGTCATGGGGGTCTCCTGTGCACCGAGTCAGTGAGGGTGTCCTAAGGGAAATTCAACAGAAAGGAAAGCAATGTATGCGATTGTATACCGAATTGTTGTCCTTGTGGTTGACGTTGGCTTACTGATGGGAGGTTAACAACCGATTGCCCGTTTTGGAGCGGTGCGATTTTCGGGACGCGGGGCAGGCGAGAGCGGGTGATGGCTCGACCCCGGTGTCAACTGCCGGTAGGGTTGTGCCAACTGTATATTTTTGAGGATCTTATGGCCCATACTGTTTCTGACGTTTTACAGCACTACAAACTGGCCTGGCGATTGCGACTGCCATTTGTGAAGACGCATGTGATCTTCAATATTCTTATGGCTTCGATCTTTGCGCCATTGATGGCGCTGACGGTTTTTGTGGCCTTAAAACTGTCCGGCAAACCTGCGCTGGCGGATTTTGACATTGCCGTGTTTCTGCTGTCGCCTGTGGGGCTGCTCGCTGGGTTGACCATGGCTGGCCTGTTTATTGTGCTTCTGGTTTTGGATGTGTCTTTGATGATGGCGGTTGCGCTGCGCGATCATCAAGCCAAGTCGCATGATCTCTGGGACGGTGTGTCTCTGGTTTTGCCGCGGTTGCCTGCGGTTTTTGGGGTTGGGGTGCAGCTTGCGCTGCGCGTCTTGGTGATGGCGGTGCCGTTTCTGGCGATTGCCGGTGCGGCGTTTGTCTATTGGCTGACAGAGCATGACATCAACTATTACCTCAGCCAGCATCCGCCGGAGTTTCGGCAGGCGGTGATGGTGATTGGCGGGGCTTTGGCCGCTTTGACTGTTTTGCTGATCTGGCGCAGTCTGGGGTGGGTGCTGTCTGTGCCGCTGGTTGTATTTGACGGGCTGTCTCCGCGTGAGGCGATCCGTGAAAGTCAGCAGCGCATGCAGGGGCGCAGGGTGCAGTTTCTGAGCAAATTGGTGATCTGGGCCGCGATGGGCGGGGTGATCAGCCTGTTGCTGCTGGCCGCAGTTGGCATGCTGTTGCAACTGGGGCTTGAATTTATGCCCTTTGGCCTGCGTGGTGTGGCGGTTTTCTTGCTTTTGTCGACAGGTGTGTGGGCGCTTTTGAACCTCTTTTTGACTGCTTTCACAACCGGTGCGCTGGCGGTGAGCTTTATGGAAGAGGCAGATTGGCCACGCTCTGGTGTGCAGAAGGCGGCGCGGATGCCGCGTGTACTGCTCATCATGTGCGTGATGCTTGCGCTGGGTGTCAGCGTGCTGGGTGGCTTGGGTGTTGCGGGTGTCATGGCTGTTGACAGCGCACGGCCGGTGGCGGTGATCGCCCATCGCGGGGCCGCTGGCGCGCGCCCTGAAAACACCATGGCCTCTGTGCTCAAGGCGATCGAAGATCAGACGGATTGGGTTGAAATCGACGTTCAGGAAACGCGTGATGGCGCGGTTGTGGTGATCCACGACAGCGATTTTATGAAAGTGGCAGGCAACCCGCTGAAAATCTGGGATGCCACGCTCACGGATCTGGAAGAGATCGACATCGGCAGTTGGTATGACCCCGCTTATGCTGCGGAGCGCACGCCGCTTTTGAAAGACGTTTTGCTGGCCGCGAAGGATAAGGCGGGCGTTGTCATTGAGCTGAAATACTATGGCCACGACGAGATGCTGGAGCAGCGGGTGGTGGACATTGTTGAGGAAACCGGGATGCAGGATCAGGTGAAGATCATGTCCCTGAAATATGATGCGGTGCAGAAAATGCGCACCCTGCGCCCGGATTGGACCATTGGCCTGCTGGCCTCGGCCTCGCTGGGAAATATGTGGAAGCTGGATGCAGACTTCCTTGCGGTGAACAGCGCGACCATCTCCACGCGGTTGGTGCGCTCATCGCAGGAGGTTGGCAAGAAAGTCTATGTCTGGACTGTGAATGACGCCTTGTCGATGTCTGGCATGTTGTCCTTTGGCGTGGATGGGCTGATCACCGATGAACCTGCGCTGGCGCGTCAAGTGCTGGCGGATCGACGCACGCTGAGCGGGGTTGAGCGGCTTGTGCTGGGACTGGCCGGACGGATTGGTCTTGATTTGCCAGAGCGTGATGACAGTGAAAGCTGATCTGGCTGTCCTTCTGGCATGTCTGGGCGTTGTGATGCCTGTGCAGATGGTGTCTGCGGAGGCGCGTGAGGCCCAGCCGCTGGCTGCGAAGGTGGAGATTTGGCGGCACAGCCGGCTGGAAGCCACGCGCACCGAAGCAGGCGTGTCACTGCTGCCGTTCACAACAGATGGCTGTTCCGGCGGCATGTCGGCCGCTTGGGAGGCGCTGGCGCTGCAGTTTCCGGGGTTTTATGAGGTGTTTGAAAACCAAGCGCCTTGGCATGACTGCTGTGTGGTGCATGATCAGGCCTATCATCTGGGCGGGGCTGACCCGACGCCGGAGGCAAGCTATTTTGCTAGGCTGACGGCGGATGAGGCGCTGCGTCAGTGCGTGCGCGATGTGGGGGAAGCGGACAGCGCGGCGCTGGCTGTGCAATATGACTGGTCAGAGGCAACCGTGCAGGCCGCAATCAGCTTTACGGCGGATCGCATGTATGATGCGGTACGCCTTGGCGGATTGCCCTGTTCAGGGCTGTCATGGCGCTGGGGCTATGGCTGGCCCCAGTGTTGGTAATGGTTGTTGGTGAGGGCTTGTTGCTGAGAGATGGCTTGGGCGCGCAGTAAAACTAGCTGCGCGCGGCAAACCACGTGGCGATGCGGGCTTTCAGATGGTCCCAGATCGCAGGCGCGCCTTTGGCAACTTTCCATCCGACGCGGTCTTCGAGCTGTTCACGTGTGACATTGTATTCCGGCCAAGTGCCGCCATCAGTTTCCAGATTGCCAATCACCGGCTGCACACGGTCGATGGATTTGGCAAAGACGGCATCGTCGCTTTCTGCCGCTTCAAACTCTTCCCAGAGCGCGCGCAGATCCCGGCTTTGATCCTCCGGCAACAGGCCAAACAGCCGATCCGCTGCCGCGCTTTCTGCGGCTTCCATGGCAGCGATGTCATGATCGCCGTGGATTGGGCTGTCGCCGACGTCAATTTCCACCAGATCATGGATCAACAGCATGCGAATGACGCGGTCGATGTTGATGTCGCGATTGGCATGTTCCTGAAGGATGAGCGCATAGAGCGCGATGTGCCAGCTGTGGCTGCCGCTGTCTTCTTTGCGGTGGCCATCCAGCACTTTCGTGGCGCGATATACGGATTTGAGCTTGTCTGCTTCTGTCAGAAACGCCAGTTGGCGATCAAGGCGATCTGTCATGGGGTGTCTGTGGCGGCTTTGGCGGCGCGGGCCGCTTTGACTTTGTTGATGAGAAACGCGCGCGCCTTCTCTTCGGACATGCGCACGCGAACCTCTGTGAGATAGGCCTCTTCGAGTGATTGAGAGGACGCGGCCAGAATGTTGCCCACCTCGACGAACAGGCGTTCGTCACCCAGCTCTTTCTGAGCTTTCATGGTGTCTTCGGCAAGCTTGGCGGCCAGCGCCTCCAATGTGCTCATCAGCGGCTGTTCTCCGTCAGGCGGCGTTTCACGTAGTCGGTGACGTGGCCTGTCATCTGGTCCATATGCTCTTCGGTCTCAAAGAAGTGACCTGCACCTTCAATCTCCGTATGGGTGATTGTGATGCCCTTCTGCTCATGCAGCTTACCGACGAGATTGTGGGTCTCCGCTGGCGGGGCCACACGGTCATTGGTGCCGTTGAGGATCAGACCGGAGCTGGGGCAGGGGGCCAGGAAGGAGAAGTCATACATATTGGCCGGAGGCGCAATCGAGATGAACCCCGTGATTTCCGGACGCCGCATCAGCAGCTGCATGCCAATCCAAGCCCCAAAGGAGAAACCGGCAACCCAGCAGTGCTTGGAGTTGTTGTTCATGGATTGCAGGTAATCGAGTGCGGATGCCGCATCAGACAGTTCACCAACGCCCTGATCATACTCGCCTTGTGAACGGCCCACGCCACGGAAGTTGAACCGCAGAACGGTGAACCCCATATTGTAGAACGCATAGTGAAGGTTGTAGACCACCTTGTTATTCATGGTGCCGCCAAATTGCGGATGCGGATGCAGCACGATGGCAATCGGCGCGTCCCGCTCTTTTTGTGGGTGGTAACGGCCTTCGAGGCGGCCTTCTGGTCCTGGAAAAATCACCTCAGGCATGTTTGTCGCTTTTCTCCCTGAAAAGATGGCCTGCTATTCTTGACGAATTTGCGCAGTCATCTTAGAACGCTTCTAAATCGTTTCCTGCGGATGCGTGAAACGGGTCTTAGCGACTTAAGCACAGTGATGGCTGAGGTCAATCAATTCGAAGGGGAGTGTGATGAAACTGTCAACAAAAGGCCGCTACGCGGTCGTTGCATTGGCTGATATTGCACTTCAGCCCCCTGAGAACCTCGTGAGCCTGAATGAAATTGCCAAGCGACAGGATATTTCCTTGCCCTACCTTGAGCAGCTTTTTGTGAAGCTGCGCCGTGCGGGGTTGGTTGAATCGGTGCGCGGACCGGGGGGGGGCTACCGTTTGGCGCGAGCGGCCTCTGAGATTCGGACGGCGGATATTCTGGCGGCCGTTGATGAAACCGTCTCTGCGCTGCACACTGGCGCGGGTGCAAGTGGCGGCTCTAGCGGATCACGGGCACAATCCATGGCGAACCGTCTGTGGGAGGGGCTGTCTGCACATGTTTATGTGTTTTTGCATCAGACCCGCCTGTCTGACATCGTGCAGAATGATCTGGCGCCTTGTCCGGCTGTGCCAACGTTGTTTGCCGTTGTCGACGAAGAAGGGTGATGCGCGTCTACCTTGATCATAACGCGACAACGCCGCTGAGACCGGAAGCCCGAGATGCGATGATTGCGGCCATGGATGTGGCGGGCAACCCGTCTTCGGTGCATGCGGAAGGGCGTGCGGCCAAGAGCCTGCTTGAGAAGGCGCGCGCAGAGATCGCCAGCGCGTTTGGCGCAGATGGGGCGGATGTGATTTTCACCTCCAGCGCGACGGAGTCTGCGGCGCTTGCATTGCGTGGGCGCGAGCTGCATGCGGCAGATGTGGAGCACGATGCAGTTGGGGCCTGGGTGACCCCGGATCTTGCGGTGGGCCGTGATGGCGCAATTGTGATCAGCGCCCCTGCGGCGAGCTGTGTGCAATTGGCGAACTCCGAAACCGGTGTGGTGCAAAAGCTGCCCGAAGGGATCGCGGTGAGCGACATGACGCAGGCGTTTGGCAAGCTGCCGGTGGCCTTTAACTGGAGCGGGGCGCAGATGGCGCTGATCTCAGCGCATAAGCTGGGCGGCCCCAAAGGCATTGGCGCGCTGGTGGTGAAGCGTGGCACCGATATTGCGGCGCAGCTGCGCGGCGGTGGCCAAGAGATGGGCCGCCGTGCTGGCACCGAAAATATCATTGGCGCAGCAGGGTTTGCCGCGGCGGCGACGGCGGCGGCGCGCGATCTGGCTGATGGGGTGTGGGACCGTGTCGCCCAATTGCGCGATATGTTGGAAGCCCGCCTTGCAGAGGGCGCGGGCAACACCATCTTTGTGGGACAGGGCGCCAAGCGTCTTCCCAACACAAGCTGCATTGCCACCCCCGGTTGGAAAGGGGAAACGCAGGTGATGCAAATGGATTTGGCAGGCTATGCGGTGTCTGCCGGGTCAGCCTGTTCCTCCGGCAAAGTCCGGGCGAGCAAGGTTTTGACCGCAATGGGGTTTGATGAAACCACAGCCGCAAGCGCGATCCGGGTCAGTCTTGGACCCGTAACTACAGAACAGGACGTGATGGGATTTGCCGACAAATGGCTGTCCATTCACGGGAAACATCTTGCCCGCTCCGCATAAGAGCGTGTGAGCCTAGCGAACATACAGGAGTAGCTCATGGCCGCAATCGACCAGACGCAAGTAAAAGAAGGCGTCGATCAGGAGACCGTGGATGCCGTCCGCGAAATGGGCGGCAAATACAAATACGGTTGGGAAACCGAAATTGAGATGGAATATGCCCCCAAGGGGCTGACGCCGGATATTGTGCGCCTGATTTCCGAAAAGAATGAAGAGCCGGAATGGATGACCGAATGGCGGCTGGAGGCGTATCAGCGCTGGCTGACCAAGGAAGAACCCGATTGGGCGATGCTGGACTATCCTGAGGTGGATTTTCAGGATCAGTACTACTATGCGCGCCCCAAGAGCATGGAAGAAAAGCCCAAGTCTCTGGATGAGGTGGACCCCAAGCTTCTGGCAACTTACGAAAAGCTTGGTATCCCTCTGAAAGAGCAGATGATTTTGGCGGGTGTTGAAGGTGCCGAGGATGCGCCTGCGGAAGGCCGCAAGGTGGCTGTGGATGCGGTGTTTGACTCCGTTTCCGTGGGCACAACCTTCCAGAAAGAGCTGAAAGAGGCGGGCGTGATCTTCTGCTCGATCTCCGAGGCGATCCGTGAGCATCCCGAGCTGGTGAAGAAATACCTCGGCTCTGTTGTGCCGGTGAGTGACAACTTCTATGCGACGCTCAACAGCGCTGTCTTCTCTGACGGTTCGTTTGTTTACGTACCGCCGGGTGTGCGCTGCCCGATGGAGCTGTCCACCTATTTCCGGATCAACGCGGAAAACACCGGCCAGTTTGAGCGCACGCTGATCATCGCAGACAAAGGCTCTTATGTGTCTTATCTGGAAGGGTGCACCGCGCCTCAGCGCGACACCAGCCAGCTGCACGCCGCCGTGGTGGAAATCATCATCGAAGAAGACGCCGAAGTGAAATACTCCACCGTTCAGAACTGGTTCCCCGGTGATGAGAACGGCAAAGGCGGTATCTACAACTTTGTGACCAAACGCGCGGATTGCCGGGGCGATCGCTCCAAGATCATGTGGACACAGGTGGAAACCGGATCTGCGGTGACTTGGAAGTATCCGTCCTGCGTGTTGCGTGGCAATGACAGCCAGGGCGAGTTCTATTCGATTGCCATCACCAACAACCACCAGCAGGCCGATACCGGCACCAAGATGATCCACTTGGGCAAAAACTCCAAGTCGCGGATCGTGTCCAAAGGCATCAGTGCAGGTGTGGCGCAGAACACCTATCGCGGTCTCGTGTCCATGCACCCGAAAGCCAAGAACAGCCGGAATTACACGCAATGTGACAGTCTGCTGATTGGCGACAAATGTGGGGCCCATACGGTGCCGTATATTGAAGTGAAGAACAACTCTTCCCGCGTGGAGCATGAGGCGACCACCTCCAAGGTGGATGATGAGCAGATGTTCTACTGCCGTCAGCGCGGCATGGACGAGGAAGAGGCCGTGGCGCTGATCGTGAATGGCTTTGCCAAGGAAGTGCTTCAGGCGCTGCCGATGGAATTTGCCATGGAAGCACAGCAGCTTGTGGCGATCTCGCTGGAAGGCTCTGTGGGGTAAAGCATGTCCATGGAGCAAGACCTGATCAACGAGCATCGCGAGATGTTACAGCAAGAAGCTAACTTTGCGCTGAAAAAACTAGTGTTTTCCGCACCTTTTCTTGCGTTGCTCGGCGTAGCAGGTATCGATTTGCTCTTTGGAATTTCGGTTGTCGAACCGATTGTTTGGTTCTTGGGGCTTTTTCCTTCATTGTTGCTTGCTTGGATTTTTGGTCATCGACCATTGGTGCGATTGAAACAGGAAAATCGAGCAACTCTGAAAGCAAAGGTCAGAAGGATGGAAGAAAAGTAAATGGAAACCATTCACGCTCTGATGCAGCAATCCGCAGGTGTGGGCGCGGGGATCGCGCTTGGCTCTGCTGTGGGCTTTGGTCTGCGCCGTAAGCGCTCTGGCAGCTCCGAAGGTCTGATTGGCGGATCGGTCTTTGTGACCTCCGCTGTCTGCGGAATTGTCGCAATGGGCGTGATGATGCTGATCACATATATGAGCGCCTGACGACGGGCGCCACGAACAAGATATGACCGGGCGTGCGCGCCTGAGGAAACGCGAAGGAATAGAAAATGTTGGAAATCAAAGGCCTGAAGGTCAAACTGGAAGATGAAGACAAGCAGATCCTGAAAGGTGTGGATCTCAAAGTGGAAGCGGGCAAGGTGCATGCGATCATGGGCCCGAACGGCTCTGGCAAATCCACTCTGTCTTATGTTCTGTCCGGCAAAGACGGCTATGAGGTCACTGACGGCGCAGCGACGCTGGACGGTGAAGACCTGTTGGAGATGGAAGCGGAAGAGCGCGCGGCGCTTGGTCTGTTTCTGGCCTTTCAATATCCGGTGGAAATTCCCGGTGTGGGCAACATGACCTTCCTGCGCACCGCCGTGAATGCACAGCGTAAAGCGCGCGGCGAAGAAGAGCTCTCTGCGGCGGATTTCCTCAAAGAGGTGCGTGCCAAGGCGAAGACCCTGAAAATCGACGCTGACATGCTGAAGCGTCCGGTCAACGTGGGCTTCTCCGGTGGTGAGAAAAAGCGCAACGAGATCCTGCAGATGGCCATGCTGGCCCCAAAGATGTGCATCCTTGATGAGACCGACTCCGGTCTGGATGTGGATGCGATGAAACTGGTGTCTGAGGGTGTGAACGCGCTGCGTGACGAAGGCCGTGGTTTCCTTGTCATCACCCACTACCAGCGTCTGCTGGATCACATCAAACCGGACGTGGTGCACATTATGGCCGATGGCCGCATCATCAAGACCGGTGGCCCGGAGCTGGCACTGGAAGTTGAAAAGAACGGCTATGCCGACATTCTGGCGGAGATGGCATAATGTCAGCTTTGGCAAAGAAACAGGAGGCCGCCGTGGCGCGGCTCGCAGAGATGGCGGTGCCTTCGGGTGGTCAGTGGATCACCGAAGCCCGCGAAGCGGCTCTGGCGCGCGTCAAGGACATGGGGCTGCCGGAGCGTCGTGACGAATACTGGAAGTTCACCCGTCCGGACACGCTGGTGCAGAGCGACGTTGCAGAGGCGGCGACCTTTGAAACTGGCGAAGCGCCACTGTTTGATGAGATTGAACGTCTCAAAGTTGTCTTTGTGGATGGTGTTTTTGACGCTGCGCAATCGGATGATCTGAGCGCGGAAGGTCTTGTGATCGAACGGTTGCAGGACGCAGCGGGCGCAGACATTCACTGGGCCAAAGACCTTTATGGCAAGCTGGAACTGAACGGTCAGGACCCGGTGCAGCGCCCTCTGGCGGCGTTGAATACGGCTTATGCGAGCGATGGTCTGGTGATCCATGTCACTGGCAAGGTGAGCAAGCCGGTAAACCTGATCTACAAACATGCAGAGACGACCTCTGACGCGATCTTGCACCATGTGATCAAACTGGACGCGGGCGCAGAGCTGACTGTGCTGGAAAACGGCCCGGCGGCGGCGCGCTTCAATAAGGTCATGGAAGTGGATGTGGCCGATGGTGCGGCGTTCCACCATGTGCGTGCGCAGGGGCGTGATCATGAACGGCGCGCAGTGACCCATATCTTTGGCCGTCTGGGCACCGAAAGCGTGTTCAAATCCTTCACGCTGACAGTGAACGGTCGCCTGACCCGCAACGAAGCTGTGCTGGAGTTGACCGGGGACGATGCGGTGGCGCATGTGGCCGGTGCCTGCCTTGGCGATGGTGATTTCCATCATGACGACACGGTGTTTGTGACCCATGATGCGCTGAACTGTGAAAGCCGTCAGGTCTTCAAGAAAGTGCTGCGCAACGGGGCCATTGGCGTGTTTCAGGGCAAAATCCTGGTGAAGCCGGGCGCGCAGAAAACCGATGGCTATCAGATCAGCCAATCGCTTCTGCTGGATGAAGACAGCCAGTTCCTCGCCAAGCCAGAGCTGGAAATCTACGCCGATGACGTGGCCTGTTCGCATGGCTCCACATCTGGGGCAATTGATGAGGATGCTTTGTTCTATCTGCGGGCGCGCGGTGTACCAAAGGACATCGCAACCGATCTTCTGGTGATGTCCTTTGTGGCAGAAGCGGTGGATGAGATTGAAAGCGAAACTCTGAAGGACTCCGTTCTGGCGCGTCTGGAAGGTTGGCTGGAGCGTCGTCGCGGCTGATGTCTGTCACGCTGGACATTTTGGCAAGCTATCGCGCACCACGGTCTGTGGTGCGCGGTCTGCTGGATATGGGGGAGCGGGAAGATCGCGCGTTTGCGATCCTCATGGCGGCCTGTATCGTGATTTTTGTCTCGCGCTGGCCTGCGTTGGCGCGTGAAGCCCATTTGACGCAGACGGAGCTGAACCCCTTGCTTGGGGGCAGTCTCTTTGCCTTGGTGTTCATTCTGCCGCTCTTTGCCTATGCGCTGTCCTTTGTCAGCCATCTGATTTTAAGGGCGTTTGGACGCAAGCAAACTGCCTTTGGTGCCCGTATTGCGCTGTTCTGGGCGATGGCGGCAACCGGTCCGCTTTATCTGCTGGTTGGGCTTGTTGAGGGCTTTATTGGCGAAGGCGTGCCGCTCAGCATCGTCGGGGTGTTGTGGCTGGTGTTCTTTCTGCGGATCTGGATTTCCGGCTTGATTGAGGCGGGCAAGACAACTGCATGACACATCCACTTAGTGCTCTGTTCTGGCTCACGCTCAAGGACCCCGGCGAAGCTGCTTTGGTGGTGATGGGGCGGCCCTTGCCGCGTGAGATCGGCTGGCAGGTTCTGGGACTGGGCGTGCTGCTCAACACCGTTCTGACCTTTGCCACCATTTCGCTCTTCCCCATTCTGGCGCAGCTTTTTGCCCCGCTGGATCAGGCACCGCTGTTGTTTGCCGCGATCCTGATGGTCCGTATGACCGCGATGGTTGCCGCGCTTTTCTGGGGCGGTCAGGCCGTTGGCGGGCGCGCGCGCTTTGAGGAATTGCTCTTGGGTTTTGGCTGGCTGCAGATGTTTCAGGCCGGTGTCCATGCGGGGATCCTACTTTTGGCGGTCTTCTCTTCAAACCTCGCGTCTTTTGTCGTGTTGGGCATGAGCCTTTATGGCATCTGGATCAGCCTTCAATTCGTAAACGTGTTGCATGGGTTTGGCAGCGTTGCCAAATCTCTGATGCTGCTGGCTGCCACGATGGTGGCATTGGCGATTGGTCTGTCTTTCTTCGCGTCCCTGCTGGTGTCGCTCTTTCTGGGAACTTCCTGAGATGTATGACGTAAATAAAATCCGTGCGGACTTTCCGATCCTCAGCCGTGAGGTTAACGGGAAGCCTTTGGTGTATCTGGACAATGGGGCCTCGGCGCAAAAGCCAAAAGTGGTGATCGACGCCATCACGCGGGCCTATGAACAGGAATATGCCAATGTGCACCGCGGGCTGCATTACCTTTCCAACCTCGCAACGGACAAATATGAAGCCGTGCGTGGCATCATCGCCAAGTTTCTGAATGCCAAGAGCGAAGATGAGATTGTGCTGAATTCCGGCACCACCGAAGGCATCAATATGGTGGCCTATGGCTGGGCGATGCCGCGTATGGAAGCCGGCGATGAGATCGTGCTGTCGGTGATGGAACATCACGCCAATATCGTGCCGTGGCATTTTCTGCGGGAGCGTCAGGGCGTGGTGATCAAATGGGTGGATGTGGATGCCACTGGCGCGCTGGATCCCCAAGCCGTGATTGACGCCATCGGACCCAAAACCAAACTGGTTGCGATCACGCAGTGCTCCAATGTGCTGGGCACAATGGTGGATGTGAAAACCATCACCAAAGCCGCCCATGAAAAAGGTGTTGCGGTTCTGGTGGACGGCTCGCAGGGCTCGGTACATGCGCCTGTGGATGTGCAGGACATCGGATGTGATTTCTATGCCATTACCGGCCACAAGCTTTATGGACCCTCCGGGTCGGGCGCGATCTATTGCAAAGCCGCGCGTATGGCTGAGATGCGGCCGTTTATTGGTGGCGGCGACATGATCAAGGAAGTCAGCAAGGAGGCTGTGATCTACAACGATCCGCCGATGAAATTCGAGGCAGGCACGCCCGGCATCGTGCAGACCATCGGGCTTGGCGTTGCGCTTGAGTATATGATGGACCTCGGCATGGAAAACATCGCCGCGCATGAGGCCAAACTGCGCGATTATGCTGTGCAGAAACTCGCGGGCCTTAACTGGCTGCAGGTGCAGGGCACCACAGCGGACAAGGCGGCGATCTTTAGCTTCACACTGGACGGTGCGGCGCATGCCCATGATATTTCAACGATTCTGGACAAGAAAGGCGTCGCAGTGCGGGCAGGGCATCATTGTGCCGGGCCTTTGATGGAGCATCTTGGCGTGTCCGCCACCTGCCGTGCGAGCTTTGGCCTTTATAACACCACCGATGAAGTAGATGTGTTGGTTGATGCGCTGGAACTGGCGCATGAACTCTTTGCCTAAGTGGGCATTTTACGATTGCGGGGCGTAGCGACACTGGCTATACCCCGCACCTAGGCACCTGTAGCTCAGCTGGATAGAGCGCTGCCCTCCGAAGGCAGAGGCCAGAGGTTCGAATCCTCTCAGGTGCGCCATTATCTCAAGAATTACATGTGGTTACGCTTGAGTGCGCAAAGCTGGTAGGCCGGTCCTTGCAGATCCGATGATTGAGTTTGCTGCCGCTAAGACGCAGATGGTATGCCGCGTTCGCTGCTTGGGGTGGCCCCGAAACGTTTGCGGTATTGTTTGGAAAAATGCGATGTGCTGGAGAAACCGCTGGCGATGGCAACTTCCAGTACACTCAGTTTGGTTTGCTGGATGAGGCGTCTTGCGTTTTCGAGGCGTAGTTTGTTGCTGTAGCTTTTGGGCGACATGCCGAGGTGTTTTGAAAACAGGCGCTCCAACTGTCGACTTGAGACGCCGACCGTTTTGGCAATCACAGTGGGGGATAGAGGGTGTTCGAGGTTCTCGCGCATGATCTCGACTGCTTGGACCAGATGAACACTCTTGGCACCGATTTCACAGGCGGCGGAGAGCGTTTGTGCGTTGCTTTGATCACGAATACTGGAACAGGCGAGGGCCGCAGCCGTTTTCTGAGCGCAGTTTGTGCCCTGTTGCGCGCCAATCACATTGAGAAACATGTCAGCCGTGGCAAGGCCACCGGCGCAGGTCAGAGATTTGCTGCTTGTGTCATAGACCTGTTGGCGCACATCCAGATCAGGAAATGTTTCCTGTATCGACGTTGAAATGGCCCAATGTGCGGCCACCTTTTTGTCGGGCAACAGGCCCGCTTGCGCGAGAATGGCACAGCCGCTGCCCAATGCGCCCAAAGTGGCACCATATCGAGTGGCTTTGCGGAGCAGGTTAAGCAGCTTCTGGCTAGCCGGTGCCTCCATGCGATTGCCTCCGCAGAGGAAAATGGTTGCGGTGAGGTCAATCTCTTCCACACCGCCTTCCACAGCCAGAGAAAGGCCGCTTTGCGAGCGCAGGGGCAGGCCGTCTTCGCTGAGAATTTGCCATGTATAAGGCGGGTTTGCACCGGCGGCATTGGCCTCAGACAGAGTCTCTATGGCGAGGCTCACATCCGCCGGTGAATGGGTTGGCAGCAGCAGAAAGACAAACCGATGTGCGGGACCTTGGCTCGCGTGCGGTGCTTGCAGGAACGGTCTGGTGTCATGGCAAGTCATGGCGTGCTTTCTGCTGTGACAAAGGCGCGTTTAGTCGTTGGGCCGAACCCGTGCGGCGGTCTTTTTGGCAAAGGCATCAAGACGGGCGCGGGCGTCAGGCTGGGTGTTGACCACGCCAGCAATCACGGCTTCGCAATAGGCCGCATCCAGCGCCGACATGTTCTGCATATGGCTGACGGCCGAGCAGATTGCGAAGTTGGACAGTGGCAGGTTGGCGGCGGCACGGCGGGCAAGTTCCATGGCTTTGTCAAAGCTGGAGCCAGACACAAGATATTGCATCAAGCCCACGTCCATGGCTTCCTGCCCCTGATAGACGCGGCCTGTCAGCATCATGTCGATCATGCGGGATTTGCCCACGAGATCGGCGACGCGAATGGTGGCGCCGCCGCCAGTAAAGAGGCCACGTTGGCCTTCTGGCAGGGCGAAATAGGTGGTTTCATCCGCCACGCGGACATGGGCGGAGCTGGCCAGTTCGAGGCCGCCACCGACAACTGCGCCATGCAGAGCAGCGATGACCGGCACGCCGCCGTATTCCATTTTGTTGAAGGCTTCATGCCAGCGCAGGCAGACATGCATGAAGTCGGCTGGGCTGCGGTCTTCGTCATGATGTTCGATAAGATCGAGGCCTGCGCAGAAATGATCGCCTGCCGCTGCCAGCACAATGGCCTTGGCACCCAGACGTGGCGCCTTGGAAAACAACTCGATCAGCTCCTCAATGGTCGCTGCGTCCAGCGCATTGCGTTTGGACGCGCGATTGAGGGTGGCGACCCAGATACCATCATCCTCTTGATCCTGGGTGACAGTGAGATTGGTAAAAGAAAAGGCGGGATGGTGTTGCGCCATGTGATGCGGCCTCAGTTCGTTTAGTTGGAAGGGGTAGGCGGGCCCCGAAGGGCCCGACCTGAAACAAGTTTTTACTCAGTATGCACGCTTTGTACACCAAGGGCTTCGCGACGACTGTCACGTAAAATGCCCTTGACGAGTGCCACGCCCATCAAAGCCATAACAAGGCTGAAGGGCAGGGCACCGATGACCATGGCTGTCTGGATTGCACCCAGCCCTCCAATAATCAGAAGCGCGCCCACAACCAGCGCCAGCGCCACACCCCAGAAGACGATATGCGGGCGCCCTTTGGGGCCTTCGTCGCCGCCTGAGTTGATGGTGTTCACAATCAGAACGGCGCTGTCTGCGGAGGTGACCAGATAAGTCAGCAGCAGAACCACCACGATGACCGCCATGACCCATGCGAAACCGCTGGAGAGGATCACATCGAGCATGGCGAAGAGCTGTGCCTGCTGGCCTGCGCCGGAAATGGCATCGCCGGCGGTGCCGTTCAAGGTCAGGTCAATGGCGGTGCCACCCACGATTGTGAACCAGAAGAAACACATCACGGATGGGATGATGATCGCGCCAAGCACATACTCACGCACGGTGCGTCCGCGAGAGATACGCGCAAGGAACACACCTACGAATGGTGCGAAGGCAATCCACCAGGCCCAGTAGAAGACCGACCAGCCGCCTTGCCAGCCCGCCAGCGCATCGCCGACCTCGGTGCCATCAGGCCGCCACACGGTGAACAATAGGCTTGGCAGGGCCACGATGTAGTCAAACAGGCCGACAAACAGCGCTTTGAGACCAAAGAAGGCAGAGCCGAAGATCAAGAAGAAGGCCAGCAAGAAGAAGCTGAGGCCCATGTTGATGTTGGAGAGCCATTTGATGCCTTTGCCGACACCGGAAAGCGCGGACAATGTGGACGCGCCCATGATGATCAGCAGGGCAAAGATGATGGCCGATGTTGTGGCCTTACCGTCATCATTGAGCAGCCAGTCCCCAATACCGATGCGGTGCATGCCAGCCACAAATTGTTCAACGCCAAAGCCAAGCGTCTGCGCCACACCAAGCACGGTTGCCACCACGGCCACGATGTCGATGACATGCCCCAATGGGCCAGACAGGCTGGACCCAAACAGGGGGGACAGGCCGGAACGAATTGTCAGCGGCAGGTTGCGGCGATAGGAGAAATAGCCCAGCGAAAGGCCCACGAGTGCATAGCAAGCCCAGGCCGAAAAGCCCCAATGCAGGAAGGACCATTTGTAGGCGTAGCGCACGTTTTCAGCGGAAGAGCCTTCTGCCAATCCCTTAATGACTTCAGGGTTGTTGGCAAAGTGGTACATCGGCTCTGCGGTGGCAAAGGTGAGCATGCCAATGCCGATCCCGGCACCAAACATCATCGAGAACCAGGAAAAGCTTGAAAACTCTGGTTCGTCATCAGGCAGCCCCATACGCAACCGTCCGGTAGAGGGCAGGATGGCAAGAACGACGCAGACAATGATGAAAAAGGCAACAACCCAGATATACCAACTGGCGAAACTGGCCAGAAGAAAGCTGTTGAGTGTGCTGAGAACGCTTGCGGCATTGTCTGGAAATGCGACGGCCCAGATGATCAGGGCACCGATTAAGATCTTGGCCGTGATGGTCACGTCCTTGCTGAAGCCATCATAGAAGCCGCCTTCGGCTGTTTTGATGGGCAATTCCATTAGTGGTGGCTTTTGGGCCATGTGTTCCTCCCTAGGGTATTTCTTTTCACGCGTTCAAGGCCACGGGTCTTGTGCGCGTTAGATCCAGAACTTCTCCTCTATGATGGCCTCCCGCGGCCCTTCAGGCGTTTCAACAATCAACACGGTGCCAGCCTCCCAGTGGCCCGCATCAACCATTCCAATAGCAACATTGGTTGAAAAGTCTGGCGACCATGTCGCCGAAGTGATCTGGCCCACTCGCTGGCCGTCTTTCATCAGCGGCCATGCTGCGCGTGCAGGCTGTAGCGGTGCGCCCTGCACGGCAATGGCGCGGATCTGGCGCAGCGGACCCGTATTGCGTTCGCGCGATATTGCCCCAAAGCCGATGTGATCAATGTCATCTGCTGGTTTGCAGAATTTGCTAAGACCGCATTCCAAAGGCGAATTTTCCATGTTCATGTCATTGCCATAGCTGAGCAATCCGCCTTCGATACGTTCGATGAGATTGGGGCAGCCCGGACGCACATGAAGATCTTGGCCCGCATCAAACAGAGCGTTCCAGAGTGGCATGCCGTTTTCGGCCCCTTCGACATAGATTTCAAATCCCCCCTGCTTAGAATAGCCAGAGCGCGCCACGATGAAAGCACTTTTGCCAAAGAAAAGCCGTTTGTAGCGGAAGAAGCCAATATCGCGCACCTGCGGCCCAAAAACGCGGGCCATCAGTGTTTCGGCTTTGGGCCCTTGAATGGCAAGCGGTGATACATCGGGTTCAAACACACGTACGTCCAGCCCGCGACCCACCGCAAGACCCTTGATCCACAACAATAAATCACTGTCAGCGATGGAGACCCACCAGCGCGTATCGCTGTGTTTGATCGCCACAGGATCATTGAGCATCTTGCCGTCTTCATCGGTGATGGGGACATAGTAACACTGGTCAGATTGCATCTTGCGCAGATCGCGCGGGGTGAGCAGCTGCATCAGGTGAGATGCATCAGGACCGTTCAGTTCGATCTGACGCTCCACTGACACATCCCAGACCTGCACATGTTCTTTTAGGTGGCGATAGTCGCTTTCCACGCTGTCAAACACCGTGGGCAGGAGCATGCGGTTGTAGACGGTATAGGCGCTCACACCGGCGGCTTCGACACCGGCAGTGAAAGGGGTGGCGCGGACGCGCCGGGAATGAGAGATCGTGTAGACCATTTAGAGTACCATGGTTTTGGCCGCATCACGCAGCGCGAATTTCTGAATTTTTCCGGTGGAAGTCTTGGGCAGTTCTTGAAAGACGACGGCCTTTGGCGCTTTGAAACCCGCCAGATGGGCGCGGCAAAAGGTGATAATCTCCTCGGCCGTTGCCTCGGTTTCAGGGCGTAGCTCAATGAAGGCACAGGGGGTTTCGCCCCATTTCTCATGTGGCATGGCAACCACCGCCGCTGCTTGCACCGCAGGGTGGCGATAGAGCACAGCCTCAATTTCAACAGAGGATATGTTTTCCCCTCCCGATATGATCACATCCTTCAGCCGGTCGCGGATCTGCATGTAGCCGTCCGGATGCACCACGGCGGCGTCACCAGACCAGAACCACCCTTTGTCAAAGCTTTTGGCGGTGGCCTCCGGGTCTTTGTAGTAGCCTTTCATGACCGTATTGCCCCGGATGCCAATTTCCCCCTGTGTCGCGCCATCACGTTCCACGGGCTTTCCCGTGGCGGTATCGATCACAGAGACCGCTTCAACCATCGGTAGCGCGATGCCCTGCTGGGCTTGCAATTCGGCCTGTTGACCGGGATCAAGCGCGTCCCAGCCCTCCTGCCAGAGGCATTTGGAGATGTGGCCGTAGGTTTCGGTCAGGCCGTAAACCTGCATCACGTCAAACCCCATGGCGCGGGTTTTTTCCAATACGGAAGGGGGCGGTGGGGCACCTGCTGTCAAAACGCGAATGGGCGGATCAAAGCGGGCACTGTCGCCTGTTTCAGCCTCGGCCAGCATCTGCAACACAATCGGCGCTGCGCCAAAATGAGTCACGCCATGGGTGCGGATGGCATTGAGAATCAGATCTGGTGCGGGTGTGCGGGTGAACACCATGGTGCCCCCCAGCATGGCGATCACCCAAGGGTGCCCCCAGCCATTGCAGTGAAACATTGGCACGACCGAGAGATAGACCGGATAATGCGGCATTTGCCATGCGGCCACCGTGCCCAGCGCCATGAGATAGGCGCCGCGGTGGTGGTAAACCACGCCTTTGGGGCGTCCGGAGGTGCCTGACGTGTAGTTCAGCGCGATGGCATCCCATTCATCCTGCGGCCAGCCTGCGCCTGCGTTGGTTTCCCCATGCGCGAGCAAAGTCTCGTAGTCAGGGCCGCCCAATGTTGCCGTCTGCGCCGCAGCGGGGTCGTTGATTTCGATCACAGGGATCGTGCGACCAAGCAGCTCAAATGCTTGCGACAGAAGAGGAATAAGCTCCCGATCCACGATCACAACCTTTGTATCGGCATGATCAAGAATATAGGCGATCGTTTCTGGCTCTAACCGCGTGTTGAGCGTGTTGATCACCGCACCGGTCATTGGCAGCGCGAAATGCAGCTCAAACAACTCTGGAATATTGGGGCACAGTACGGAGACCGTGTCCCCCCGGGCAATACCCTGTGCCCTCAGCCCCGCCGCAACGGCGCGCGTGCGGGTCGCCATCTCGGCCCAGCTGCGGTGCAGATCACCATAGATGACAGCTGTGCGCTGACCATGCAGCGCTTCTGCGCGGTTTAAAAATGACACTGGCGACAGCGGCACAAAATTGGCCGTGGCCTTTTCGAACTTGTCAAAGTTCTCTTGCATGGTCGCTCCTCCCTAAATGACCAATGCGGATTTTCTCGATGTACCGGGCTTCCCGGTTGGGGGTCAGCTTTCGCCGAACCCCTTGGGAACTGGTAGATCTGGAAGGGACTTTGCCCGTTTTTGAAGACTGCGGCCAATCACAACTCGGCTGATCTCGGTCGTGCCATCGACAATGCGCAGCATCTGACTGAGGCGCGACAGGCGATCCATGCCATAGGGTTTGAGCAGCCCCATGCCGCCAAGAACCTGTGTGCAGGTGTTGGCCGCTTTCACGGCGGCGTCTGGCACGAAGCGTTTGGCATGGGCCGCCATAACCGGGCCCTCAGGTGTGCCAAGAGCATTGGCCGCAGCGCGGTAGAGAAGGCGTGAGGCTTCCAATTCGGTGGCCACATCCCCAAGCATCCATTGGATGCCGTCCAGATCAAGGTTCTTGCCGCCAAACATCTTGCGGTTCTTGGCATAGGCCAAAGCCGTGTCCAGCGCGGCTTCCATCAGGCCACAACATCCTGAGGCAATGGAGACCCGTGCGATGTCGATGGCCATCAGGGAGCCTTGCAGGCCCTGACCAACCGGGAGAATGATGTTGTCTTCCGACACCACCACGTCTTTCATGTACATCTCAGAGAGTGGCAAAAACTCATAAGATGGCGTGTCATAGCGCGGGCCAAAGCTCAGGCCCGCTGCATCAGCCGGGATTGCAATCATGGCCATGTCATGGTGACCGGGTTCATCGGTGGTTTTCACAACGGTGAAATAGATGTCCGCTTCCCCAGCCAAAGACACCCAGGCCTTCGCGCCATTGATCGTCCATGTGCCATCGTCATTGATCACCGCACGGCTGTACATATTGGTCGCGTCCGAACCGGATTGGGGTTCGGTGAGGGCAAAGTTCGCAAGTTTGCGGCCAGAGGTCAGTTCGCGGGCCCATGTTTCTTTGAACGCATCTGTGCCATAGCCGCAGCCGGCAAAGGTGCAGATGTTGTGCATAGACAGAGCGAAAGCATAAGCGCCATCTCCCTTGCCAAGTTCTTCGTAAACCCGGATGCCGTCACCCAGAGTCAGCCCCTGACCGCCAAGGTCTTCTGGGGCGTAAAGGCCCGTCAAACCCAGCGCGGCGGCCTTGTCAGAGGCATCGCGCGGCCAAACGGCGGCTTCGTTCCAAGCATTTACATTGGGTTTGATCACCTCATCTGCGTGCTTGCGTGCCGCTTCGAGAATGGTGTCGATTGGTGCGGGCATGGGCTCTCCTCATCTCATGTACGCGTCTTGGATCAATTGGTTATTTCGAAAATGACGTAAGTGGTATAAGGAAAAAATTACGGAGGAGATTGAAAAATTTTATGGCAGACAGTCTACCAACCCTGAAAGGCCTGCGTGCCTTTGAAGAAGCTTTTTTACTTGGCAGCTATACCGCGGCCGCTAAGAGGTTAAATGTGCAGCAGCCAGCAATAAGCTATCAAATCAAACGCTTAGAGGGTGATCTTGGTGTTGATCTCTTTGTCAAAGAGCGTGGGCGATTGATCCCGACTGCCGCGGCCCATGAGCTGTATGAGACTCTGTCGCATGCCTTTGATGCAATCCGACGCACATCAAACAGATTGCGGCAAAGCTCTGAGGCATCTGTCTTCACGATTGCGACATACCCCGGAATTGGCACCCACTGGCTATCTTCGAAGCTGCCTGCGCTTTCCAAAGCGCTTGGCCTGCCGGTGAAAGTGGTCACTCTGGTCAAGGATACTGATATCCTGAATGAAGACGCAGATTGCATGATCCTTTTTGGCAAAGGGCCGTGGTCCGGTCTTGAGGGGCGCTTGCTTATGCCAGAGGTTGTCTGTCCCGTGGCATCCCCAGATTTGGTACAGACCTTCCGAGACACATCGGACGACCATGCCACGGGGGGGATAACCATCATTGAGCAGGACGATCCGGAAGAACGCTGGATCGGTTGGGAGGAATGGCGCAGTCAGACAGGCAACGAACAGTTGCAGTCAGCAGATAGAATGACCGTCAATGACCATGGTTTCGCGCTTCATCTGGCGTTGACTGGGGCAGGTGCCACTCTGGCCTGGATAGGGGTTGTGGAGGATCTTTTGGCAGCGGGCAGTTTGGTGCCGCTGTCTGATGCGGTGGCGACTTCTGATGCCGGATTTTGGCTTGTGAGCCGATCTGAGTTCTTCACATCCGTGACCGGTCGGGCGGTGCAGCGTACGTTGATCGCAGGGTAATCAAGGCGCGCGCCGGCGCGAACTGGTGCATTCATTGTGCGTTTGGCGGGCGGGCAAAGATCAATTCGGACCTGTGTTGATAGGAAACTTCGTCGGTTGTTTGCGAATCGATACCACCTCCTCGGCGCCAAATGCGGCAGCTTTGCAGCCTTGTTTCATTGGGTTTGGCGCTCAAGTGACGAGAATGTGGCAGCTTTTGGGCGCTGTGCATCTTCTTAAAATTTGGAAAATATCGGCCCATAGCGGAGAAATTTTTGATCAGCCTTCAAAACAGCATGAATACTGGGGTTTGAGGCGGAATGTTATTTAAAAACAAATTACTATAATATTTAAGTAAAGTTGCTGATGCTTTGTTTTTGGTTCGTTAAGAGACGTAACTTACCTCTGAATGTGGGATTTGTATCGGCCCGTGGGGGGCCATATCGTGGGGACGAGGCTATGTTAGACAAACAGATTTCTCCTACTGAACGCATCAGAGCAAAAGTGCTGATGTCGCGAAGCACAGGATGCGTTTCCACGAAGCTGGACATCACCATCCGCACGCCGCGCCACTGACGATTCTGAGGACAGTTTTATGCCTATTACCATTACTGTGGATCACAGTAGTGCACCGGTAGAGGTGCGCGCGGACATGTTCGGGGCCAACCTTCTGGGGCGGACCAACGAAACAGACGGTGTTCCTAACGATCTTTATATTGATGCCGTAGATGAGGTGGGCGCGACCCGATTGCGCTATCCCGGCGGACGTGCGGCCTCTGAGAACACCATCGAACTGGACCGCAGCGAAAGTGGCTCCGACCAGTTGCGCGAAGATCTCAGAGCGTATTTGGATTGGGTGATGGACACCGACAGTCGCACCACTCTTGTGTTGCCTGCATTGACCGACCAGCACGCCAATGTCCGGGATGTGCAGGACTGGGCCGAACTTATGCTCACCTATATGGGCGACAAGGCCGATCTGATTGTTGGTTATGAAATTGGCAATGAATTCTGGGCCGAAATTGATGAAACTGAATATGGTGAGAATGCTTATGACATTGCCAAGGCGCTTGGCACGGTCACGGTAAATGGTCATCAGCCGCAAATTTGGGTGCAGACCTCCAACGTGGTGGGGGGCGCCTCCAACTACAAAGGTGGCAGCTATGGCTCCATCAGCGACGCTGACGCGATCGCCGCTATGGAGCATTGGGATCCAGACTTCCGGCCAGATGACTGGCAGGATGGGCAGAGCGCGCAGAAATACTACGTCGGCCTAAGCAATTTCCATCAGCGTGTGATCAAGGGCAATCTTGAGTTGCTGGAGCAGCTTGATGCGGATCACGACATCACCAATGGGTTTCAGAAAGACACCACGACGAACGGCATCGATGGGATCATTGCGCATTACTATTATGACGATAATGTTGAGGGCTATGATCTGACGGATGTGGCAACACGGTCTGAGATCAAGGCGCTGGATCTGCGGTTTGCCACCTGGGAAGCCATGATGCCTCAGAATCTCGACATTCAGGTGACTGAGTGGAACGTGGAAACCAACACTTGGGCCTGGATGGGGCTTCGCGGTGCTGGCGTTGTGGTTGAGCAGTTTCAAAATATGATGGAATTGGGCGTGGATGGCGCTGATTTCTGGACACTCCGCCATAACACCACGACGGCCGTTGCCGGTGCCAGTGGGGACGCCGGGGCAATTGAATTAACCCCCTCCGGCATGGCGCTGAAGCTGATGGCGGAGAGCCTCGGAGCCTCTAGCACGCCGATGTACACTGTGGACCTTGGCGGGTTTGATCCAACGGAGTTGGAGGTCAATGGCTACACCAACGGGTATCGCAGTGTGATCTATGTGACCTCACATAGCGATAACTTTGCGGAAGAGTTCTCTCTTGATCTGTCATTGTTGGCGCCACACGCGCTGAGCTGGAGCGGGCGCACGATTGGAATTGATGCCAACAGCTCCGATGGCCAAAGTGACAATGCGGCCTATGATGAAGACGGTAACCTCGTTTCAAGGCTGTCCCGCCGCAAAGTGGACGATGCTGAGCGCGCGGAACTGATTGATGTGTTGGGAGAGGCCTATGACGAGTCGTTTTTCAAGCTGAGCGGCAGTCAGTGGCTGACCTACCTGCCCAAACCAGAAGATATCTATCTGCGTCCCGGTGTTGGCCGTCCGAGTAGCATGGACGACTTCTACTTTGCCACGGAAACAGATGTTGCGGCCTCATTGACTGAGGTGTCCCAGCTTGAACTTGGGGATCGCGTCTCTGATTTGACGGTCACTCTGAACCCATATGAGGTTATCGAGATCACCATTGAGCATGCGCAGGTTGTCATGGGGAACAGTTCTGCGGATGTGTTCAGCGGTGGCAATGGTGATGATGTGATCTACGGCAGTGGCGGCGATGATTACATCCGCGGGTCCGGCGGGCGCGACAATTTGAATGGCGGCACTGGTGAAGACACGTTGATCGGCGGGGACATGAATGACCGCCTTGAAGGCAAAGCAGGCAACGACCGGATTTTTGGCGGCGCAGGTGACGATAAGATGGTTGGTGGCGACGGCGACGACTATCTGCGCGATGATGGCGGCAGCGACGACTTTGTGGGCGGCAATGGGCGCGACACGGCTGCTTATTGGGGGCACCAGACAGCGGTGTTCGTAGATCTTGAAACCGGGGCCAACAACAGTTCAGACACGTACAACAGCATTGAAAACATCTATGGGTCAAACCTGGCCAATGACACGATCTTTGGCGATGCGGGGGACAATCTTCTGCATGGGGCAGGTGGCGATGATCGGCTCTATGGACGCTCTGGTAATGACACGCTCAAAGGCGGAGATGGCAATGATTTTCTGCGCGATGTCAGTGGTCGGGACGTGTTCGTGGGCGGCAATGGACAGGACACCGTGTCTTACTGGGGAGATCGATCCGGGGTAAGCGCCAACCTCACCACGGGGGCCAATTCCAGTGGCGACAGTTTCAACAGCATTGAGCACCTTCAGGGCTCCAATACTGGGGGGGACTGGCTGGCGGGCAACGACCTGACCAACCACCTTGATGGAGCTGGAGGCAATGACTCGCTGTATGGCTATGATGGCGACGATATCCTTGAGGGGGGTGCCGGTGCGGATCGGCTGTTTGGCGGATTGGGAGACGACCGACTGGAAGGCGGATCTGGCAATGACTTCCTGCGTGATGATGGTGGTGTAGACGTTTTCCTGGGTGGAGAAGGGCAAGATACGATTTCTTACTGGGGCAGCAGCGACGGTGTGCGGATCAATCTGGGCAATGGCAATACGCTGGATGGGGATAGCTTTGACGGTATTGAGCATGTCTTTGGGTCCAATCTGGCCTCCGATACGCTGACAGGTGATGAGGGCGCCAACAAGATTGATGGAGAAGGTGCAAGCGATCTGTTGCGCGGCAAGGGCGGCGATGACACGATTCTGGGCGGCAGCGGCAATGACCGGCTTTATGGGGAGGACGATGATGATCGCCTCTATGGTCAAAGCGGCAATGACATCATGGATGGCGGCGCAGGCGATGACTATTTCCGCGATGAAGTGGGCCGTGACACGTTTATCGGCGGTGCTGGCGAAGACACGGTCTCTTATTGGGGGCTGCAATCAGGCATCATAGTTGATCTGAGCACGGGGCAGAACAGCGGTGAAGATAGCTTCATGGGGATTGAGCATCTGATCGGGTCAAACAGCGGCAGCGATGTTCTGACCGGTGATGATGGCGACAATCTCCTGCGCGGGGCCGGCGGCAACGATACGCTCATTGGGGGCGCGGGCAATGACACGCTGCGCGCAGATCAGGGCAATGACCGTCTGGAAGGTGGAGATGGTTCCGATGTCTTTGTGTTCCACAATGACTTTGGCCAGAACCTCATAACCGATTTTGAAGTCTCAGGTGGTTATGACGTGATGGATCTGTCTTTTGTGGCGGAAATCACGGATTACACGGATCTTATGAGCAACCATATCCGTCAGTCCGGCGAGGATGTTGTGATCTTTGTGGGCAGCGATCAAATCACATTGGAAGATGTGGCGATCAACGATCTGGACAGCGGTCATTTCCTGTTCTGACCTAAAGCCCTCTATCAGATTGGGCTGCGTACCAAGTGGCCCACTCCTCGGGAGTGTCCAGATCTGTGAGTGCATGCTCTGCTGGCAAGGGACATAGATGAATGTGCGATTTGTTTTCCTGCAAAATACTGCGCGCGCCCACATCGCCGGAGAGTTCTGAAAGAGCGAGAAAATAAGGCTGGGGAAAGATCACAGGATGTCCCGGGCGACCATCCTCAGCTGCACCTCTGATAATGAGGTCAGGGTGGGTCTGATGCATTTCTGACAGCGTTGCAAAGTCGGTTGCTGTCAGCTCCGGCATATCTGCGGGTACAATCATGACTGCACTGGCGTCAGGTCGCACAAAGGACAAAGCCCCTTTCAGTGAATGCGCCATGCCCTCTGATGCTTCTGGCACCACGATGCTCTGTGCAGATGTCCCTTTCAAAGCGGCCGCGCGGGCGGGGCGGTCTTGGGGCAGGGCCACAAGCACCTGATCAGAGATGTCTGAGACCCGCTCTACCAGAACCCTCAGAAGAGGTATGCCATCAATGGGTTGCAGAAGCTTGTCCTGCCCACGCATGCGTGAGGAGGCGCCCGCCGCCAACAACAAGGTTGTCAGCCTGCGGCTATTGTTTGAGGGGAACGCCATAGAGCTCCAGCCGGTGGCCCTTGAGTTTATAGCCCAGCTTTTCTGCGATTTTTTCCTGCAGCGCTTCAATCTCGGGATCGACGAATTCGATCACCTCTCCAGAGTTGATGTCGATGAGATGGTCGTGATGGGCCCGCTCCGCATCTTCATAGCGCGCACGACCATCGCCAAACTCCAGCTTGTCGAGAATCCCTGCCTCTTCAAAAAGCTTCACGGTACGATAGACAGTGGCCAGTGAAATGCCTGCGTCACGCGCGGAGGCGCGGGCATAGAGCTCTTCCACGTCGGGGTGATCGGTGCTGTCCTGTAGCACAGCGGCAATTATGCGTCGCTGCCCCGTCATTCGCAGGCCTTTTGCTTCGCACCGTTCAATGATTGTGTCGCCCATGACTTGTCCGTTTTGGATCCGTTTGTTTTTCTGGCTTTCCTGTCTATCGAAACCACTCAGCAGTTACCACAGGTTTTGCTGGCAATGTTGCAATTCAAAATCACTGTTTCTGTCTGTGGCTCAGAACCCCTTCCATGACCTTTACCGCACGCCCGGATACTGTGACATTGTCTTGCGCGGCTTGCACTGAAATTTCGCTGCGCCGGCCCATATCTTCGCCCTGAATAATTGAAAGTGTCACTGGGGCCCGTTCAATTTTGGCCAGCAAGGCCCCCAATGTGGCACAGGCGCTGCCGGTGGCGGGGTCTTCGGGAATATTGTCGAGTGGTGCAAACATCCGGGCATGTACTATGCCGTTTTCGCGCGTGTAGGCAAATTGAGCAAAATCGAGGCTTGATGGGAAAGCGGCATGTCCTGCACGAAAGGCAGAGACATCGGTTTCAATCGCGCTCAGGGCCTCGCGATCTTTCAGCCGGGTCAAAGTAAAGGGCAGACCTAGAGAGGCCATGGTTGGCGGATGCGTTTCAAAATCAATATCTTGCGTGGAAACACCTAACGCCGCTGCCACGGTTTCCGGATCTGGTTTGGCCAGTATTTCCAGTTGTGCGGATGTGGTGAACGCGGCCATACCTACCTGTACTTTGCAGGGTAGGATCCCGATGCCCAGTTCCAGCATCATCTCGTCTGTACCGCCTATATCGTTGAGGGCCACAGCGGTGCCAATGACTGGATGACCGGCGAAGGGGATTTCCATCGTGGGTGTGAAAATACGCACTCGTGCAGTATTGGTGGCGTCTCCGGGCGGGAAGACAAAGGTTGTTTCGGAGAAATTGAACTCGCGGGCGATGCGCTGAAGGTCGCCTTCCTCCAGTTGTGTTGCATCAGGAATGACGGCTAATGGATTGCCACCAAAGGGTGAATTCGTAAATACATCGTAAACAAAATAGCGCGTCATTATGCGTTGGCCTTTGGCGTGTCTGTCTGGCGTGATGTTTGTGATGGGGTCTCATCAGTGATATCAAAGTCCATCCAAATGGGGAGGTGATCGGAGGCGGCTTGCGCTGGAATGCGTGTCAAAATGCCATGATTTTTCGCGATGACCTTATCGGTGTGGGCAAAGCCGTCCAATGCGGCAATGGGGCGTGGTGCGGGGAAGGTATGGCCGGTGGGCACAAAATCAAAACCTGGCGTCGCCGCGTCCAATGCGGTTTTTGGGCCCCATTCATTGAAGTCCCCAGCAATGATCGTGGGCAAAGGCGGCAGGCGGCGTAGCACGCGAGAGACGGCATTCAGCTGCATCAGGCGGTAGCGCCGCAATAGGCCAAGATGCAGTCCGATCACCCGGATCGGACCTTCCTCTGTGTCCAGATCCGCCCGAATGGCGCCTCGTGGCTCAAGTCCGGGCAAATCCAGCCCCTGCGCTTCAATCACCTGTATCGAAGGGCGCAACAACATCGCATTGCCATGCCAGCCAAGAGAGCCCCGAGGCTGTCCAAAATCTACCGGCACAAGCCCCTTCTTTTCGACCAGATCGCGCGGCAGGGCTGTTGGACGTGGCGGGAGTCGTTTGTCTGCCTCCTGCAACACAACGATATCTGCGCGCAGCGCCCGGATCACCACCATCGAGCGCGCCGGGCGCCGCTGCATATCAATGCCAACACATTTCTGAAGATTGTAACTGGCAATGCGCACGGTGAGCCTGTCTCTGCTGCTGGTGTCTGATCCTGATGATACGTCTTGCTGCGGGTTTGTTAAGTGCCGCAGAAGGTTTGTGTCACTCTTTCTTCGGGTCGTGGCGGCAGGCAATAGCTTTGGTATTGCGGATCCTCCTGATAGGGATCGGCCAAGGCGCGTGCCAATTGGTGGAAGGGTGCAAAATCACCCGCCACTGCGGCGGCAATCATGGCTTCCACCTGATGATTGCGCGGGATGCGCGCCGGATTGGCCGCGGCCATATGCTGTGCCACAGCATCTTCACCGTCCGTGAGCCTTGCCTGCCATTTTGTATGCCAAGACGCAAAACCCTTGTGAGGTATCAGCATCTCCGAACTTTCAGGAGTGCGCGACAAAGATCTGAAACCATTTGTGAAATCAGCCTTTTGCTCTGAAAGGATGGTGAGAAATTCAATGATGAGAGCTTCATCCTGTTCATCTGCTTCTGTGAGCCCCAGCTTGGCGCCAAAACGGGCGCGCCAAGCGCTTCGGATCACATCAGGCATGGCGTTGACCAGATCGGTAAACTCGGCCACCGCAGCGTCGGAATTGTCTTCGAGCGGCAGCAGCGCCGTGGCCAGCTGTGCCATGTTCCAGACGGCGATATCTGGTTGATTTCCATAGGCATAGCGCCCGTCACGATCTATGGAGGAGAACACCTGTCCGGGATGGAATGTATCCATGAAGGCGCAGGGCCCATAGTCGATGGTTTCGCCAGAGATTGTTGCATTGTCGGTGTTCATCACGCCATGGATGAACCCCAATGCCATCCAATGCGCGACAAGTTCTGCTTGTGACTGGATCACGGCCTTTAAAAAATCCGCTGCGCCTGTGGCTTTGGGATAATGACGTGCGATGGCGAACTCCAGCAGCGCGGCCAGCCCCTCTTTGTCTTGCCGTGCGGCCAAAACCTGAAAGGTGCCCACGCGCAGGTGACTGCTTGCCACCCGGGTCAGAACCGCACCGGGCAGAGGGCGTTCGCGGATGACCTCTTCGCCGGTGGTGACGGCGGCTAGCGCCCGGGTTGTTGGCACACCAAGCGCATGCATGGCCTCAGACATGATATATTCGCGCAGTACCGGACCCAGCCAAGCGCGCCCGTCGCCACGGCGGGAGAAAGGCGTGGGTCCAGACCCTTTAAGCTGAATGTCATATCCCCTTGATTCACCAAGCAAAACCGCGCGGCCATCCCCCAGTTGCGGGTTCCAGTTTCCAAATTGATGGCCGGCATAG
Source organism: Shimia sp. R11_0 (assembly GCF_017744035.1). Taxonomy (NCBI): domain Bacteria; kingdom Pseudomonadati; phylum Pseudomonadota; class Alphaproteobacteria; order Rhodobacterales; family Roseobacteraceae; genus Shimia; species Shimia sp. R11_0. The sequence continues at coordinate 278,625 of NZ_JAGHQY010000002.1, read as the reverse complement.
AGCTGCGCCAGCGGCTCTGCGCCGTCTGGTAGTACATTGCCGGCAAAGACCTTCGCGAGCTGCGCCTCATCTTCTGTACCGGTGATGCCCAAAGTGGCGCCAAGGGGCTGATTATACGCAATCAATTGCGGCGCGCGAACGGGTGTCGGCATTTGACGGGCGTAAAGCCGGTCAGGCAGGCGAACATAGCTGTTGTCAAAAGGAATATGCAGGGTCATGAGGGCAACATAAGCGCGGAGGGGAAAAATGCCACCCCGCGCCTTGTTTCAGCGCAGACGCGTCAGGCGCGTGCCGTGCTCGGCTGCGCGAAAGCCAAGCCGGGCAAACAGCTTGCTGGAGGTGGAAGGGTTTGGAGACCCTTCGACATGGAGCGCCACCACGCCATTGTTTTCAAGCGTTTGGCAGAGGCCAATCAACGCATTGGAAGCCATGCCGCGCCCGCGCACATTGGGGCGAATGAAAACCTCCTCAATCGTGGCGCTCAGCCCCGCAAATGCTATGGACCATGTGAAACTCACAATCACATAGCCTACGGGTGCGCGCCTTGGGCCGATCAGATAGGCAACCCCATAGGGGGAGCCTTCCAAAAGCGGCTGAAGCGCGGTCTGTCGGTGCGTTGCATCCGATATGATTTGGTGTTCCGCGTGAAAGGCCGCTACGAGGGCTTCGAGCTTGGCAAAGTCCTCAGCGGTGGCAAGGTGCAGGGCGCCGGTCATAGGCGGGATAGTCTTTCTGTTAATAGTTTAAAGAAGCCGTCTGCGTCGACATCCCCGATGAAGAGCGCATTGGGGGTACGTTCTGTGACGCCCCACCAGTCGGCGACGGTCATGCCCATGGTGAGCTCAGATTGCGTTTCGATCTCCACATTGATGTGGCGTCCGGAAAAGAGATCTGGCGCGATCAGATAGGCGGTGACGCAGGGATCATGCAGTGGCGCACCTTCGGAGCCATATTTCTCTTTGTCAAATCTCTCAAAGAAATCCGTCATTTCTGCGACGGCTTTGCCAACCTTGGTGCCCAGCGCGCGAAAGGCATCATTGCGCGGTTTCGTCACCAGAACCTTGTGGGTCACATCCAAGGGCATCACCACAATTGATGCGCCAGATTTAAACACAATATCAGCGGCTTGCGGATCAACGTAAATGTTGAATTCAGCAGCAGGTGTGATGTTACCAACTTCAAAATAGGCCCCGCCCATCAGGATGATTTCCTGAACTTTTTCAATGATGTCCGGCGCTTTTGTGAACGCCGTTGCGATATTGGTTAGGGGTCCAAGCGGGCAGAGCGTGACGGTGCCTGTGTCGTGGCTGCGCAGGGTTTCGATGATGAAATCGACCGCATGCTGGGTCTCTACGGTCATGACAGGATCCGGCAGAGCAGGCCCATTGAGACCGGTTTCGCCATGCACATGTTCTGCCGTTACCAGGGCCCGTCCCATTGGGCGATCACATCCCTCATAGACTTTAACGTTTGCTTTACCTGCCAACTCACAGACAATGCGTGCATTTTTTGATGTCAGGGAGAGTGGCACATTGCCTGCTACGGCGGTGATTCCCAAGACATCAATCTCCTCCGGGCTGGCAAGCGCCATAAGGATGGCAACGGCATCGTCCTGCCCCGGATCTGTGTCGATGATGATTTTGCGCGCGCTCATGGTATCCCTCCGATGTCGTGACGGGGCACATTCTCAGGGGGGAGAGCGCTTGTCCAGAAAGGATCGTTTGCGCGTGTTAAAAAGCCAGCGATTTGGTGAAAATCCGCTGAGCTGACCGCCGGGAGGTACTCCGGGTTTTGCCGCAAAAGTCATATTCACTTTTTCGAAGGTGGCTGTTGTTGTGCTGTCTGATCGGGTATCGGTTTGCCGAGAGACCGCATGGGGCGGGCAAGGAGCGGGCAATGGGCATGACGGGAAACAGCATTCTGACACGAGATCTGGTTTTGGTCGGTGGCGGGCATGCCCATGCGCTGGCTTTGCGCATGTGGGCCATGGCCCCGGTGGCTGGGGTGCAGCTGACGCTGATCAATCCGGGCCCGACAGCACCATACTCCGGCATGTTGCCGGGTCATATTGCCGGTCACTACACGCGGGACGCACTGGATATTGATCTTGTGAAGCTTGCGCAATTTGCCGGTGCCCGTTTGATCATGGGCGCTGCAGAGTCTGTCGATCCGGTGGCCAAGACCATCACGGTCACAGGGCGGGGTAAAATTGCCTATGATGTGGCCTCCCTTGATGTGGGGCTGCACGCAGTGACACCCCATCTGGCGGGATTGGTGGAGCATGGCGTTGGCGCAAAACCCTTGGATACCTATGCTGACCGCTGGGCCTCTTTTGTAGCGCAGGTTGCGGCGGGACAGGCCCAGCCGGATGTTGCAGTGATTGGCGGGGGCGTGGCCGGGGTTGAGCTGGCCATGGCCATGGCACATCGCCTTGCTTCCGTCGGAGCCAAAGGCGGCGTCACGGTGATTGAAGCGGAAGGACAGCTTGCGCCGATTATCCCACGCGCGGACCCGGTGCTGCGGGCGGCGATGGCGCGATTGGGCGTCAATGTGGAGACCAATGCCAAGGTCGCAGAAGTCACCCCAGAGGCCGTGATCCTGAGCGATGGGCGCCAAATCTCAGCGGAGCTGACCGTGGCAACAGCAGGCGGGTTTGCCCACCCGTGGGTTGCGCAATCGCCGCTGCCCTGTGATGCAGATGGTTTTGTCAAAGTGGATGCCCAGTTGCGGGTGTTGGGCTGTGAGGGGCTGTTTGCGGTCGGAGATTGTGCGCATCTCACGGCTTCGCCAAGACCCAAAGCCGGGGTGTTTGCTGTGCGGGCCGCGCCTGTGCTGCTGCACAATCTTAAAGCGGAGCTTGCCGGGGGCGCGCCGCGATCCTTCTTGCCGCAGGGGGATTACCTCAAGCTGATTTCATTGGGGGGACAGGAGGCCATGGCGGCCAAATGGGGGCGTTGCCTGTCCAAACCGGCGAAGCGGCTTTGGGCGATCAAGGACCGGATTGATCAGAAATTCATGGCGCAGTTCACCCATTACCCCAACATGGGGGCGTCTCTATCACCAGACCAAGGAGCGGTGGCCCTTGGTGCAGAGGAAACTGCGCAGCAGATGCTGTGTGGCGGCTGTGGGGCCAAGGTTGCCCCGACAGAATTGGCCAAAGCTTTGGCGCAGATGCCACAGAACAGGCGCGCGGATGTCTTGAGCGGCCCCGGAGATGATGCGGCGCAGCTGCGCTTTGGCGATGTGACACAGGTGATCAGTGTGGATCATCTGCGCGGCTTTGTGGCGGATCATGGCTTGGTTGCGCGCATCGCGGCAGTGCATGCCTTGGGGGACATCTGGGCCATGGGCGCGGCACCGCAAAGCGCGCTGATATCGGTGACCCTGCCGCGCATGTCTCCGGATTTGCAGGCCCGTGCCATGGCGGAAATCATGGCGGCAGCAGGGGATGTGGTGCGCCACGCCGGAGCGGACATCGTTGGCGGGCATAGCACCATGGGGGCGGAGCTCAGTATCGGCTTGACCGTGACGGGCGTGTTGGCGCAGGCCGCGATCACAGTTGCAGGGGCGCAGCCCGGCGATGCGCTGATCCTGACGCGCCCGATTGGCTCAGGCACGATATTGGCGGCCTCCATGCAGGGAAAAGCGCGGGGTGCAGATGTGACAGCGCTTCTGGAGCGAATGGCGCAGCCGCAGGGGGATGCGGCGGAATTGTTGCGATCTGCGCATGCGATGACGGATGTAACGGGTTTTGGTCTGGCGGGGCATTTGAGAGCGATCTGTTCAGCCTCTGATGTGGCGGCTGTGTTGGATCTCGCGGCAATCCCGACCTATGCGGGGGCCGAAGCTCTGGCCGCAGAAGGGCATCGCAGCACGATCTATGACGCCAACCGCGCCCATGCGCCGGTGGCTGGGGGTGTTGGACCAAAGGTCGCGCTGTTGCATGATCCGCAGACAGCGGGCGGGCTTCTTGCAGCGGTTGCGCCTCAGGCGGCCGAAGAGTTGCGCATAAAGCTGCGCGCGGCGGGGCATGAGGCAGCCGTGATTGGTCAGCTTGAGGCCGGTCCAGTGGGGCTGCGCTGTTTGTGAAGGTGGGCCGCTTATGCGTCTGCCTGTTGTCGCGCGATGATCTTTGATGCGGTCTGTGCCAATGTGGCATCGCTGAGATCCTTAAGGAACAGCTCTTGGGCCTTGGCAGCATGGTTGCGGGAGATGCGCCGATACCTCGGGTCATAATGGGTTTCAATCAAGGCCCGCGTGAGGGTTTGGTAATCCTGCGCCGCCACCAAAGCCTTCCATTGCGTGACACAGTCATGACCGTGGTAGCTTGTCAGCTGCTCCAGCACCTGAAGCAGTTTGTCGGTGTCCGCGCGCATGTCGGGGTAGGCTGTGATGAGATGGGCCACACGCGCGTCAAGCGGCGCATTGAGACGCAGGGTTGGGGCAGCGATCATGGCTTGCCAGAGGCTGGGCGGCAGGATCAGGCGGCCAATTTTGGAGCTTTCCGCCTCCACATAGACCGGACGGGCCGGATCAATTCCCGCGATCCCCATGGCGAGCCTGCTTTCAAAGGCTTTTTGGCTGGGCTGATTTGCGCCCATGGGTCCAAAAAGACTGCCACGGTGTTCTGCCATGGCTTCCAGATCCAGCGTCTGTGCGCCTTGTTGAGCAAGGTGATCCAGTAGGCGGGTTTTGGCGGTGCCGGTGCCACCGTCGATCAGCACAATGGGGCAGGGCATGCGCCCATCATAAAGGGCTTTGGAGACAAGGCGGCGATAGGCCTGATAGCCACCCTCCACCGTGTCTGCGCGCCAGCCGATCTGTTTGAGTATGATCGCCACTGAGCCAGAGCGTTGACCGCCCCGCCAGCAATACACCAGTGGCCGATAGCTGCCGTCCCGTTCTGCCAGCGGCCCTTCCAGATGTGCCGCCATATTGCGAGAGACGATTGCCGCGCCAATCTTGCGGGCTTTGAAGGGGCTGTCCTGAACATAGATGGTGCCAACTTTTGCCCGCTCTGCATTGGACATCGCAGGCAGATTGATGGCGCCGGGGATGTGGTCTTCGGCAAATTCCGCAGGCGAGCGCACATCAATGATCTCATCAAATGGCAATGTGGCGAGATCGGAGAGTTGAGTCAGCGTGAGGGGCATGTGCACATCCGGATTGAGATGCGCATTGCATAGCGTGAACTGCTTCTCCGAGCCAGTGTTTCTGAGGGGCAAAACGCCCCGCAGTCGAGAGAATGCCAGAAGCTACTCTTGAACCATTTTAGTAGGCCACCATTGTCAGTAGATCATATTCGGCAATTTTTTCATCGTCTTGATTGAGCGCGGTCACATGCCAGCGGACTTCGCCGTAATCTGCGTTGCGTTTTGTCTTGTGTTTGACGGTCAGGCGTACCTTGATGTGGTCTCCGGCAACCACAGGCTTCATAAAACGCAGGCTGTCCAACCCCGTATTGGCCAGAACGGGCCCTTCATTGGGCTCCACAAAAAGCCCGGCTGCGAAAGACAGGAGCAGATAGCCATGGGCCACACGCCCCGGAAAAAACGGATTTCGCTTGGCGGCCTCCTCATCCATATGGGCGTAGAATGTGTCGCCGGTGAATTTTGCAAAATGCTCGATGTCATCCAGCGTGATTTCGCGCGCGGACGAATGCAACGTCTCTCCAACGGCCAATTCGCCAAAGCGTCGCGTGAACGGATGTGTCTCTGCGTCGATTTCCTGCGCGCCTGGATGCCAATGTCCGGTGATTGCGGTGAGCATGTCAGGACTGCCTTGTAGGGCTGTGCGCTGCATATAGTGTTTTACCGCGCGAATGCCGCCGAGTTCTTCGCCGCCGCCCGCGCGTCCGGGGCCGCCATGTACCATATGGGGCAGGGGGGCGCCGTGCCCTGTCGCCTCTTGCATGCTGTCTCGATTGTTGAGGTAGAGGCGACCATGAAATGCGCCGATGCCCAGCGTCAGGGCGCGCGCCACGTCTGTGTCATGTGTGATGACAGAGGCAACAAGTGAGCCTTGCCCCTTGTTGGCCAGTGTGACGGCGTGATCCAGATCCTGATATCCCATAACAGTGGACACCGGGCCGAAGGCCTCTGTGGTATGACTATGAGTGGCGGTGTCTGGCGTGGCACAGTGAAACAGCAGGGGGGAGACAAAGGCACCCTTGTCAGGATCTGCACCAGCTACCGAGACCACTTCTCTATTGCCAAAAACCTGGTCTGCTTCTGTTGCCAGTAGGGCCGCCTTTGCCAGTACATCGCGTTTTTGGTCTAGGGATACCAGTGGCCCCATGTCTGTGCTTGGCAATCGCGGATCCCCGATCTGAATTTTGGCAAGCCGTGTGGACAGGGCCTCTATCACGGCATCCGTGTCGCTGTGAGGGACGATGATACGTCGAATGGCTGTGCATTTTTGCCCGGCCTTTGTGGTCATTTCTCGGCTCACCTCTTCGATGAAGAGGTCAAATTCTGGCGTTCCGGGCGCAGCATCCGGTCCCAGAATAGAGGCATTGAGACTGTCGGCCTCTGCTGTGAAACGCACAGCGTTGGCGATGATCCGGGGGTTTGCACGGAGTTTTTGTGCTGTCTGAGCTGCGCCCGTAAAGGCCACTGCGTCCTGACAGGTGAGATGATCAAGCATGTCGCCCAATCCGCCGCAGACCAATTGTAACGCACCATCTGGCAGAATGCCGCTTTCGATGATGAGACGCACGCAGAGTGCGGTCACATAGCATGTGTTGGTGGCGGGTTTTACGATGGCTGGCACGCCGGCCAGCAATGTGGGCGCAAGTTTTTCCAACATGCCCCAAACAGGAAAGTTGAAGGCATTGATATGCACCGCCACACCTTGCAGCGGGTTGCAGATGTGACGCCCCATAAAGGTGCCGTTGCGGGACAGTTGTTCGGCCTCGCCGTCCAGATAGACGCAGCTGTCGGGCATTTCTCGACGCCCCTTGGAGGCGTAAAGGAGCATGGTTCCGATGCCACCATCGATATCAATTAGATGATCGGTTTGGGTGGCGCCTGTGTTGAAAGAGGCAGAATAGAGTACTTTGCGATGCTCTCTCAGATGAAGCGCCAGCGCTTTGAGCATGCGCGCCCGGTCATGAAATGTCATCTTTCGCAAAGCCGGGCCGCCGAGGGTGCGCCCATAGTCGAGCATGTTCTGCACGTTCAAAGCGTCATTTCCGGCGGTGGCGATGACATCACCGGTGATGGCTGAGGCGATGCTGCGTGCGCCGCTACTTGGAGCAATCCAATCGCCGGCCGCAAAGCTTGAAACGAACTGAACGGACATCTTTCTCTCCCTCAAAGTCTCCCTGAAACATTTATTGACCAACCGTTCGGTTTATGCAAGCTGAGAGGTGAGGAGAACATGATGGGAGGTCTGGATGACGCCAAAACAGCGCGCCGAACAAAGCGCCGCGGCCCTTTGGGCGGCGGATCATGTCAGCCAAAATTTGGGGTTTGAGATCATCAATGTGGAGGAAGGTCAGGCAGCCCTGAGAATGGTTGTGAGGGAGGCGCATTGCAATGGCCATGGCATCTGCCATGGCGGGATCACCTTTACACTTGCGGACAGCGCCTTTGCCTTTGCCTGCAACAGTCGCAATCAGGCAACCGTGGCGCAGCACAATAGCATTACCTATCTGGCTGCGGCGCAGATGGGAGATGTTTTGACCGCGGTCGCGCAGGAGGTGTGCCTGAGTGGGCGGAGCGGGATCTATGACGTGCGTGTGAGCAATCAGGAAAACGTGGCCATTGCGGTTTTTCGGGGCGCATCGCGCCAGATCAAAGACACCGTTTTCAAAGAATAACATACGTTTGGGGAGGACGTTATGAAAGATCTGTCACCACGCAAGGACGAGCTGGATCCGATCGAAATTGCTTCGATTGATGAAATTCGCACCCTTCAGTTGCAGCGGCTGAAGTGGTCGCTTGCGCATGCCTATGAGAATGTGGAGTTGTATCGTAGGCGGTTTGATGCGGCGGGTGTGCATCCCGACGATCTCCGAACCCTCACAGATTTGGCAAAGTTCCCGTTTACTTACAAAGACGATCTGCGGGACAGCTACCCCTTTGGGATGTTTGCCGTACCACGGGCACAGATTGCCCGTCTTCATGCCTCTTCTGGCACAACCGGAAAACCCACTGTGGTGGGGTACACGCGGCGGGATATTGACACATGGGCTGATCTGATGGCGCGCAGTTTGCGGGCGTCTGGGCTGCGGGCGGGCAACATTATTCACAACGCATATGGCTATGGCCTGTTCACCGGTGGTTTGGGCGCGCACTATGGGATTGAGCGGCTTGGGGCCACAGTGGTACCCATGAGTGGGGGGCAGACCGAGAAACAAGTGAGGTTGATCACCGATTTTCGTCCAGACGGCATCATGGTCACACCGAGCTATATGCTCAATATTCTGGAGGCGTTTCACAAAGCTGGCCTGGATCCGCGGGACACCAGCCTGTCCGTTGGCGTTTTTGGAGCAGAACCCTGGACAGATGCGATGCGCAAAGAAGTGGAAGATGCCTTTGATATGCATGCGGTGGATATCTATGGGTTGAGTGAAATCATGGGGCCTGGCGTGGCCAATGAATGCGTGGAGACCAAAGATGGGCCTGTGATCTGGGAGGATCACTTCTATCCCGAAATCATCAACCCGGAAACGGGGGAGGTGTGTGAGGATGGTGAGATGGGGGAACTTGTCTTCACAACATTGACCAAGGAAGGGTTGCCGATGATCCGCTACCGTACGCGGGATCTGACGCGCTTGTTGCCGGGGACAGCACGCACGATGCGCCGTATGGAGAAAATCACCGGGCGCAGCGATGACATGATCATTCTGCGCGGCGTGAATGTTTTTCCAAGTCAGGTAGAAGAGCAGGTGATCGCAACCGGAGGTCTGGCCCCATACTATCAGATCGAGCTTTACAGCGCAGGGCGGATGGATGCGATGCGTGTGCATGTGGAGGCGGTGCCAGCGGCGGCGGACGAATTGAGCAAAACAGCTGCCGCGCGGATGTTGACCAAACATATCAAGGACATTATCGGCATTTCCGCCGAGGTTGTCGTTGGTGCACGCGGGGATGTCGAACGATCACAGGGCAAGGCCAAGCGTGTCGTCGACAACAGACATAGAGGATAAACCATGGCGCGGACCATTGCCAAAGACCATGATCAGAAGCGTGCGCATATTCTGAAGGCGGCCGCACGGGTCTTTGCGGAACAGGGCTTTGATCGGGCCTCTATGGCGGTGCTGGCCAAGGAATGCGGAATCTCAAAGGCCAATATTTATCACTACTATGATGGCAAAGATGCGCTGCTCTTTGATGTTTTGGACAATTATTTGCGTGCGTTGCGGGATCGTTTGTGCGGGCTGGACCTGAGCGGGCTGGCCGCACCTGCGCAACTACGCCTTGTGCTGCGGGAGATCCTGCTGGCGTATCAGGGCGCAGACGACGAACATCGGGTGCAAAGCACAGCCATGCGCGCGTTGTCTGAGGAGCAACAGGCCATTTTGCGTGACTATCAGCGTGACCTTGTTCAGTTGGTGAACGGCGTTGTCACAGCCAATGCACCAGGTGTTTTTGATCATGACAACCAGCGCTTGCGAGAGGTCACGATGTCGATCTTTGGTATGCTGAACTGGCACTATATGTGGCAGGGCGATGCGGATACCGATGCGCGTGAACGATATGCAGATCTGGTGGCCGATTTGATCCTTGGGGGTGTGCGCAATACGCCACAGTGAAAGCAAATTGCATCGCCAAGAAAGAGAATGATTTTCTCTACCATTTGGTTAAATTGTATTACATCAAATATTGAGAATGTATTTTAAGGTAGAGTTATGAAAAAGCATATTTTTGCTGCGGCTGTTGTATCCCTTGTTTCCGGTGGTGCTGCCGTAAATGCAGAGCCGGCATTTGGTTTTGGCCTGAGCTATGTTTTTGGTGGCGATTGGGCCTTGGGTGTCCGCGTGTTCCATGACAACGAGCCAGATGAAATGAAACTAGCCTTGGGCGCGGACTATAAATTCGGATCCCGTGCTTTCCGCCCGACCGTTGGGGTCGCCTATTTGGCCGAAGACTATTATCTGGATCTCAGCCTCGGGTATGACACGGGCAAAAAAGCTCTGGACTATGGGCTGGGTCTTGGGGCGTCCTTTGAGACAGAAGAACCGGCAAGCGATGGTTCTCCGGATGTGGATCCAACCAGCGACCCAACGACCGATCCAACCGGGTGTGAGGCATCTCCAATCGGTCTGAGCGCGGCCTGCATCAACTGATCAAAAGGCTTGCACAATGCGTGCCATAGGTATGACCCTGTTAGATGCATATCCGCTGAGCGGATGAAACCGGGGCATGCCTTCCAGTTACTATAGCGTTTCGGGCTCAACTTGAGACACGAATACCCTGCCATGCCAACGGCATCCTCGGGACATTCGCGTTACGAGATGATTCAGGTAAAAACCCGAAGCGCTTTAGATATCGGATTGAATAGGTGAAGTCACTCTGATTAGAAAAACGCTTCTTTTTGTGGTACAGTAATCCCGTACTGATGTTTGATTTGGGATTTATTTATGAAAAAACTTATTAAATTTGGCGCGTTAACCGCAGCGTTTTTGTCTGGAGGTGTCGCGCATGCCGAGCCCGCTTTTGGTGTGGGGGTATCCTACGTGTTTGGTGGGGATTTCGCACTTGGGTTTCGTATTTTTCACGATAATGAGCCCGACAGTGCGGTGCTTGCACTCGGAGCCGACTACAAGTTCAGATCGCAGTCTTTCCGCCCAACGGTAGGTGTCGGATATCTGGATGAAGACTATTATCTGGATTTCAGTTTAGGCTATGACACGAAGTCTCAGTCACTAGATTATGGCGTGGGTGTGGGTGGTGCTTTTGAAACCGAGGAAGAGAGCGGCGGCTCGTCGCCTGATACGGTCCCAACCACAGAGTTTTAAAAGAGGAATGGCGTTTAGGGCCGGATGTTCTCCGGCCCTTTTGCTGCGTGAGGCTTTTCATTTGGGGGGCGGAAGAGAGGGCAGCTCATTGGTCGAAGGTAATGCTGACCTTATCACTCAACACATAGGTCTGACAGGACAGAACGTAGCCCTTTTCCACTTCATAGTCTTCCAGCGCGTGGTTGGTATGCATGTCTACTTCGCCCTTTAACACGCGACATTTGCAGGTTGAGCAGACACCCGCTTTGCAAGCGTAAGGTGCGTCAAGTGCATTCGCGCGCGCCGCATCCAACAATGTGGTGGCATGATCCATCTGCAGTGTTTGGGTGGCACCATCCAGTGTGATTTTGACGTCTACAGCCTTGTTTGAGGGGGCGCTGCCTGTGGCGCGGTATTTGGCGCGACCGGGTTGGCCGGAAGCGAACAGTTCATATTTGATCTGCGCCTCAGGCAGCCCATGCGCCTTCAGCGCTGCGACAATGGCGTGCAGCATTGGCTCAGGACCGCAGATGAAAGCAATATCGACGCTGTTGATATCAATCCAGCCACTTGCAAAGAGCTGCGCACATTTGTCTTGGCTGACCAGCCCGGAGAAAAGCTCTATATCCTGCGCATCGGTTTCAAGGATATGGATCACCGTGAAGCGCCCCATGTAGGTGTTTTTAAGATCTTCCAGTTCCTCACGGAACATGATCGTGCTCACGGCCTTGTTTGCATAGACCAGCGTAAAGGAGGCCTGAGGCTCCCGCGCTAAAGTTGTTTTGATCAGCGACAGAAGAGGCGTGATCCCAGAGCCGCCTGCAAAGCCGAGATAGGTTTTGTCAGAGGCCGTGTCCAGCGGGGTAAAGAACCGGCCCATCGGCGGCATGGCCTGCAGTGTGTCCCCGACTTTTAGATCGGTATTGGCCCATGTTGAAAAGGCCCCGCCATCTACGCGCTTTATGCCGATTTGGAGGAGGCCGTCGTCTTTTCCAGCGCAAATAGAATAGGAGCGCCGCAGTTCCTCACCGTCGAAATCTCGCTTGAAGGTCAAATACTGGCCCTGCGTGAAGTCAAAGGCTTCTTGCGCGTCCTCTGGTGGCGACAGTGTGATGACCACCGCATCCCGGATGGTCTTGCGAACGTCGGTGACTTCGAGATCATGAAAATGCGCCATGGTTGGGCTCCTCAGATGCACTTGAAATAGTCAAACGGCTCAAGGCAGGCTCTGCAGCGCCATTGTGCCTTGCAAGGCGTTGAGCCGAATTGGCTCATCTTTTCAATGTTGTGACTGTCGCAATTTGGGCAGGCTTTGGGCCCTCCGGCGGGCTCAGGAGGGGCAATGCCATAAGCTTTGAGTTTTTTGCGGCCTGCTTGTGTCATCCAGTCTGTGGTCCAGGCTGGGCTGAGCTGACGTCGCAATTTGAGCTTTTCCACGCCGTGCCCACGCAGAGCGTTTTCGATGTCCATATTGATGATGCTACTGGCGGGGCAGCCGGAATAGGTCGGTGTGACTGTCACAATCAGCGTATCGCCTTCGTAGGCAACATCACGGATAATGCCAAGATCAGTCAGGGAAATCACGGGTATCTCCGGATCAGGAATGGCGTGCAGCCAATCCCAGATTTTGGCGATATCGGGGGATTGCGCGACAGTTCCGTGGCTTTCCTGTCTCACAAAGTGTCTTTCAGATCTGAGGGAGGAGGGGATCACCATGTCGCCCCCGGATAGGCTCGCTGAAGCCACTGCATCTGGGTGAGCAAATGTCCCAGATGTTCGGTGTGGGTTTGGCCCGTGCGCCCGCCTTTGTGGGCGAAGCTGCTGTGCGGGATGGTGAGCGTGGCTTTGCCAAGAACTTGACCAACCAGTGCATCGTACTCGGCACGCAAGCTGGCAGGATCGGGGGCAATGCCGGCTTGTGCCAGTGCGGCGTCAATGTCATCGCTGTCAAACATCTCGCCAACGTAAGGCCACAGGCGGTTGAGCGCCGTCTGCATCCGGTTGTGACTTTCCTCTGTGCCATCCCCAAGCCCCACCACGGTATCGGCAGAGCGTTCCACGTGGTAAGCGGCTTCTTTACTGGCCTTTTCGGCAATTTCCGAAATGCGCAGGTCGCCGGAAGACACCAGTCGAGGCAATAGGATGGAATGGTAAGCGTCAAACAAGAATTGGCGCATGATCGTCTGCCCGAAGTCGCCATTTGGCAGCTCCACCAACAACAGATTGCGGAAATCCCATGCGTCACGCAGGAAGGCCAGATCATCTGCGCTCTTGCCATCCCCGATCACCTCAGCTGCATAGCCAAGCCAAAGTTGTGTTTGTCCAATCAGATCCAGTGCAGTGTTCGCAAGGGCAATATCTTCTTCAAGAACCGGGGCATGGCCGCACCATTCAGATGTGCGGTGGCCAAGGATCAGGGTGGTGTCCCCCATGCGCAGCAGGAATTCCGCAAGATAGGTTTTTTCGACAGCCATCACATGTGTCCCACATCGTCGGGGATGTCATAGAAGGTGGGGTGTCGATAGACCTTGCTTTCGGACGGCTCATAAAGAGGCCCCTTGTCTGATGGGGAGGAGGCAGCAATGTTATTGGCCTCCACCACCCAGATCGACACACCTTCGTTGCGACGGGTGTAGACATCACGGGCGTTTTTGATTGCCATTTCCGCGTCTGGGGCATGCAGGCTGCCGACATGACGATGGCTCAGGCCGTGCTGGCCGCGAATGAAGATTTCCCAGAGGGGCCATTCTTTGCTCATGGGCTGTCTCCTTATTGTGCGGCCGTTTGCGCGGCGCGTTTCTTTTCAGCATGAGCCATGAGGCCGTCGCGCACCCATGCGCCGTCGTCCCAGGCCTTATTGCGGGCCTCCATGCGATCGGCGTTACAGGGGCCGTTGCCTTTGAGCACCTCAAAAAATTCCGTCCAGTCCGGGTCGGAATAGTCGTAGCCGCCTTTGGCCTCGTTCCATGTCAGGTGTTCGTCCGGGATGGTCAGGCCCAGAAACTCAGCCTGTGGCACGGTTTGATCGACAAATTTCTGGCGCAGCTCGTCGTTGGTGTTCATCTTGATCTTCCACGCCATGTTTTGCGTGGAATGCACCGAGTCCGCATCAGAAGGGCCAAACATCATCAGGGAGGGATACCACAGGCGATTGAGCGCATCTTGAGCCATTTTCTTTTGTGCATCAGTGCCTTGTGCCATCTTCATCATGATGTCGAACCCCTGGCGTTGATGAAAGCTCTCTTCTTTGCAGATGCGGATCATCGCGCGAGAATAGGGCCCATAGGAGGTGCGTTGCAGCGGCACCTGGTTCATGATGGCCGCGCCATCCACCAGCCATCCGACAGCCCCAATGTCAGCCCAGTTGAGCGTGGGATAGTTGAAGATGGAGGAGTATTTCATCCGCCCATCGAGCAGCATTTCCGTCAGTTCATCGCGGCTCACACCCAGCGTTTCGGCGGCGGCATATAGGTAGAGGCCGTGTCCAGCCTCATCCTGTACCTTCGCAAGCAGGATCATCTTGCGCTCCAATGTGGGCGCCCGGGTGATCCAATTGCCTTCTGGAAGTTGGCCGACAATTTCGCTGTGCGCGTGCTGGCCGATCTGGCGGATCAGGGTCTTGCGATAGCCCTGGGGCATCCAGTCACGCGGCTCCACTTTGATATCGGCGTCAATCCTGGCCTGAAATTCTGCGAGCTTTTGCGGATCTTCCGTTGTGGCCTCTGATGCGATCATCTGAGCGTACATGAATGGGGTCCTCCTCAGGTATTGGGTCTCAGACCCTTTCGAGAATGAGCGCGGTGCCTTGTCCAACACCAACGCACATGGTGCAGAGCGCATAGCGCCCGCCGGTGCGTTTGAGTTGATATGCTGCGGTCAACACGATGCGCGCGCCTGACATGCCAAGTGGATGGCCAAGGGCTATGGCGCCACCTTGTGCATTCACATGGGGGGCATCATCCGCAATCCCCAGTGCACGCAGTGTCGCAAGGCCCTGTGAAGCAAAGGCCTCATTCAATTCGATCACATCCATCTGCTCAATGGTAAGACCAGCGCGGGCCAGCACTTTGCGTGTCGCAGGTACGGGACCAATGCCCATCACACGCGGTTCTACTCCGGCAGCGGCCATGCCAACCACGCGCGCCATGGGCGTGAGGCCGTTTTGCACCGCCGCGGTCTCTGTGGTCATCAGAACAGCCGCGGCACCGTCATTTACGCCGGAGGCATTTCCTGCGGTGACCGTCTGATCCGGGCCGTTCACGCCACGCAGTTTTGCAAGCTTGGCGGCATCGGTTTCGGGCCGGGGATGCTCATCCGTTGTGATGACCAGATCATCTCCCTTGCGCTGGGGTAGCGTCACAGGCGAAATTTCTGCGTCGAAAAATCCAGCCCTATGCGCAGCGTGCCATCTCGCCTGTGAACGCGCAGCAAAAGCATCCTGATCCGCGCGGCTGATGTTGTAATCTGTGGCCACGTTGTCGGCGGTTTGCGGCATGCTGTCGATGCCATATTGCGCTTTCATCTTCGGATTAACGAAGCGCCAGCCAATTGTGGTGTCATAGACCTCATTGCTGCGGGAAAAAGCGCTGGTGGCCTTGGGCATCACAAAAGGCGCACGAGACATGCTTTCGACACCGCCGGCCAGCACCATATCGTAGTCTCCGGCGCGCAGACCGCGCGATGCCATCCCAATCGCATCCATGCCTGAGGCGCACAGCCGGTTGATGGTGGTGCCGGGGACATCTGTGGGCAGGCCTGCCAATAGGGCCGCCATACGTGCGACGTTGCGGTTGTCTTCTCCGGCCTGATTGGCGGAGCCATAAATCACATCATCGAGGCTGGCCCAATCGACCTTAGGATTGCGCGCCATGAGCGCGGCAATGGGCAGGGCTGCGAGGTCATCCGTGCGAACAGCAGAAAGCGCGCCGCCATATCGGCCAATCGGGGTGCGCGTTGCGTCGCAGATGAAGGCTTCAGTCATGTTGTCTCCGTTGGTGTTCTGGGCATCCCCAAATTCATCGACCGTTTGGTTGGTTTATCTTTTGATGCGATTCGATGCAATAATGAGTTACTGAAATGAGACTGAATGCTGGATTGTGTAACGCAATGCAGCTTACTCATTCAGCAGAATGAGAAATCTCAAACGCATCGGGATTTTTGCATCTGTTGGCAATTGAGGATATCGGTTCTTTGGGGGCGTCCTTGTGTTTTCGACTGCGTCAAATGTGGGTTTGTGCCAAGAAACGCAGAGTTTGTAGCAGTACAGAAACACGAGTTGGCGTCGCTGGTAAGGCTTTCGTCGCAACGTCCTGCATACACGCTATTGGATCATTTTTACTGCAAAATCTCCCTAAAGGTGTTTTTTTGTCATAAAAATCACGCTTGATCTCAAAGCTTTGAGTCAATGTGATTTCGGGCGATGATCGGTCCCAATCGCAGACTAGCACGCGCAATTCATGGGGCGACTTGAGCCCGGGTATCTCTCTTGAGGTCAACCTTAATGAAGACTGCCAAGCCAAATGCGCCGCATCGCCGGCATGTGTTACAGGGGCGTTTTGACGCGGCTGATGTGTTGCGCCCGCCGGGAGCATGTGGGCCGGAGATATTTGAAAACCTCTGTACGCATTGCGGTGACTGTGCCGAAGCCTGTCCACAGGCGATTATCACCGCAGATCAAAATGGATTTCCAATATTAGATGTGAGCCTGCGCGCCTGCACGTTTTGCGGCAAGTGTACGGAGGTTTGCAAAACAGAGGCGCTTTCAGATGCACATCCCTGGATGTGGCGCGCGGATATCGCGGAAACCTGCCTTTCAGTTCACGCCATTTCCTGTCGGGCATGTGAGGATCATTGCGACGAAGTTGCAGTGCGCTTCCGTCTGATGACCACAGGACGCGCGCAGCCGGAAATAGACCGCGATCTTTGCAGCGGCTGTGGCGCCTGTGTCGGCGCCTGTCCCACCCAATCCATTTCATTGCGGCGCGTTGCGCCGTCCACTCTGCCAGCCCATTCACAGCCAGCGAGACCTGACCATGTACAACATCTGCGGATGCCTCGTTCACGCGATGCCTGAAAAAGCGCCGAATATCGTTTCGGCCATTGATCAAACTGAGGGATGTGAGGTGCACGCCTTTGAAGGTGGGCGCATCGTTGTGACTGTTGAGGATACGGACACACGCCGCGCATCGGAAATCATCATGGGTATGCATCAGATTCCCGGCGTGATCACCGTTACGCTGACCTACCACCATTTTGAAGCATCAGGCGCGCAATCGGCCGCCGCGCAAGCGCATTGAAGGAGGACCGCCATGACATTGCCAACGTCTCGTCGCACATTTCTTAAAGCTTCCGCTGCGGCTGCCACCGCTTCGGCTGCCGGTATCACATTGCCAACGGATGCAGTCGCACAGGTGGGGACGCCCGATATTCGCTGGGACAAAGCGGCCTGTCGCTTCTGTGGCACGGGCTGTTCCGTGTTGGTCGGAGTAAAGGATGGCAAGGTGGTGGCGACACAGGGAGATCCAGAAGCGCCAGTGAACCGGGGGCTGAATTGTATCAAGGGCTATTTCTTATCCAAAATTATGTATGGTGCTGACCGCCTGACCACACCTTTGCTGCGCAAGACCAATGGCACTTATGACAAAGATGGGGAGTTTACTCCGGTTTCTTGGGAAGAAGCCTTTGATGTCATGGAAGAAAAGTTCAAAGCCGCGCTGAAAGACAAAGGGCCCAGCGGTATCGGTATGTTTGGCTCGGGCCAATGGACAGTCTGGGAAGGCTATGCCGCGGCCAAGCTGATGAAAGCTGGGTTTCTCTCCAACAACATCGATCC
Source organism: Shimia sp. R11_0 (assembly GCF_017744035.1). NCBI lineage: Bacteria > Pseudomonadati > Pseudomonadota > Alphaproteobacteria > Rhodobacterales > Roseobacteraceae > Shimia > Shimia sp. R11_0. The sequence continues at coordinate 260,848 of NZ_JAGHQY010000002.1, read as the reverse complement.
CAACGCGCGCCATTGCATGGCCTCCGCGGTGGTCGGGTTTATGCGCGCCTTCGGCATTGATGAGCCGATGGGATGCTATGATGATTTTGAACACGCCGACACCTTTGTGCTTTGGGGCTCCAATATGGCCGAAATGCACCCGATCCTCTGGTCGCGGCTGACAGACACTCGGCTGACCAAGCCGGGCGCACAGGTGCATGTCTTATCGACCTTTGAGCACCGCTCTTTTGAGCTGGCGGACAATGGCATGATTTTCACGCCTCAGACCGATTTGGCGATCCTGAATTTCATTGCAAACTACATCATAGAAAATGATGCGGTGAATTGGGAGTTCGTGAACAAACATACGAGCTTCCATACGACAGCGACAGATATCGGATATGGGTTGCGGCCTGAAAACCCTCTTCAGGAAGCTGCGGCCAACCCCAACAGTGGCAAGCTCGAAAGCGTCGATTTTGAAACCTACAAAGCTCTCGTGAGCGACTACACCGTCGAAAAGGTCAGCGCGTTGTCGGGCGTTCCTGAAAGCGCGCTTTTACGGTTGGCTGCTCAATATGCTGATCCAGAGCGCAAGGTGATGAGCCTTTGGACGATGGGATTCAATCAACATACGCGCGGGTCCTGGGTGAACGGGCTGTGCTATAATGTGCATCTCCTGACCGGTAAAATATCGGAACCGGGCAATTCGCCATTCTCTCTCACCGGGCAGCCCTCCGCCTGTGGAACCGCAAGGGAAGTTGGCACGTTTTCTCATCGATTGCCTGCCGACATGGTCGTCAACAATGATGCGCACCGAGCGATTTCTGAAAAGAAATGGAAGCTGCCAGCGGGTATTTTGAATGCCAAGCCGGGCTCCCATGCGGTGCAACAGAACCGTGATCTGAAGGACGGAAAAATCAACGCATATTGGGTGCAGGTGAACAACAATATGCAAGCGGCTCCCAACATGAACGAGGAGGGATATCCCGGCTATCGCAACCCAGAAAATTTCATTGTGGTTTCCGATCCCTATCCCACGGTCACGGCGGTTGCGGCGGATCTTATTCTGCCCACCGCGATGTGGGTGGAGAAAGAGGGGGCCTATGGAAATGCGGAGCGCAGGACCCAGTTCTGGCGCCAGCAAGTGGATGCGCCGGGCGAAGCAAAATCAGATCTCTGGCAACTTATGGAGTTTTCCAAACGGTTTCTCACAGATGAGGTTTGGCCCGATGACATATTGTCGGCCAATCCTGAGTTCAGGGGTAAAACGCTCTTTGAGGTGCTTTTTGCCAACGGACAGGTTGATAAATACCCGCTTTCAGACACAGCGGAAGGCTTTGCCAATGCGGAGTCCGAAGCCTTTGGCTTTTATGTTCAAAAGGGCCTGTTTGAAGAATATGCCACCTTTGGGCGTGGACATGGGCATGATCTGGCTGCGTTTGATACTTATCACAAAGAGCGCGGTCTGCGCTGGCCTGTGGTTGACGGAAAAGAAACGCGTTACCGTTTCCGTGAAGGCTATGACCCCTATGTGAAAGAAGGGGAGGGCGTGCGGTTCTATGGCCATAAAGATGGCCGGGCCAAGATCATTTTTGCCCCCTATGAGCCACCAGCGGAAAGTCCGGACGAGGATTTCGATCTTTGGCTGGTGACTGGGCGTGTGCTTGAGCATTGGCACTCAGGTTCCATGACGCGCCGCGTGCCAGAGTTGCACCGTGCCTATCCCTATGCGCAGGTCTTTATGCATCCGGAAGATGCCAAATCCCGTGGCCTGCGGCGTGGGCAGGAAATCACGATTTCCACTCGTCGGGGCGAGATGCACAGCCGCGTTGAGACGCGAGGGCGCAATAAAATGCCGCGCGGCGTTGTCTTTGTTCCGTGGTTTGACGAGGGGCAGTTGATCAACAAGCTCACGCTTGATGCCACATGTCCGCTTTCCAAGGAGACCGATTTCAAGAAATGCGCCTGCAAAGTTGCGCGCGTCTGAGATGCAGCCAAAGGGCGATCTGCTCGCCTGAGTACGCCAAGGAGACAGAACGATGAAATTTCAGAAGACTTTCAGTGCTTTCATTGCCGCTTTTTTGATTGCTCTGGGCGGCATGGTTTGGGCAGATCAGGCAGGTAACGTCAAAGCGCTCCGTGCGGATCCGCTCGATGGTTTGAACCGCATTGATGAGGTCAAACATCAGGAAGCCCGTCGTTTCGTGCGCAACTACCGCCAACAGCCGCCACTCATTCCGCATTCTATTGATCAGTATCAGATCGATTTGAGTGCCAACCAGTGTTTGGCTTGTCACGACTGGAGCGTCGCAGGAGATCGCGGTGCGCCCACGCTTTCCATGACACACTACCTTGATCGAGACGGTCAACAGTTGGATGCGATCGCCGGCACACGATGGTTCTGTAACCAATGCCATGTGCCTCAGGCCAACACGCCTGCCTTGGTGGACAATGTCTTCACCCCCTCCCACTGACCCTATCGGAAAGGAGCGAGCGCATGTCTGAGCAAGATGAAAAAACGGGCAAACCCAAGGGGTTCTTCCGCCGTGCGTGGCACATCGTCAGATCTCCAACCGGCAGTTGGTCGCTTGGAGGTCTCTTGGTGTTTGGCTTTGCATCCGGGATTTTGTTCTGGGGCGGCTTCCACTGGGCTCTGGAGCTCACCAATACGGAGAAGTTCTGCATTTCCTGTCATGAGATGGAGCGCAACTTCGTCGAATACAAAGAAACCGTGCACTACAACAATCACTCTGGCGTGCGCGCGACCTGTCCGGATTGTCACGTGCCAAAGGAGTGGCAGCATAAGATCGTTGCCAAAATTCTCGCCAGTAAAGATGTCTATCACACTTTGATGGGCACCATCGATACCCCCGAGAAATATGATGCGCATCGGCTTCATATGGCGAGTTTGTCATGGGTGAAAATGAAGAAAAGTGACAGTCGCGAATGTCGAAACTGTCACAACTTCGAATACATGGATTTCACCATTCAAGAGAACCGTGCCGCCGCGCAGCATCAACAGGCGTTGGATGAGGGGAAAACATGTATTGATTGCCATCAGGGGGTCGCTCACAACCTGCCAGCGGGATATCTGGAAAAATACAAAGAGGTTACCAAAGACTTGGAGATCGAAGCGAAATCATCTCCGGTGCAGGACAGAGCTATTGCGACTGCGGGCGCCGAAATTGAGAACTACTTGACACGCAATTGAGCTGACAGCTTTTGGTCTTTGGTTTCGATGTGGCGCGTTGTCGGCTGAAATTATGGCGCCGACGCTCGTAAAGAGGGTCGGCGCGTACCTTGGGTTTCGTGAGCGGTCTGGCATGGGCACAGACAGATCAAAATGCCAAGGCGTAACATTTTGATCAGACAACCAACGCCTGAGGGAGGAGGAGGGAGAGTAGGCGTTGGTCGTCTAAATGCGTCACATATGCCTAGGGAGGGCTGCGGCGCAGGTCGTTCCCGGAAGCAGTTGATCCATTCCCCAGATCCTGTCGTTCCGTGTAACCTTGATATGGTGCAATTCTAAACAAATCGTTTTTGAATCTAAGAAGATTCATTGTGAATTCATGCCAAATGGCCGGTGTCTTGTTTTTGGTGCGTCTCGTACCGGCATATCGTCTTGACGCTTAGGGCGCGCTCAGGCCAAATCGCGTCAAACGGGTGAAATGGGGTAGGGTGACAATGCTGAAGAGCTTACAGGCAACCGTGCTCCGTTTTCTGGAAAAGGGCGGCTTTGTGCGCAGCTCGCACCTGGCCCTGTCTTTCATGTTTGCCATTTTTCCCTTCTGTCTATTTGCTTTGTCGCTTGCCGGTGTGCTCAGCCCACAGGCCAAAGTCGATGATCTGGTGAATTTTGCCATTGGGGCCTGGCCGGATGCGATTTCGGGGCCCATTGAAAGCGAGCTGCGTGCGGTGCTTCAGGCCGGGAGTTCAACGGTGACCGTAGGGGCGCTTCTGGCGATTATCTTTGCCTCAAATGGTGTCGATGCGATCCGGCTTGTCATCACGGATGCCTATCGCGAGACCGATCCGCGCCCCTTCTGGAAGACACGAGGCCTGTCGATCCTTTTTGTGATCGCCGGATCATCCCTGTTTGTTATCGCAGGCGGCGTCAGCCTGATTGTGCCACTGGCCTTGCACTACTTTGATGAGTTTGTGCCGTGGCTCAATCAATCCATTCTCAGTAACGAGGATTTCCGCCAGCTGGTCACGATCTCGATCAGCCTGTTCTTCCTATATGCCTGTCACAAATGGCTGCCAGGGGTAAAACACAAGACAGGTGACCTCTGGCCGGGCATTTTATTGTGCGTCATCCTTTGGTGGGTGGCCTCTAAAGCCTTTGCTTTTTATATCTCCAGTTTTTCGACCTATTCCGTGACCTATGCAGGATTGGCCGGGATCATGTCGGCTTTGGTGTATCTCTATCTCATGTCTGCAATCTTTGTGCTGGGCGCGGAATTCAATGGCCAACTGATGGAAGAGCGCCGACGCGCAGCATGATTGCCTCATCCCGTATTGTTGCGGATTGCACCCTCCTCGACTTTGCGTAAAGTCGCCCCACTCAGGGGAGGAGACCGGGACATGACAACCACCATTGATGCGCTGTTCACTGCGCGCGCCAAGCTCTTTGAAAACAACGTTTTTCTGCGTGTGCCAGGCAATGCTGAACGGGCCTATCATCCAGATGGGTATGACTGCACATATGGGCAGGCGCTGGCGCAGGTCATGCAGATAGCAACAGCCTTCAAAACCGCAGGTTACGGCCATGGACACCGCGTTGCCGTGTTGCTTGAAAACCGGCCTGAAATGTTGCTTGTAAAACTGGCGCTGGCACGGTGTGGCATCAGTTGGGTCCCGGTTAATCCAGACTATCGCCCTGCGGAGGTGGCCTATCTGTTGCAGGACTGTGGTGCTGAGCTGGCGCTGGTGGCGCCCACGCTCACAGAGTTGATGCAGGCGGGCATCGCCGAGAGCGGGCGTGACGTGCAGATGGTGGTGTTTGAGCAAACCTTGCCAGCATTGCCGCAAAGCCCCTCCACGCCGCCCAAATCAGGGCCGCCCACCGATGAGACAGAATCCAGTTTGATCTACACCTCTGGCACCACGGGGCGCCCCAAGGGCTGTATGCTCAGCCATGCCTATGAGGTGGAAATGGGGCAGTGGTACGCTTCTCGCGGTGGTCTGATCCAATTTGAAGCGGGGCACACCAAAGTTTACTGCCCCCTGCCGCTTTTTCATGTGAATGCAGCCATTTTGCTGTTTATGGCAGTCATCGAAACCGGCAGCACCCATATCGTTACTGAGCGGTTTCGCGCCAGCGCGTGGTGGCGTGAACTCGCGGAAACAGAGGCGACAGCGGCGCATTATCTGGGCATCATTATTCCGGCTCTGATGAACCGGGCACCGGAAGACTGGGAGCAGAAACATAAAGTCACATGGGCCGTTGGGGCAGGGGTGGAACCCACCTTGCACCGCCCCTTTGAAGAGCGCTTTGGCTTTCCGCTGGTCGAAGTTTGGGGCATGACCGAAATGTGCCGAATGCTGGCGGATTGTCATGAGCCGCGCCAGATCGACACCCGCGCAATGGGGCGGCCACAGCCGGGGCTGGACGTGCGTGTTGTAGATGAAAATGACATCGAAGTGGCGCGCGGTACGCCCGGTGAAATGGTGTTGCGCTATAGCGATGCGACCCCAAGGCGCGGCGCGTTTTCCGGGTATCTGAACCTGCCAGAGGCCACAGAGGAGGCCTGGCGCGGAGGCTGGTTTCACACCGGCGATACGGTGATGATGGATGACAGCGATATGGTGTTCTTTGTGGATCGCAAGAAAAACATCATCCGCCGCTCTGGCGAGAACATTGCCGCTGCTGAAATCGAAGCTTGCCTGCAGGACCATCCCAAAGTGGATCGCGTTGCGGTTGTGGCTGTGCCTGATGCGATGCGTGACGAAGAGGTCATGGCCTGCGTGCAAATAATTGGTGATGTTTCAGAGGCTTTGGCAGAAGAGCTGTTTGAGTGGTGCTTTGCGCGGCTGGCCTATTACAAGGCGCCGGGTTGGATCCGTTTCATGGCTGATATTCCAGTGACAGGAACCCAGAAAATTCAGAAACATAGTCTGTTTGGTGCGGAGTCTGATCCAACAGAAGGCGCTCTGGACTACCGTGGACGTAAGAAACGCGGGTGATTTTCAGCAGATTACACGAAACGGGCTGGTGTCACAAAGAATGATGAAATCCCGGTCCGTTTCGATGAGATGCCAGCCGCGTTTGCGCACGGCAAGTTCCAAAGCCGCGCGCCCGCACTCTCGATCTACATCCGCTACCCGACGCTTTACCGCGCAGGTTTCCCCGGTTGTGAGGGTTTTGAAAACCTGATCCAGCCAAGTCTGACCGGTGGTCGTATGTGCCAGTGTGGGTTGCATAGGTTTACTTGACGGTACCTTGGTAAAGGACGAGTTAACCGCGCTTCCCTAATTTTACAAAAACACAAAAAAAGCCCGAAGTATTGCACTTCGGGCTCATTTGTTTTGGCATTTTAAGGTGCGATCAGCCGCGACGACGGCGGCGACCACCACGTCCACCGGATGCGGCGTCATCCGGGGATTTGTTGAACTTGATCCACTCTGCACCACCGTCGTCGTTGTTGGTCAGGAAGTTGGCAGCGCGGATGGCTTCCATTTCCTTACCGGCGCGCGCCTTGGTGGAGCCCATGCCGAAGAGTTTTACGAAAGTTTCGTCGTCCATGCCTTCTGGCAAAACCACACCGGCGGCTTCAACTTCTGCTTTCTTCTCAGCGATCTTTTTAGGACCGATTGGCAGCGCAACCGGGTTCATGATCGCGGAGGTCATGCCCGTGGCCATCGCCATTGGCAGGAAGGCGTTGTTGATACCGTGACGGTTTGGCAGGCCAAACGAAATGTTGGACGCGCCACAGGTGGTATTCACACCCAGTTCATTGCGCAGGCGGTTGTTGAGTTCAAACACCTGCAGACCCGCAGTGCCCATGGCGCCAATTGGCATCACCAGAGGATCAACCACGATGTCATGCGCCGGGATGCCAAAATCGGCAGCGCGTTCAACGATCTTTTTGGCAACCGCGAAGCGTACTTCCGGATCTTCGGAGATGCCGGTGTCATCGTTGGAAATCGCCACAACAGGCACATTGTATTTGGCCACCAGCGGCAGAACCACTTCCAGACGCTCTTCTTCACCGGTGACGGAGTTCAGCAGCGGACGACCTTTAGCCGCGGCCAGACCTGCCTCAAGCGCGCCGGGCACAGAGCTGTCGATACACAGCGGGCAATCGGTCACTTCCTGTACTTTTTCCACCAGTTGACGCATCAGTTCTGGCTCAACAAAGTTGTTGTCCGCGTAGCGGGGATCTTCGGCCATTTTGTTGGAGAAGACCGCGCCGGAGTTGATGTCCAGAACGGTGGCGCCGGCGGCAACCTGTGCCAGCGCGTCGGCCTGCACGCGGGAGAAATCGCCGCGCTCCAGCTCTTCGTTCAGGATTTTACGACCCGTGGGGTTGATGCGCTCGCCGATCACGGTGAAAGGCTGATCAAAGCCCATGATCGCGGTTTGGGTTGCAGATTCAATAATGGTACGGGTCATGGTCAGTCCTGTTGTGCAGCAGCGGGTTTGGTAGAGGCGCCGCCATTTTCAATGGCCCAGTTGGCATTGGTTTTGATGCCACCGAGCGGGAAGAAGTGTACTTTTTCGATGTTGAAGTCGGGGTTGGCCGCCTTGTGTGCTGCCAGACCGGCCAGAACTTCGGTGGGCTCATGTGGCAAAAGCAGTTTGGACACATCTTTCGCGCGCTTCTGGAGCACTTTGAGAGATGGGCCAACGCCACAGGCAATGGCGAATTTGATCATGGTCTGCAGCTTGGCAGGGCCTGCGATGCCGATATGGATCGGAAGGTTCATTCCGCGCTCTTTCAGCGTGTTGGCCCATTCGATCACCGGCTCTGCTTCAAAGCAGAACTGCGTCGCCAGCGCCATGGAGGCGTCGGTGCGTTTGGAATATTCCTGTTTCCAGTCCAGCGCAGCATAGGTGTTGGTGCGCCCGCCATCGGGGTCGATGTCCATGTTGGGCTCTGGGTGGCCCGCCACGTGCAGGTTGGTAAAGCCCGCTTTGTCAAACAGGCCTGTGTCCAGCAGTTGCATGGAGTCAGAGAAGTCGCCATGTGGGGTTGTCACACCACCGGCCAACAAAAGCGCCTGTTTCACGTCGGCTTCGCCCTGATACATGGAGATCCAGTTTTCCAGGGTGGCCTTGTCTTTGATGATGCGCGCCGGGAAGTGGGGCATCACATCATAGCCTTCGCCTTTGATGCGCTTGGCTGTGGCAACCATGTCTTCGATTGGGGTGCCTTCGATGTGCGCGATATAAACGCGTGTGCCCTCTGGCAACAGAGCGCGGAAATCCTCAACCTTTGCCGCTGTGCGCGGCATGACTTCGATGGAGTAGCCTTTCAGGAAAGCTTCCATCTCCGGCGAGGTGGTCTTGCCCTCATCCGACTTGCGCTTGAAATTCAACAAAGCCATTGCGGCCTCCCAAAACGAGGGGCGTGTCATGCCCAGCCTTCATTTGCGATCAGAGCCTTGATGCGCTCGCGATCGTATTCTGCCTCAAGCCGCGCCACCTCATCCTCCAAGATGGTTTGCGGCTCACCTTCTACTGTGTAGGGATCAGCCTTGCGCCATTCTGCCAGATACGCATCGGTATCCGCAGCGCCGACTTTCATTGCAGCGCGGTCAATGGCTTGTTCAAAGCGTTCGGCCAAAGGTTTTTTTGCGCCACGACGCCCTTTGCCCACAATCACCTGAGCTGGAATATCGCGCCAGTAAACAATGGTAACATCAGGCATAGGATTTGATTCCTCCAGTATTCGGTAGAACATTCCTAGGGCAGGGACGGCGACCGGCTTGGCACAATTTCGACAAAAGGACAGCTTAACGCGACCTCGGGGTTTGTTGTGAGCACTTTGTAGCCCTGACAAAGCGCGCTCGCTATGCGGTGCGGCGTGAAATCTTTACATGATAAAGATGAACGGCGCAGGGGCGTAAAATCAATGCTCGGTTTCAAGCTATTGAATGGGTTGGAGGGATTGCGTGGCGGGAGCCGACAGACTAGGTTGAGAGCAACACGAAATGGAGGGCGTGACGATGGCGCCCAAGCGTCCCAAAGGTGCGGGCGCATTCCCAAAACCGGTTGAGAGCCCCGCGCCCAAACCGCCCGATCCCAGCACGCTCTATGCGGCGCTGGATCTGGGCACAAACAGTTGTCGCATGCTGATTGCTCAGCCAAAGGGCAGCCAGATTCATGTGGTGGACAGCTTTAGCAAGTCTGTCCAGCTGGGCTCCGGACTGGAGAGCACCGGCCGTTTGTCGCGTGGCTCAATGCGGCGCACCATACAGGCCATGCGCATCTGCCAGCAGAAGCTCAAACGCCACAAGGTGAAGCGCATGCGGCTGGTGGCCACAGAAGCCTGCCGTCGCGCCAAGAACGCACGGGATTTTGTGCGTCAGGTGCGGCGTGAGACCGGCTTGCAGTTGGAGATCATACAGGCCGAAGAAGAAGCACGTCTGGCCGTGATCAGTTGCGCGCCTTTGGTCTCCACCAAGACGGAACAGCTCTTGGTGGTGGATATTGGCGGCGGCTCTACAGAGCTTGTCTGGATTGATCTTTCCTCGGTACCCCGTATCGAGCGCCCACGCGCGATCATGCGCCTGCGAGGCGGTTTTCACACGGTCGACAGCCCATTTCCGGCTGCCAAAGTGGTGGATTGGATTTCGGTTCCTCTCGGGGTTGCCACGCTGCGAGATCAATTCCGGGATGTGGAAGATGATGCTGCGCGCTTTGCCCTGATGAGCTGGTTTTTTGAGGAGAACCTGAGCGAGTTTGCCCCTTATAAAGATGCGCCCCCCAGTGAGGGGTTTCAGATTATCGGCACCAGCGGCACGGTGACAACTGTCGCGGCGAGCCATCTTGGATTGCGGCGGTATGACCGCAACAAGGTGGATGGGCTGCGCATGACCAGTGATCAGATTGACAAGGTGATCCGTGGCTATCTGGATTTGGGGCCAAAGGGGCGGCGTAATGATCCGCGCATCGGGCAGGATCGCCAGGCTCTGATCATGAGTGGCTCTGCAATTTTGCAGGCGCTGTTGCGCTGCTGGCCGACGGATCGGCTCTCTGTTGCAGACCGCGGGCTGCGGGAGGGGCTGCTTTATGCGCAGATGAGTGCAGATGGAGTCTTGGAGGACGGGCATTTTTAAGACGTTCGGATTGCGGTTCGCCTTGTGAAGCTGGCAAAAATGATTAGAAGACACTCTCTCTAGAGAAAACGGGTGCGGATATGGCCAAGAAACCGACCGGCAAGAACACATCAGGACGCGGACAGCGTGATTTGACCATTAAGGTCAAGTCTGCGCGCGGGCGCAAATTGTCCAGCACCCGTTGGTTGCAGCGCCAGTTGAATGATCCCTACGTTCAACGCGCCAAGGCCGAAGGCTACCGTGGCCGCGCGGCCTTTAAAATTATGGAACTGGATGACAAGTATCGCTTTCTCGTGCCCGGTGCGCGGGTTGTGGATCTGGGTTGTGCGCCCGGTGGCTGGTGTCAGGTCGCCGTGCCGCGCGTGAATGCGCTTGGCGAGAAGGCTGGCAAGAAAGTTGGCACCATTCTGGGGGTCGATCTTCAGGAAGTGGAGCCTATTGCGGGCGCTGAAATCCATCAGCTCGATTTCATGGAAGACGATGCCGATCTGAAGGTCAAAGACTGGCTGGGTGGCAAAGCGGATGTGGTCATGAGCGATATGGCCGCGGCCAGCTCCGGACATAAACAGACCGATCACCTGCGCATTATGGCACTCTGTGAAGCGGCAGCTTACTTTGCATTTGACGTTCTCGAAGAGGGCGGCACCTTTGTGGCCAAAGTATTGGCCGGGGGGGCGGAAGGCGAGCTTCAGAAGCTCCTGAAACAAAAGTTCACCAAAGTCGCCAACGTGAAACCACCCAGCAGCCGCTCAGACAGTTCCGAAAAATTTGTGGTCGCCACAGGCTTTCGCGGCTGAGCGAAACTTGCCACTGGCCTTATGCGTTGCGGCGCAGGGAGCTTGTGGCATTTTGCAGCAAGCGATCCGCAAGGAAATCACCCTCAGCGCGCGCGGCTCTGGCCTGCGCGCTTTGTGATGCAAGGTTCTGTTGGCGCAGAAGCTCGAACAGACGCGCATGGCGCGAGACCTTTTGAGGCTCGGCTTTGGGCGTCGCAAATAAAGCCTGAAACATGAATATCTCCTATGGCAGCAAGCGCCCGGGCAGACTTGGGCGCATGTGTGATTTTGCCTGTGAGAGATGGTGAAACTGGTGCGCAAATACGGCGTTTCTGCGAAGCGCCTTTAAAAATCGACTTAAGCTTTGCCGCGTGCGCGGTCTTCCGACGTGGCATTTCCGGCATCGCGCCAGCGATTATGAGTCCACATCCATTGGCCTGGGTGTGCCCGGATTTGCGCCTCTAGGCTTGCGTTTACGGCCTGCGTCATCTCCTCGGGCGTGCTGCGCGCGATAGCTGGTTCCGTAACAACCTTGTAGCTGCCGTCAGGCTCGCGGACACCATAGACCGGTATCAGCGGTATGTCATATTTCAGCGCAAGTTCAGCTGACGACAAAGCCGTGCGTGCGGGTTTGCCCATGAAGGGCATCACAGGCGCATTTTTGATGCGTTGATCTTGCACGATACCGACAAAGCCGCCGCTGCGCAGATGTTTGATCATGCTGGACATACCGCGGCGACCGCGTTCAAACATCGGTTCCCCAAATTTGGCCATGGCCTCCACGTAATGCGCGTTAAAGAAGGGATTGTTCATCCGCTTGTAGAGCACACCAATGGGGATGCCATTTGCCAAAAACGCCCCACGCGCAGCAAGATAATTGCCAAAATGCCCGGTGACCAAAAGGCCGCCTTTGCCCTCCGCTTGCGAAGCTTTTGCGATCTCCAGTCCGGGGCCAAGGATCGGGGTTGTCGCACAACGTGCCAGAAACTCATCGGGCGAATAGGTTTCCATAAGCATGCGGCCCATGGTCTCTGGTGTTTCGCGCACAATGGCTTCGACCGCATCCTGGGACAGCTCGGGCATCACCAAGGCAAGGTTTTCGCGAATGCGGCGACGACTGCCCGTGAGTGGGGCCAGAACTTTGGTGGCAAATTTCCCAGCAAGCGCGATGCGCTGTTCATAAGGCAGGGTGCGCATGGTCGCGAGGAACCCACGGATGAAGACGTCACTCACACGATGAGAGAATTTGCCCTGCGGTGCGTCCATGGTGGGGATGTTCCTGCGTTGCATCTGTCCAAAATTCAGTTTCGTATTTAGGTTCTGTCCTGCGCACGCGCAAGCACATTGCCGCGTTTGCGAAGGCATCCCCGCCACATTGCGCACGGGGATTGCAGGGCGAGGGCTAGTCTGGCATTGAATGAAGCAAAGCGGTTTAAAAACAATGGAGAGACAGGAATGATCCTCGGACATATCGGAGCGCGCAAAGGCTCCAAAGGCGTGCCGGGCAAGAACTTCAAGGATCTCTGCGGCAAGCCGATGATTGACTGGTCTCTCGACCAGCTGCTTGAGCATCCTCAAGTTGAGGCAGTGGTCGTATCCACAGATGATGAGGCCATCTATGAGCATGCCATTGCCAAGGGCGCCTTGCAGATTGGTCTGCGTCCCGCGGAACTCGCAACAGATGCCGCGCCCAAATGGGGTGTCTGGCAACATGCCATGGCGGCAGCGGAAGCTGCGGCCGGGCGGGCCGCCACGGCCTTTCTGGATTTGGATTGCACCTCACCTCTGCGTCACAGCAGCGATATCAGCGGGGCGATTGATCTCTTTCTGAAAGAGGCGCCGGATATGGTGATGAGTGTCTGTGAGGCGCGCAAGAATCCCTATTTCAACCTTGTGGAACCGGATGAAACCGGAGCTTTGCAGGTCAGTAAACCACTGCCCGGCGGGGTCTGGGCGCGGCAGGCCGCGCCAACTGTTTATGAGCACGCCGCCTCAACCTATGTGGTTGCGCCAGAGTATCTGCGCCGTGCCAAAACCATTTATGAGGGGCGTGTGATCCCGTTTGAAATGCCGCCAGAGCGCTGCATTGATGTGGATTCCCCCTTTGATTTCAAGCTGGTCGAGATGCTTCTGCGTGAAGAGCTTGGTCAAGACGGCTGAAGGAGGCCAGACAGAATGGACAAACAATTGGACGGGCGCACAGTCTTTATCACAGGGTCCGGCGGTGTGCTGGGCTCCACCTATGTGCGGCGCATGCTGGAAGTCGGTGCCAAGGTTGTGGCCACCGATCTGCCCGGCGCACGCGCGGATGCCCTCAAAGAGGCGCATGGCGATAATCCGAACTTTGGCTACTACGACCTGAACGTGGGTGTTGAAGAAGAGGTGGTTGAGATCTTCAAGCGGGTGATGGCAGATGGCTGGCAGCCCAATGTGGTGCTCAACAACGCCGCCATCACGGGCGAGATGTTGATGGGGGCAGGCAAGCCGTTTCCGGATTTTGCCGACACCAGCGTCGAAGACTTTGAGCGCACCATGCGCACCAATCTGACCGGTGCGTTCATGATCGCGCGCCAGATGGATCGCGACATCGTGGGCAAATACCCAAGCGCTTTGATCAATGTGGCGTCGATGTATGCCCTTAACGGTGCGCATCACCCGATTTATGACGGCATGCCGTTTAAGAACTTCTCTGCCTATGGCGTGTCCAAAGCAGGGATCCACGGCATGACCGTCTGGCTTGCAGGCTATTGGGCCAAGCGCGACGCCACGGTGAACACGATTTCGCCGGGCGCGGTATTCAACGGGCATTCCGAGGAGTTCCAGAAGCGCGTGGGCGCATTGATCATGCAGGACCGCATGGCGCAGCCTGATGAGATTGCGGATGTGATGCTCTTCTTAGCCAGCAAACACGCAGGCCATATGACCGGTCAGATGGTCAATGTGGATGGGGGCTTCTCCGCGTGGTGATTGCGGTCATCGGTGCAGGCTCGATTGGCAAACGCCATGCGGCCAATCTGGCCGCATTGGGCGAGGCTGTTGAGCTGATCGGCTGGCGCGGGTTTGACCGCGCCGCATTTGAGGCGCGTCAGGATATTGAGGCGGTGGTGATTGCCACCTCCACGCCGATCCGGCTGGAGCTGATCGAGATGTGCGCGGCGCGGGATTGGCCGTTTTATGCGGAAAAACCGCTGGCCTGGCGTGTGGCGCAGGTGGAGGCCATTCACGCTGCTGCCGCCCCTGTGGCGGCGCGCTCCATGGTGGGGTTCATGATGCGCTATCACCCGGCGGTGCGAGCACTGTCGGCCCTAGATCTGAGCCAGACCTACGGGTTTTCTTTTGAGATCGGCCATGACGTGCGTCAGTGGCGGGAAAACTGGTCTTTTGCCGGGAGCTATGCCGCCGAGCCTGAAGGCGGCGGTGTCTTGATGGATCTCTGCCACGAAATGGATCTGGCGCTGGCGGTAATGGGCCCGCTGGAGATTTCTGATGTGCGGGCACTTGCACATGAGGATTTTCCGCAGATTGATTTTGCCACCCGTGTGGATGTTGTCGCGGCCTCTGGCGCGGTGGGCACCATTTCGATGGATTATGTCTCACCTGTCTCGTTGCGCAAAGCCGCGTTACGGGGCGCAGAACGCGTTGTGGATTTGGATTTCCTGATCCCCACCTTGTCCGAAGATATGGGGCAGGGGGCGCAGGTCACGCCGTTTTCCTTTGAGCGCAATGACATGTTCATGAATATGATGCGCGATTTTCTGGCGCTTCTACGCGGGCAGGAGACATCCGGCAACCCGCTTATGCCCCGATTTGACAAAATGCGCGACAGCAGCCTGTTGATTGCGCGCGCTTGGGAGGCGCGGCGCTTCACCGGTGTTGTGGATATGGATATGTCCTAAATGCTCAAGCCTTTCAGGCGTTGTCCTGAAAGGCTTTTTGCAGACCTTGGGTCCAGAACGTGTCGCTGTTGAGCAGATCCACAAAGCGATCGGCAGAGCGGCCTTCGCCAAAGCCGGTGTGTGGCTGATGCGGCGTGCCCCATTGGTTTTGCAAAAATGCCTGTATTGCCGCACTGTCCTCTGCGGCGCAGGAATACACCGATCCGGCCTGTGCGCGGTTGGTCTGGCGGGTTCCAACATCCAGTGAGGGCAAGCCCAAAAAGGGCGCTTCGCGCACACCAGCGGAGGAGTTGCCAATCATACAGGCGGCGTTTTTCATCAACTCTGAGAAGTGGTTAAACCGCATCGACGGGAACTGACGAAAGCGGTCTTTGGGCAGCTGTGACAGAACTTTGAAAATGTCCTCTGAACCGGGATCATTGTTGGGCGCGATCACCACATAGTTCTTTCCGGATGCCTCAAGTTCTGCAAAAAGCGCTTGGGCCTGTGCGCCCATCGTGGCTTGCTCGGACGTCACCGGATGGAAGGTCACCAGCCCGAAGTCATCAAAGGGAATATCATAGTGCGCTTTCACCTCTTCCAGCGTGACACCAGAAGGCCCAGCATGGAAATCCAGCTCTGGTGAGCCGATCACATGGATCGCCCCCTCAGGTTCTCCCATGGCCATGACCCGTTTCTTGGCGGCATCTGAGCTGACAAAATGATGGCTCGACAGCTTGGTGTTGCAGTGGCGGTAGATCTCATCAATCGTGCCGGACACCTCGCCGCCCTCAATATGCGCGCAGGGAATGTAATTGGTTGCCGCCACCAAAGCGCCCGCCAGCGCCTCAATCCGGTCGCCATGAACCACCACCATATCCGGGCGTGTCTCTGTCACATAATCAGAAAAGCCGACCACGGTTTTGGCCAGAATGATGTCCTGCGGATCACCGGGGCGCTGATTGAGAAACTCATGTTTGGTGACACCGGGCATGCGATGCACCTCAAGCTTGGTCATGCCATATCGCGCCAGCATATGCATGCCGGTGATGAAAAACGTCACATCAAAGCCCGCATCCCGCGCAGCGATGGCCAGAGGCTCCAACTTGCCGAAATCAGCGCGGGTGCCGGTGAGGAAGAGGAGGGATGTCTTCATTTGCCTATCATTGAGAGCTTGTTTGGTTGAGCGCAATTTCGAGCTTATTGCGGGCCCACGTATTTTCTTGAAGGTGTTTGGTGTTACCGCTCGATCGATCATACTTCCAAGATGTTGAAATTTGTCGACAGTGCAAGAAGTAGAAGTCATCCTTGCTCTTGAAAAAACGCCGGTCGATATAATTCAAATTGTGCACCTTGAGAGCCAGTTTCGATAAGATCGAGTCCGTGTGAATTGCGTATTTCGTAGGGCAGGGTTTGTCATCGGTGCAATACAGAAAGTGGTCTGAGTGCATAGGTCGTTGTCCGCGGTCAGTTGCGTAGTACCACTCTCCGGGAAATGTCATGTATCCAAAGGGCTTCTGGCGTATCTTGTCATAGATTGAGTTGTCTTTTCGAGACATAAGCAATTCATCTACATCCAAGTTTAGAAAAACGGAATTGCGCATTCCAAATCTCCAAAATCCGAGATTGAGCATGGCCACTTGCAAAAATTTTGCAAGGCTCCAATGCGTGCAGTCGCCTTGACTGGGGCCAAAGGGCAATGGTGCGTTCAGGATGCGAATGTGTTTTAAGTTATTGATTGAAGAAAGGCATTCAAGGATGTCTTCAAGATTGTAGGTGTCACTGTCGTTGTCGATGATGACAATTGTATCCGTGCCATGCTGCCGTACGTGAAACTGCGCCCAATCCTTGATCCACTCCAGTGGATTGTCTTTTGACATTGTGAACAGGATATTTGCGTCGGAGATAGTTGTATCGCGTGTATTTACTCTGGCTGTAACTTCGGCATTTTTTGACATCACAACACGAAAGATGTTGGGCTTTGACACCACTTTAAATACCGCAACATCAAACTGACGCCCTTCGATCAGACGGTGAATTTTGATCGGCGTATCGTCAAACAGAAATGACGATGCCAGAAAGGCATGTTTTAAATTGAAAAGCTTCGGCATGAAGACTTTCACTAGCCCGCTTTGGCTGCAATGCACCACATCATAAAACAGTGTTGTCTGATCATACGACTGCCAAACGTTCTCATCGCGGATCTCGCAACGTGTCGGCAAAGCACGCGTCAGTTCCAGTTCAGGAGGAACCAGGCCGAAAGAAAGGGTTTGGATCTGCATGCCACACATTGCCCAGATAGCGATAGTTGAGAGTGTTCAGAAGACTGACGCTATGTTAGGTCCTTATGAGAGGGCAAGAGCATTCCGTTTTTCATGAGCCACCATGCGCGCCGGAAATAGTTCGCGGCCTTTAGGCGATAGTGTGGCAGTCTTTTATGCCATTTAGGCTTGCGGACTTGGTCCATTTCACGGCCAGTAATCGTCGACACTCCACCGTCGTCTGGGTGACTGCTAAAAGGCTCGAGACCCATCTGGCGGTAGTCATGTACAAAGAAACGGTTAAGTTCATGGTCCATCGCGCGTGTTTGTGGCCAAATTTTAGTGCAGAGTTTTTCCGCAACAGATCGTTTGATGAGGTAACACGCATTACCTGTAAACGGCCCCAAGTAAGCATTCAGACGGTATGCCCCCAATGCTCCCTGAGAAATAGGCATTTTTGCGCGAATGCAGTTGAAACGTATCAGATCCCAATGCTGCTGGGCGTCCAATGCAGTCTGAAATGCAGTGGGGAAATCATCATGAAAAATTACGTCATCTTCTAAAATCAATGCGTAATCGTGATCTGACTGCAGAAATGCTTCCCAGACAGAAACATGGCTTGCATAAACCCCCATCTTTCCCGGCAATAAGCTTTGCCCCATGTTGCGAGTGTAGGCCGCCTCATCAACATTTTTTTTCAGCTCTAGCGCTTGTTCTTTGCCATTGATCGCCGGAAAAATCGTTGCAGTTACTCCCAAATCAGCGAGCTGCTTCTGCATCTTCTCCAGACGCTTGCTGTCCTTGGGTAGGTTTATCAACCAGATGCCCAAATTGTCCGGCACGTGCATCACTTCAAATCTTCCCACTTCAACTGCGTGTTGCGTGTGACCGCCCGTGTCAGGGTCTTGCCGACCACTTTGTCAAAGTCATAGCCCGGGATTTCGCCTGAGCCCGGACGGCGCGCCCAGATGTCTTGCTCTGTGATCACGTGACCTTCTGGCAGATCCTTGTCAGCCACCACAGAGGCTCGCGCAAAGGCATAAACCGGTTCTTCGGCCTCAGTGCGCTGTTTCGGGTTATTTGCGGCAATCCAGATTTCGCGGGAGCGTTCAATCAAGAAACGCAGCTCTGATGGGTCCATCGAATTGATGATGTCCGGGCCCTGACGATAGCGCGTATCGGTATAGTGCCGTTCCAGAATGCAGGCACCCAGCGCCACGGAAGCGAGCGCCATTTCCGGCCCAATAGAGTGATCGGAGAAGCCCACCACTGCATTTGGGAAGGCCTCTTTCAGATCGGTCACACCGCGCAGCGAAACGATTTCAGGCGGCGAGGGGTAGAGGTTGGTGCATTCCAACAGCGCATACTCCACGCCTGCCTCTTCGAGGATGGCGACAGAGCGTTGCATGGTTTCAATGGTTTGCATGCCGGTGGACATGATGACCGGTTTGCCAAAGGAGGCGATATGGCGGATCAAGGGCAGATTGTCGGCCTCACCGGAGCCGATTTTGAACGCCGGAACGCCCGCCTCTGCAAGGAAATCTGCGGCTTTGCGCGAGAAGGGCGTGGAGATGAAGATCATGCCCAGCTCTTTCGTATAGCGCATCAGCTCCAGCTCATCCTCGGCGGACAATGCGCATTGCTCCATCACTTCCCAGATCGAGACATCTGCATTTGGTGGGAAGATCTGTTTGGCCTCATCTGTCATTTCATCGTCGACAAAATGGGTCTGATGCTTGACCAACTCGCAGCCAGACAGGGCCGCAAGACGCACCATTTCTTTGGCGACAGAGAGATCACCGCCGTGATTGATGCCGATTTCTGCGATAACGAGGGGCGGATGATTTGGGCCAATCTCTCGGTTGCCAATACGCATGTCGCTTCCTTTCTAATTGTCGCAGCACATTTTTCTGACTGCTATCGTCTCTGAATTGCGCTGTAAAGCGGGCGCCTGTGTGAGCCAGTGGTCAAAGCGGCAGAGCGCCTACATGCCCAGCACCAGATCTGCGCGTAGGCCACCCAGAGTTTCACTTTCGCCGAGGCGCAGAATGCCACCATGGGCGCGGGCCACATCGGCGGCAATGGAGAGGCCCAGACCAACGCCAATCCCCTTGTTCTGATTGCGTCCGGGTTCCAGTCGGGCAAAGGGTTTAAGCGCTTCTTCGCGTTGCGCAGGCGAGATGCCCGGCCCATCATCCTCCACGCGAATGCGCAGATATCGATCTGTGATCTGGACAGAGACTTGGGCGCAATTGGCATAGCGCACCGCGTTGCCGATCAGATTTTCAACGGCGCGCCGGACCGTGGCAGGGCGCAGCTCCACCTCACCGCTGCCCTCTGTTGAGACAAGCGCAACATCCGCGCCGCTGCGTTTGAAATCTTCAACAATTTCGGTTGTCAGCACGACAGGGTCGACTCCTTCGGTTTCATCCTCATAGACCCCGCGGGCAAAGCTCAGAAAGGCATCCAGCATGCGTTGCATTTCTTCGACATCGCGTTCCAGCGGTTCCCGATCCACATCATCCAGGAGGGATAGACCAAGCTTGAACCGTGTCAGCGGCGTGCGCAGATCATGGCTGACACCCGACAACAGAAGGGTGCGTTGCTCCATCTGGCGCTCAATCCGGGCACGCATGTCCAGAAAGGCGCTGCCCGCTGCGCGCACTTCGATCGCGCCACCGGGGGAATAAGCAACCGAGCGGCCGCGCCCAAATGCCTCTGCGGCGACGGCCAAGCGTTTGATTGGGCGCAATTGGTTTCTCAGATAGAGATAGGCCACAAATGTCAGGACCGCGCCGAAAAAGACCATATTTACAAAAAGCTGATGTGAGTTTGAGGCGGAGACACGGTCGCGATCAAAATCCAGAATCGCCGGCCCATCAGGCAGGTCCAGATGTAAGAAGACCTTGCCATCCTGTGCCAGCTGCACCGCCGTGACCTGAGGCAGGGAGGCGCGAAATTCTCGCGAGATGATAAAGGCAGAAAAATCATACCAGACGCGCGTATCCTCATAACTGAGTTCTGTGGGGTAGGTGACCGCCATATCCAGAGTGTTTAACACCGTGGGCAGCGCATCGGGCACGCTCTCTTTGACGGCGACGGCATCAATAAAGAGCTGCACCTCCCGCGCAACGGCCCGTGACATCTGTTCTGTCACCCCTTCGAAATGCCGTGTGACAAGGCCGAAAGAGACCACGAGTTGCAGCAAAACCACCGGCAGGATCAGGATCAGCGCAGCCCGCCCATAGAGACTGCGGGGCATATAGCGTTTGAGCCAGCGAAAAAACATGCCTACACCTTGGCGAAAGATATTCTGAGAGGATGACCATGGACGCCCATATTCTGGCTTTCAACCCTGAACCCGGAAAAGCCGAGCAATTGGCGCCAAATCTGCGTCGCATCCTCGCGCCTAATCCGTCGCCGATGACCTTTCGGGGGACCAACACCTATCTCATTGGAGATACAGAGCTTGCCGTGATTGATCCGGGGCCAGATCACCCAGACCACCTGAAGGCCATTCTGGCAGCAGTGACGCCAGAGCAGACAATCACACATATCATTGTGACCCATGCCCATCTGGACCATTCCCCTCTGGCCAGGGCGCTCTCGGACGAAACTGGTGCGCCGGTCTATGCTTATGGGGATCCCGATGCCGGGCGTAGTGCGGTGATGCAAGCCCTTGCGGACAGTGGTCTGGCTGGTGGCGGCGAAGGGGTGGATCTGGACTTCATGCCAGATCGTGTGGTCTGCGAAGGCGAGGTGCTGCGGGGCAGGGGCTGGGCGCTTGAGGTGATTCACACACCCGGCCATTTTGGAAACCATATTTCTCTGGCGATGGAGGATGTCTGTTTCTGCGGAGACCATGTCATGGGGTGGGCCAGTTCTCTGGTGTCCCCACCAGATGGTGATCTCACCGATTTTATGGCGTCTTGTGAGAAGCTTTCTGCGCGGCAATGGCGGGTATTTCACGCAGGCCACGGTGCTCCGATAGAAAACCCATCAGAGCGCTTGGCGTGGTTGATGGCGCACCGCAAGGGGCGGGAGTCTGAAATCCTGGCAGGGCTGACCAGTGGGTCAACCACCGCAGAGGCACTGGCTTCGGCAATATATAAAGAAACTCCTGCCGCGCTACTGCCAGCTGCCACACGCAACGTTTTTGCTCACCTCGTTGATTTGCATGGTAAAAAGCGTGTCTCAGTGCGGGATCAGCTCGCCGCAGATGCGGTTTTTGAACTGCTGTAAAAGTTTTTTGCGGAAATTCAAAAAACTTCAAAAAAGCCTCTGGACGTCTCTGAAATCCAAAGCTATACCCCGCCACATCTCCTGAGGCAGCTCAGAGATAGATGTTCCGGCGTAGCTCAGCGGTAGAGCAGTTGACTGTTAATCAATTGGTCGTAGGTTCGATCCCTACCGCCGGAGCCATAAAAAGCCCTTAAGTCGCAAAGACTTGAGGGCTTTTTTGTTTTTCGCAAGCTTGTGGTCTGAGGTGAAATTTCTTCCTGCAATTGGTGAGAAATCCTCTGGACGTCCCCAAAAAGCGCGGCTATACCCTGCGACACCTTCTGAGGCAGCTCAGAGATAAATGTTCCGGCGTAGCTCAGCGGTAGAGCAGTTGACTGTTAATCAATTGGTCGTAGGTTCGATCCCTACCGCCGGAGCCATAAAAAGCCCTTAAGTCGCAAAGACTTGAGGGCTTTTTTGCTTTTAAATCTTCAAATTTTTAATGTTTGGAGGGAAACTCTGCGTCTTTCTGTCTCGGCCCATGTCCGCTCTTCAGTTCGGGAGTGCTTTGGAAAGCTTGTCACGATCTACTAGAAGCGCCCCATAGCGTTGGGTCACGGCACCGTTTTGGGTGAGCGCTGAAAGCACCGGACCAACACTGTTGCGGCTCAGCCCCGCCATCTCTGCGATTTCCGCCTGTTTGACATTGATCTCAACCTGTTTCTGATCCGCTGGGAACTGATTAGCAAGGCGCAGGAGGGTGCTGACCGTCTGGATCCATTTGTCAGATCCGCCGCGAATGCAGGCCAACTCAAGCGCATGGTCCATATGCCCGACTGTGATTTCTTCGAGCCTACGCCAGGTTTCCGGATCCTTTAGCACCAAGTCACGCAGACCTTTGGATGGAATGACCAGGATCTGGCAATCGACACGGGCAACTTGCTCTACGCGTCTGGCGCTCTGGGTGGCAGCGGCGGCCTCGCCTGTCCACCAGCCGGGGTGGGCGATGTAACAAAGAAAAGGGGGGAAGGGCCCGGAGGCGATAAAGACATTTAAGGTCCCGGAAGCGAGCCCAAGAATGCTGCCGCCCGGATCTCCTAAGGATGTCAGCCGCTCACCGGCTTTCAGGGGGCGCAGTTCACAGATATCGCGCAAGTTTTGCACAAAGGACATTGGTTGCCGGGAGAGCCAACCGCTACGCGCGACGCTCTCAATTGCTTGTTGTAAATTCATATTTTTTCCAAAGTGCCCAACGGTGGGCAATCTCTTCCTAAGGGAGGCTGTAGGCTTTGCACAAGTGATTCAATCGGAGTTAGACGCCCATGATGTCCCGTCGCGCATTTCATGCTTTGGCCGCTTCTGGTCTTGCCCTTGGTTTGAGCCATCGCGCCCATGCGCAAACCGCAGATTCTTCCGCGCCACAGACCTCTCTTCCGGCGGATGGTCAGGGCAAAGAGCCGCGTGGGGGGCAACCCCCCGCCGGGGTAAGCGCCTCTGTCGGAGACTTTGGCTATCAACTGGCTTATCAGCGTGCTTTTGAATTGTTGCTTTGGGCCATGCCCGCGCAGGCGATTTATCGCTTCCGCGCCGCTGCGCTCGAAGATTTAGGCCTCAGGGACAATGATATTCTGGCATGGTCCGCTGCGGCGCCCCCCAATCTGGAGGCCACAACCGCCAATTCCAGCACGCCTTACATCACAGCCTTTTCTGATTTGCAGGCCGGCCCGCTTGTGCTGGAGGTGCCTACTGCTGGTCCGGAGGGCAGCCTCTATGGTCAAGTGGTGGATGCATGGCAATATACGATTGCCGACGTAGGTCCATCAGGGATGGATCAAGGCAAAGGTGCAAAATATCTCTTCACACCACCCGGATATGAAGGAGACGCGCCGGAAGGCTACATTCATGTGCCATCCCCCAACTATCGTATTGCCTTTGCATTCAGGTCGGTGCGCGCCGAAGGCAAAACCACCGAAGATGCCTACGCCTATGCTAAAAAGCTGCGTATGTATCCGCTCGCGCAAGCGCAAAACCCACCTAAACAGCGGTTTTTTGATCCAATCGAGAGTGGCTATCAAACTCTGCCGTTCTTTGATGAGCGGGCTTTTGAAGACATGTATCATGTGTTTACGGTGGAGCCGCCTGAGGACAAACACAAAGTCATGCTGGGCATGATGGAAACACTGGGGATCAAGAGGGGGAGGCCCTATGCGCCAAATGACACTGCAAAGAAGGCCATGCGCCAAGCAGCCATTGACGTCTGGTACGCTATGGAAGCCTGGTTTGACGCCATTCCTAAGGAGAAGCTCTACTGGCCGGATCGTCACTATGCCTCACTTCTTCTGACCGATGAGAACAAGCGGTTTACTTGGGAATATGACGATAGGATCGACACTTATGAGCGCGCAGCGGAGTATTTTTGGTGTACCTACATGCCAACGGAGTTATCCGACGCTCCGGCAACGCAATATATGATGGGACTGGCGGACAATACTGGCGCGCCGCTGATGGCAGGCGCGACGTATCGGTTGGATTTGCCCGCAGACATGCCCGTGTCGCAATTCTGGGCGCTGACGGTCTATGATCGCGCTACCAAATCGTTCATTTACACGGAGGAGGGGCGCACGACACTGTCCTCCTATGATATTCCAAACATGGTGAAAAATGACGATGGCGGTGTGAGCTTGTTTGTTGGTCCAGCCGCGCCGGAGGGCATGCAGAGCAATTGGATCCCAACGCGGGGCAAACGCCCGCTGACGGCCCTGCGCCTCTATGGGCCCACAGAAGACTTCAATCAAAAGCGATTCAAATTGGCAGATTTTGTGCGGATCAGCTGACCAGCGGTGCCGGTCTGTCATGTAGGCGTTCTTTATTCCAAAATGCGCAAAGGTGCCGTCACGGTATGTGGCACACCTCTGGCAGGCGCTTCAGCCCCCCTAGACTGACCATGAGTCGGTTTCTGTTTTTTGGAGGTTTCCATGAAATTTCAACTATCACTTATCTTGTCCGTGTTGGGGGTGATGGCCCATGCGCAAGAAGCCGATCTCGCCCAGCAGTTGGCAAACCCGGTGGCGGCCATTGTTTCTGTCCCGTTTCAACTGAACTTTGACGATAACATCGGGCAAGACGATCAAGGGTCTCGCACCACTGTGAATTTTCAGCCCGTCGTACCGTTCAGTCTGGACAATGGGGCCAATATCGTCACCCGCACGATTGTGCCTTATGTGTCTCAGGAGGACGTTATTCCCGGAACGTCGCAAAGTGGGCTTGCGGATGTGCTGTTCAGTGCATGGTATACGCAAACAACGGAGGCTGGGCTGACCTGGGGGCTTGGTCCAGTGGCCCGAATCCCAACTGGGTCAGATGTGTCCACGGAGACTTGGGCGGGGGGACTCACTGGAATTGCGCTGCAAGTTTCCGGGCCTTGGACATATGGCGCGCTTGCCAACCATATCTGGGATCTGGAAAGCAGCCCGACAACACCCACCAACAGCACATTTGTGCAACCTTTTGTCTCCTACACAACTGCCGACGCATGGACCTTCAGTGCCACCACGGAAAGTACGTATGACTGGGAGAATGATGAATGGTCGGTGCCCCTGAACGTAAATGTGGCCAAGTTGAAGCCTCTTGGCGGCGTACCTGTCAGCTGGATGCTTGGCGCGGGCTATTGGGCCGTGTCGCCCGATAACGGACCAGAAGGCTGGAGGTTGCGACTTCAGGCGCAGGTCGTATTGCCAAGAGGCTGACGGCCTGCGGGCCAAGCAAGATCTTGCCGCAGTTTACCCTACTAATACGAGCTCATCTGAGCACCGTTGGTACCAAAACCGTTCAGGCATTCCGATTGGGGCAGCCAAAGTGGCGATTCAGGGGGCAAAATCGTGTAAATGGCGGAGAGACAGGGATTCGAACCCTGGGTCCCCGTGAAGGGACAACGGTTTTCGAGACCGCCCCGTTCGACCACTCCGGCACCTCTCCGTCCGCATAGACCGTGGTCTTGGTGCGCCGTCGTTTACGCGCGTTCGTGATCACGTGCAAGTGGGATTTGCGTTGTTTCGCCTGCGAAATGATTTAGCCTGTGGCCATGGTTTCAGCTCTTGCCCGATTGGCCCCGCCCTCCGTGATCTCCCTGCGCGCCATTTTTGGCCTCTGCGCTGTATTTTTGCTCTGCTTGACTGGCATCGCAGGCGGCGCGCAGGCCGCAGATCGCGACCGGGTGGCGGCGTTTTTACAGGTCACTGGGTTTGATGTGGCGATTGAGTCAATTGCGCTTTCCGCCTCGGCGGCACCGGAAATGCTGGGATTGGCCGAGGAAGATTTTGGCCTTCAGTGGCAGGCGCTTTCTAAGGATGTGTTTGATGTTGAACTCATGCAGAATCGCGCGCTTGATATTTTGGAAGCCACATTGGATGAGGCTTTGTTGGCGCATGCGGCTGAATTTTATGCCAGCGACCTTGGCCAACGCCTTGTGGCGGTAGAGAACAGTTCGCATATGGGAGATGATATCGCCAAAGACACGGACGGGGGCGCATTGCTTGACGCGCTCAAAGCCAATGACGATCCGCGCATTGATTTGTTTAAGCGCATGAACCACGCGATTGATCCCAAAGACATTGGCGGGCAGGCCATGACTGAAATTCAGGTCAGGTTCCTTTTGGCGGCTTCTTATGCGGGGGTGATCTCTCTGCGCACGGATGAGGAGGGGCTGCGCGCGGCTCTCAATGAAAATGCAGAAGAGATTGCGCAGGAAATGGAACAGTCGTCTCTGCGCAATGCCGCCTATACCTATCAGGACTTCTCTGTGGAGGAGATAGCAGCCTATACAGAAGCACTGGAGCATCCGGATATGATGACGGTTTATGAGTTGATGAACGCGGTGCATTTTGAAGTGATGTCCAACCGGTTTGAAGCGCTGGCGCTGCGCATGGGGGAGTTGCAACCCTCACAAGAGCTTTGACGTTATCCGTTTGAGGGAGGGCGCAGAAGTTAAGGGTTGACTTGAGAGGTTTTCCACAGGATAAGCGCGCATCCGGCGTGAAGTGCAGACTTTGCGCCTGATTTTATTGTAACACAGCCCCATACAGGGGCGCGCAGTTCGAGGCGGCATGGTGTCAAAGCCTGCCACAACGCCAAATCCTTCAGGATGCGGGGCCACAGGACGCGATCAGATCGAAGGAATAGGACATGTTCGCAGTCCTGAAGACCGGCGGTAAACAGTATAAAGTACAAGCAGGCGACGTCCTGCGTGTCGAAAAACTGGCTGCAGACGCTGGCGAAAAGATTCAATTCAACGATGTGCTGATGGTTGGCGGTGAGTCCACCGTTGTTGGCGCACCTTTCGTTGAAGGCGCTGCCGTGCAGGCTGACGTGATCGACCAGATCAAAGGCGAAAAGCTGATCAAATTCGTGAAGCGTCGTCGTAAGCACAGCTCCAAGCGCACCGTGGGCCACCGTCAGAAACTGACACTGGTTCGCATCACCGACATTCTTGCCACCGGTGGTGACAAGTCTGGTGTGAAAGCTGCAATCGGCGCAGGCTCCGTGTCCGCTCCAGCCGCAGCAGCAGAAGCCAAACCTGCCAAAGCCGCTGCAAAAGCAGAAGCTCCGGCAGCAGCAGGCGACGACCTGACCGCCATCACCGGCGTTGGTCCAGCCGCTGCCAAGAAACTGGTGGAAGCAGGCATCACCACTTACGCTGCTCTGGCAGCCGTGGATGTTGACACCTTCGAAGGCGCCAAAGTGAAGCCAGAGTGGGTTGCGCAAGCAGCCGAACTGGCGAAGTAAAAGACGGATAGGAGACTAACGATATGGCACATAAAAAAGCTGGTGGTAGTTCCCGTAACGGTCGCGACTCCGCAGGTCGCCGTCTTGGCGTGAAGAAATACGGTGGCGAAGCCGTGATCCCAGGCAACATCATCCTGCGTCAGCGCGGCACCAAGATGTGGCCGGGCGAAGGCGTTGGCATGGGCAAAGATCACACCATCTTTGCAACCGTTGACGGCAACGTGAAGTTCCACAAAGGCCTCAAAGGCCGCACCTTTATTTCGGTTCTGCCAGTGGCGGAGGCCGCTGAATAAGCCGACCCAAAAGGTTATGAGACATCTAAGGGACCGGCAGCAAACGCCGGTCCCTTTTTCTTTTTGAGTATTGAGATACGCCATGAGCGTTGCCGTGATCAGTTTTAGCGTTTTTGCCGCAAGTCAGGTGGGTACACCTGGACCTGCGAATATGGCGCTTTTGGCAACAGGTGCGCGCTTTGGCTTTCGGGCGGCCTTGCCATTTGTGGCCGGAGTGGCTCTGGGCAAACAATTGATCATCTGGCCGATTGGCTTTGGTGTGATGGAACTCGCCGAGGCGGTGCCGGGGCTTTTTGAAGCGCTGAAATGGCTGAGTGTGGCTTATATTTTCTGGCTTGCCTGGAAGGTTGCCAATCTGCGCCTGACCACAGCAAGCACAGATCCGCAAACGCCGCCGGGATTTGCCGCTGGCCTTCTGGTGCACCCGCTCAACCCCAAGGCCTGGGCCATGATCGTGGCCGGATTTACAAATTTTGTCACACCGGGGACATCAGCCTTGATGGCCACGGCAACAATTGCCATCTGCCTTTTGAGCGCGCAGGCCGTTCTGCATCCGATCTGGACCTATGCCGGAGACCGGATCGCTAGACGCGTCGCAGGCACGCGCGGGGAAATTTATTTAATGCGCACATTGGCGGCCCTGACCGTCCTCTCTGTGCTTTATGTGGTTCTTTGAGGAGGAGAACGCGTATGAAACTGGACACAATAGTTAATCAACCCGTTGTCGATACCCCACGTTTTGCGCTGCGGCCGCTGCGCCGCTCCGATCTTGGTTTGATTGAAATGCACACGGCCGATCGCGAGTTGGCCCGTATGACCACCAGCATCCCCAACCCGGTGCCTCCCGGTGCCACCGAGGCGTTCATCGCGCGCGCGCAATCCGCAGATCGGGTCGAGGACGTCTGGGCCATTGATGGCAGTACCGAAGGCCATCCTGAGGTCATGGGCTTGATCAGCCTCACGCGCGTTGATGAGGGGCAGACCGAAATTGGCTACTGGATTGGCAAGGCGTTCTGGAACACCGGACTGGCCTCAGAGGCCGTACGTGCTTTGATCGCGGCCAACCCGCTGGAGAGCAGCACAATCTTCGCCTCCGTGTTTCAGGACAACCCGGCCTCTGCGCGGGTGCTGACAAACTGCGGTTTTCAGTATCTGGGGGATGCTGAAAGCTTCTCTGTGGCCCGCGATGCCACAGTGCCAACCTGGACCTATAGTTTGAAACTGGATTGAGCCTTGCGCGCAGGCAGGGTATGAGCGCAAAACGCGCCCCGAAAGGACCACTGACATGAAATTCCTCGACCTTGCCAAAGTCTACATCCGCTCCGGTGGCGGCGGGGGCGGTTGTGTGTCCTTCCGACGTGAGAAATACATTGAATACGGCGGCCCTGATGGGGGCGACGGCGGCAATGGGGGCTACGTCTGGGCCGAAGCTGTCGAAGGGCTCAACACGCTGATCGACTTCCGCTATCAACAGCACTTCTTTGCCAAATCCGGCCAGCCGGGCATGGGCAATCAACGCACGGGCAAATCCGGCGATGACATCGTGCTGCGCGTACCTGTGGGCACCGAAATTCTGGATGAAGATCAGGAAACCCTGATTGCCGATCTGACCGAGGTGGGCCAGCGCGTGCTCTTGGCCAAAGGCGGCAACGGCGGTTTTGGCAACCTGCATTTCAAATCTGCCACCAACCAGGCCCCGCGTCGGGCCAATCCGGGCCAGCCGGGGGTGGAGCGCACCATCTGGCTGCGCCTGAAGCTGATCGCCGATGTGGGTCTGCTCGGCCTGCCAAACGCAGGCAAATCCACCTTCCTTGCCGCCACCTCCAATGCGCGGCCCAAGATCGCCGATTATCCTTTCACCACGCTGCATCCGAACCTTGGTGTTGTTGGTGTTGATGGGGTCGAATTTGTTGTGGCTGACATTCCCGGCCTAATCGAGGGTGCCAGCGAGGGCAGGGGTCTTGGTGACCTTTTCCTTGGCCATGTGGAGCGCTGTGCGGTGCTTCTGCATCTGGTGGATGGTACTTCCGGCACGCTCCTGGAAGACTATAAAACCATCGTGCAGGAAATCACCAACTACGCCGATATTCTCGCGGACAAACCCCGCGTGACCGTGCTCAACAAAATTGACAGTCTGGACGCCGAAGAGCGTGAATTCCTCAAAGAGGAGTTGGAGGCCGTGGCCCAAGGCCCGGTGATGCTCATGTCCGGGGCCAGCCATGAAGGCACCACCGAGGTGCTGCGTGCACTGCGGGCGGAAATCGATGATGACCGTGTGCGCCAGAAAATCGAAGACA
The DNA here is from genome assembly GCF_017744035.1 of Shimia sp. R11_0. Taxonomy (NCBI): domain Bacteria; kingdom Pseudomonadati; phylum Pseudomonadota; class Alphaproteobacteria; order Rhodobacterales; family Roseobacteraceae; genus Shimia; species Shimia sp. R11_0. The sequence goes on along the minus strand of NZ_JAGHQY010000002.1, from coordinate 231,081 downwards.
CCGCAGATGAGGAAGAGGCGCCGTGGCAACCCTGATCACTGCCAAGCGGGTTGTTATTAAAATCGGGTCAGCTCTGCTGGTTGACCGGAATACGGGCCTGTTGAAGGCTGACTGGTTGAAGGCTTTGGCCGCTGATGTTGCCATGCTGAAGGCGCGCGGTACCGATGTGGTGCTGGTGTCTTCGGGCTCGATCGCGCTGGGGCGCGGCGCGCTTGGCCTGCCTGCCGCCGCAGATCTATCGCTGGATCAGTCGCAGGCGGCCGCTGCCGTGGGCCAGATCCGTCTTGCCCGCGCCTATGAAGAGGTTTTGGCGCCTTACGAGATCACCACCGCACAGGTGCTTGTGACGCTGGAAGACAGCGCCAATCGCCGCCGTTATCTCAATTCGCGCGCCACATTGGATCAATTGCTGACGCTGGGCGTTGTGCCCATCGTCAATGAAAATGACACTGTGGCCACGGATGAAATCCGCTATGGTGACAACGACCGTCTCGCCGCGCAGATCGCGCTGACCACCGGCGCGGATCATCTGATCCTGCTCTCGGACGTGGATGGGTTTTATTCGGCAAATCCGATGACAGATCCCACCGCTAAGCGCTTTGAGCTGATTGATACCATCACGCCGGAGATCGAAGACATGGCCGGCGAAGGGGTGTCCGGCCTCTCCAAAGGCGGCATGATCACCAAACTGATGGCCGCCAAAACCGCCACCGCTGGCGGCTGTGCCATGGCGATCACCGAAGGCTCTGCCCTGCGTCCCATTCAGGCGCTGGAACAAGGGGCCAATGCCACATGGTTCACCGCAGAAGGCACGCCACAGCTGGCCCGCAAACGCTGGATCACCTCCATGAAACCACAGGGCGCTCTGGTGGTGGATGCCGGCGCGGCCCATGCGCTCAGCTCCGGCAAAAGCTTGCTGCCTGCCGGTGTGACCGAGGTCAACGGGCAATTTGGCCGGGGCGACCCGATTGAAATCACCGATGCCTCCGGCCACCGTCTCGGTCAGGGGCTCAGCGCGTACTCCTCTGAGGAAGCGCGCCGCATTAAGGGCCATCACAGCCGCGACATTGAACCCATTTTAGGCTATCCCGGTCGCACAGCGCTTATTCACCGTGACGACATGGCACTTTAGCCTTCCTTTTGATCCAAATATCCTCGCCGAAGGCGAAACTCTGATCACATATCGTAACCCACAAAGGACAGATCTGATGAAAGACATCGCAGATATCCCCGCCCTGATGGCCCAGATTGGCGCGCAAGCCAAAGCGGCAAGCGCGGAGCTGGCCTTTGCCCCGCCGGAGGTGAAACGCGCCGCGCTTGAGGCCGCCGCCGATGCGGTCTGGTCCCGTCGTGCCGAGATCATTGAGGCGAACAAAAAAGACCTCGAATTTGGCCGTAACAAGGGCTTGTCTGACGCCATGATGGATCGCCTGATGCTGGATGAAGACCGCATCGGCGGCATCGTTACCGGGTTGCGCACAGTCGCTGCACAGGATGATCCTGTCGGCGAAGTGCTCACCGAATGGGATATGCCCTCCGGCCTCAACATCCGCCGCGTGCGCACGCCGTTGGGTGTGGTTGGCGTGATTTATGAAAGCCGCCCCAATGTGACCGCAGACGCGGGCGCGCTGTGCCTGAAGTCCGGCAACGCCGTGATCCTGCGTGGCGGCTCTGAAAGCTTTCACAGCTCCGGTGCCATTCATGCCTGCCTCGTTGATGGGTTGAAATCCGTTGACCTGCCAGAAGCCTCTATTCAACTGGTGCCCACCCGTGACCGTGCCGCGGTGCAGGAACTCCTGACCATGGTGGACACCGTGGATGTGATTGTGCCACGTGGCGGCAAGGGCCTCGTGGGCCTCGTGCAGCGCGAGGCGCGCGTGCCGGTCTTTGCCCATCTTGAAGGCATCGTGCACATCTATGTTGATGCGGCTGCCGATGCGCAAAAGGCCCTGGATGTGGTGCTCAACGCTAAAACCCGTCGCACCGGCATCTGTGGCGCGGCGGAATGTCTGCTGATCCATGAAAGCCTCGCAGAAACGCTGGGCGCGGCGCTCATTCAAATGCTGCTGGACGCCGGCGTGCGAGTGCATGCGGATGAGACTCTGCAAAAGATCGCAGGCACCACGGCGGCCACCTCTGAGGATTGGGGCAAAGAATATCTGGATATGGATATCGCTGCCAAAGTGGTGCCTGATGTTGACGGGGCCATTGCGCATATCCGCCAATATGGCTCCAATCACACCGATTGCATTCTGACCGAAGACGATGCGACAGCAGCGCGGTTCTTTGAGCGGCTCGACAGCGCCATTCTGATGCGCAATGCCTCCACGCAGTTTGCAGACGGTGGGGAATTTGGCATGGGCGCAGAAATCGGCATTGCCACCGGCAAAATGCACGCGCGCGGTCCTGTTGGCGCGGCACAGCTCACCAGCTTCAAATATCTGGTCGAAGGGGATGGCGCGACCCGTTCCTGAGGCGATCTGATCTCTAGGCACTGTGAAAATGAAAAAGGGCGCCTTAACAGGGCGCCCTATCTATTTGTTAAAGATGGGTTAATCAGAAGCGCATCTCAATACTCACCTCATTGAGATCCACTTTCAAATCCCGCCCCAGCATTTTGGCGCCCACCGGCAGCAGGCCAAACTGCACTTTTGCCGGGACCAGCCCCTCTGGCACATCGCCTTTTGCCACCGGCTCCCACAGATCAGGGTCAGCACGCAATTTTTCCGTTTCGGCCAGCAGGAACCAGCCCTCTCCCTCACGTGTGATTGTGATGCTCCCGCCAAAGGGCATCGAGCTTTCAAAACACATCAACCCCAAGAAGGCGAGGCGCAGTTCAGAGCGCGGCACCGCACCGTCCACTTCCCAGTAGGTGGAGACGCGAGAACTGGGCGCAAGTCCCTGAAGAATAGATTGAATTTCCGCTTCGCCGACCATCTGCGTATCGCCCGGCTGACCAAAGGCCACTCGAAACAGGCGAATACGCGCATTTGCGTTGTTCACGCTGTCAGAGATCATGTCCATCTCTGGCCCTTTGGCGTCCCCTGTTAACGACAGTAGTTCCAAACCATTTCCAATTGCGCCTACGGGGCTGATCAGGTCGTGGCAAATCCGTGACCCTACCAATGCGGCGAAATCCGTACTATGTGACATCTGTATTCCCTTTTGCGACGAGCGCCCCATGCAAGATCTGAACGCCTTTTTGGAACCCGGTATGCTGGTTACCCATCCGGATCAACCCGATTGGGGGCTGGGACAGGTTCAATCCAACATCGGCGGCAAAATCACCGTCAATTTCCGGGACGCGGGTAAGGTCGTCTTGGATGGCACGCGTGTCATGCTCATGCCCGCATCAGACGTCTGATTTGGTTAACAAATCGTGTATTGCGTGAAAAATCTATGAATGCATGCGCAGATTGTCGCTTGGTTGATTTCTGAGCGTCGCCTGCCTAAAACGCATCAAAACAAAGAGGACACGGTGGGGCGATGAGCGCACATGTGCCGGAATTTCAGGTTAAGCTTGCCACGACTGAGGAAGAGCTGAGGGCCGCGCAACGCCTGCGCTACCGCGTGTTTGTCGAGGAACTGGGCGCCGATGGGGATATGGTCGATCATGACGCCCGGCTCGAAATTGATCGTTTTGACGCCTATTTCGATCATCTGATCCTGCGCGACAATGCGCTTAAATCCGATCCGTTGGATCAGGTCGTGGGGGTTTACCGTCTGCTGCGCGAAGAGCAGGCCGTCCAGATTGGGCAATTCTATTCCGAAGATGAATATGATCTTACCGCGCTCAAGGCCTCGGGCCGCCGCCTGCTGGAATTGGGGCGATCCTGCCTGCTGCCCGCCTATCGCGGCGGTGTGGGCATGTTTCATCTCTGGAGTGCGCTGGCGGCCTATGTGTCCGAACATGACATCGACATTCTTTTTGGTGTGGCGAGTTTTCACGGCACCGATGTAAATGCGCATGCCGCCGCACTTTCGCTGCTGCATCATCGCCACCTTGCCCCCAAAGACATCCGCACGCGCGCGCAGAAAGAGGTGTTTGAACCCATGGATCTCATTCCAGAAGATCAGATTGACCGCCGCGCGGCCATGTTGGCGGTGCCGCCGTTGATCAAGGCCTATCTGCGGATTGGCGGATTTGTGGGGGAGGGCGCCTATCTTGACCACGCCTTTAACACCACCGATGTCTGCCTGATCCTCGACACAGCGCGTATGAATGAGAAAAACCGCGCGCTCTATACCAAAGGGCGCAAACTGTGAGTACCTGGGAAGGTGACGAAGGCTATCCGATCAGCCATAGGATCGGTCTCATGGGGGCTTTGCGCGCCCTTATCCGCGGCCTGCCGCTGGCGCTATTGGTTTTCGGCTGCCTTGCGCTCTTGCTGCTGCTGCGCGTGATCGAAAAACCGCTTTTTGGGCTGCGCCGGCCATGGACGCCCTACATCACACAGTTTGTCTGTCGCAATGCCTTCCGCCTGCTGGGCATCCGCTTTACCACAGAGGGCACGCCCATCCGCGATCAGGGCGCGGTGGTGGCCAATCATGCGTCTTGGCTGGATATCTTTGCGCTGAACGCGCCGCAGCAGGTCTATTTTGTCTCCAAGGCTGAAGTGGCCAACTGGCCCGGCATCGGCTGGCTGGCGCGGGCCACAGGCACCCTGTTCATCCGACGTGACCGGCGTGAGGCGCGGGCGCATAAAGAACTGTTTGAGGATCGGCTGCGGGCAGGGCACCAGCTGTTGTTTTTCCCGGAAGGCACCAGCAGCGACAGCCTGCGCGTGCTGCCGTTCAAAACAACGCTGTTTCAAGCCTTCTTTGATCCAAATCTGAAAGAGGACATGATCATTCAGCCGGTGACCGTGCGCTATCACGCGCCAAAGGGTGCCGAGCCGCGCTTTTATGGGTGGTGGGGTGATATGGAATTTGGTCCGCACCTGCTGAGCACTCTGGCGGCTAAGCGGCAGGGCGCGGTGACACTCACCTACCACGCGCCACTAAAAGTGGCTGATTTTGCGGATCGCAAAGCTTTGGCGCGCGCCGCAGAAAATTTGGTCCGTGCGGGACTTGAGACCTCTATGTAAAAACGGCGCACGGGGCAGGGCCATGTCACATGGCCCTGATGACACGCCACATCGGTTAACCTTCGTCGCGCAACGCCGCTTTCTGAAACGCCTCACGCGCCTCAATGGATGCAACAAAGGCGGCCAGTTTAGGGAAGGCGGCGGCAAGTCCAAGCCGATGGATGGCGGCCTGCGCAGGAAACAGCATCATCACATCCACTGCTGACAATTGATCCAGTACAAAATGCCCTGAGGGTCGGATCAGGCTTTCCATATAGGCAAAATGGCTTTGAGTTTCTGATTGGATGCGCGGATGCAAGGGGGCGGCGGCCTCCCCCAGACGGCTGGTATAAATCCCCAGCAAAAGCGGCGTCATGGCGGAGCCTTCGGCAAAATGCATCAGTTGAAGATGCGCCAGACTGGCCGCCTCATCACTGGCATCGGGCAGCATATGGGGTGCGAATCTCTGACAAAGCACTTCCACAATGGCGGCAGATTCCGTGATCAGATGGCCGTCAATCTCCAGCATGGGCGCTTTCCCAAGCGGATGGATCTCTCTCAACGCATCAGGTGCCAGAAATGTCTCGCTGTCCCGATGATAGGCGCAGAGTTCATAGGGCTGTCCAATTTCTTCCAGAAGCCACATAATCCGGAGCGAGCGCGATTTGTTGAGATGGTAGAGTTTAATCATGAAAACAGATCCTTAGTCCGTGCTTGCTGCGCATGGCTTACGTTGGTATCACGCCCCCGCAGCCGATATGGCGCCGTTGAAATGGCCATGCATCTGTCTCAACCTGATCCCTTGTAGGCTGAGGTCAACCCCGGTCCCGACGGAAATGCGTCGGATTGCCCCAAAGCCCCGTCACTCAGGGCTTGCAAGCTTTGGGAACCTGCTGTAAACGCGCGGCATTCAAACCCGCAGGCGGGGTTTGGGCTTGGGCAGGGGAGACATCCCTGTCGGTCCGCCGGTTGGAGTTTTCCTGAGTTCAGGGCGCTCTCACTTCTCCCCGCCAAGGCGTAAACCGGAAAAGGAAAATAGCATGGCTCTTCCCGAGTTCTCCATGCGTCAGCTGCTCGAAGCTGGCGTTCACTTTGGTCACCAAACACAGCGCTGGAACCCACGCATGGGCCCGTTCATCTACGGTTCCCGCAACGGCATCCACATCATGGACCTGACCCAAACCGTTCCAATGCTGGACCAGGCTCTGATGGCTGTTCGTGACACCGTTGCAAAAGGCGGCCGCGTTCTCTTCGTTGGCACCAAGCGTCAGGCCGCAGCGCCGATCGCAGATGCAGCAGAGAAATCCGCTCAGTACTTCATGAACCACCGCTGGCTCGGCGGCACGCTGACCAACTGGAAAACCGTTTCCCAGTCCATCAACCGTCTGAAAGAGATCGACGAGAAACTGGCATCCGGCGCAGAAGGCCTGACCAAGAAAGAGCGTCTGGGCATCGAGCGCGACCAGGAGAAGCTGCAAGCCTCTCTTGGCGGTATCCGCGACATGGGCGGCGTTCCTGACCTGCTGTTCGTCATCGACGTGAAAAAAGAAGCACTGGCCATCGCCGAAGCCAACAAACTGGGCATCCCAGTTGTGGCTGTGGTTGACACCAACTGCTCCCCAGACGGCGTTGACTACATCATCCCAGGCAACGACGACGCATCCCGCGCGATCTCCCTGTACTGTGACCTCGCAGCCCGCGCTGCTCTGGACGGCATGACCGCACAGCTGGGCGCCGCAGGCGTTGATCTGGGCGAATTCGAAGCTCCGGTTGAAGAAGCCGTGGCCGAAGAAGCCGCAGCAGACGCGTAAGCGACGTTACAAATCTGACATGGGGGCAGGGTACACCCGCCCCCACAATCCGAATTCTGACGAGGAGAGCCACAGATGGCGATCACAGCAGCAATGGTTAAAGAACTGCGCGAGATGACCGGCGCAGGCATGATGGACGCGAAAAAAGCGTTGACCGAAACCGATGGCGATCAGGAAGCAGCAATCGACTGGCTGCGCACCAAAGGCCTGGCAAAAGCGGCCAAGAAATCCGGCCGTACCGCAGCCGAAGGTCTGGTGGCTGTCACCGTTGAAGGTGGCAAAGGTGTTGCCGTTGAGGTGAACTCCGAAACCGACTTCGTTGGTAAAAACGCTGACTTCCAGTCCATGGTTGCCAAAATCGCTGGCGCAGCAATCAACGTTGCTGACGTTGACGCGCTGAAAGCAGCGGACCTGGGCGGCAAGACCGTTGAAGAAACCGTCACCGACGCTGTTGCCACCATTGGTGAAAACATGTCCGTGCGCCGCATGGCGTCTGTGGAAGGTGACGTTGTGACCTCCTACGTGCACAACCCGGCGACCGACGGCATGGGCAAAATCGGTGTTCTCGTGGCGCTGAAAGGCGGCGACGAAGCATTCGGCAAGCAGGTTGCCATGCACATCGCAGCGGCCAACCCGCAGGCTCTGGGCGAAGCAGACCTCGACCCGGCCATCGTTGAAAAAGAGAAAAACGTTCAGATCGAGATCGCACGTGAATCCGGCAAGCCGGAGCAGGTGATCGAGAAGATGATCGTGGGCCGCATGAAGAAATTCATGTCCGAAGTGACCCTGCTGGGCCAGAACTTCGTGATCAACCCTGACCTGACCGTTGAAGCAGCTGCCAAAGAAGCAGGTGCGGAAATCGTTGGCTACGTCCGCATGGAAGTGGGCGAAGGCATCGAGAAAAAAGAAGAAGACTTTGCAGCAGAAGTGGCCAAAGCGGCTCAGGGCTAAGCCCTGCTCAAATCACACGATCTTCAAACGCCGTCCAACATGTGTTGGGCGGCGTTTTGCTTGCGTGTGGTTCATCGGTGTTCAAGGCAGAACAGGAGAACGCGCCGCCGCCAAAGTCAATCCTGTCAGCGCAAAGAACGGCTACCAGAAGACCGAACGCCGCCCGTCAGGGCGACCTACAAAGATGGAAGCCTGCTATGAACAGCGGCGGTCAGAATGGGCAGCTCAAGCCAGACAGGGTTGAACGATCCAAACCGCGACACCAATCGGTAGCAAGATGGTCAAAGCGTGTAGGACATTGATCGGAAGCGTTCTTTCGAACTTCTTCATACCTACCGCCGCCAGGAGCGCGTCTTTTAGGCCGAAACTGTTGTGCCGGGCGATGACGACCATCAGCACGACCAGCATGGGCCAAAACGCTAGATGCACCAAAATCAGACTATCACCACAAGGCAAATTCGCGTTCCTCGCTCAAATTCATCGACATAGAATTTATGATTGAGCTGCCCCCCGGCAAGGCTTTTCAACCCTTCAATATATCATGTCTACCGGCTTAAAAACCTCGCTCGCGTTGCATCCAAGGTGACATTTCTACCGGGTATGCAACATACCAACGTCGCTCCGATCTTTGCTTGTGCTCAGTGCAAAAGCCATTTCACAAAGAAAAACGGCGCCACCTAAAAAAGGTGACGCCACTCTTTCCAAAGGGCCTCCAAAACATGGGGATGGGGAGGCCACCGAAAAGTGTCAGCATGGGTATGAAAATACATCCCATGCCAACGTCCGGGTTGATTACCGGTCGACCCAGAGAGCTTCGAAATTGCGAAGATCAGAGCCGATTTGTTCCAAAGGCCAAAGCCACCACTCACGGAACAATTCAATTCTGTCATCCTGACATCCAATCAACAAGTCAGGGTAACCTTACTATTGACGCTATTATGCGTCAGTTTTGACCTTCTAGCAAGTAAATTTGGTGCATGAAGGACGCCTTCAAAAGCGCCTGCGCTGTGGTCTCTACGTTCATAGCATCACGCGCCAAACGCAAATGTTTCTCGACAGTTGCAGGTGTACGTTCAATCAAAAGTGCGATGTCCTGAATGGTTTTTCCGTCGCCAACCCATTCAAGAACCTCGCGCTGTCGCTTGGTGAGTTCACGCTCTGGGTTGCTGTAGGGCAGGGACTGGATTTTCAGATGTGTCACATTATTGATCAGCGTTATTTCGCGGCCCGATTTCTCCCACATGGCATCGATGGCTTCTTGGCTGTAATTCTCATGAGCGCCGAGAGAAATGGCACCTTTGGTGCGCGACGACACGGTTGGGAAGCTCACAGTGTAGCCGGCATGCAGGCCGTATTCCTGATTCACCTGAAACACCCGCAGCTGTTTTGGCGTGAGTTTTCCGGCCTTGTAGGCTTGTTTTACGATGCTCCAGCTTTGTGCGCCGGAGTTTTCAAGCGACCATTTCATCATCGGCCCGTCAAAGTACAGACCATCGCCGATGAAGCGATCCAGATAATCACGTTGGTGATTGGAGAGAACAAAGAAATCATCCGCATCACCGAGCGAGGTGCCGTTGCGGTAGTTGGTGTAGCCGTAAATGATCTTGTCAAAGCCAAACGATGCCATCTTTGCGCAATGCATCTCCCAAAGCGCCTCAAGGCTGCTCTGGTTCATCACTTCTTCGATGTAATCCATTGTGGAATCCATAACTTGTCTCAATCACTCAAGCGCAGATTACATCTGCGCAGCCCGTCGTGGCACGTTGTCTTAAAGGGTGAATTCACTGCTAAGTTGTTGTCATTCATCCCCATGAACTACGTAAAAAGGTATAGTATGCCTTACCAGACTGTCCAGATGGTCAGGAAGGGATTCACGGTTGGCTCACGATGGTATTTAAATTACCATAATACCAATTATGCGAATATTGTTTGGAGGGCTTTGGCGTGACGTGCTCACCTATAAGCGGAGCCAATAATGAAATTGCGGGATCCCTTTCGGAAATCCCGCAACCCGATCCTAACCTGAGTGACCTCATCCTGATAAAGGCTCAACGAATGCCGTTCATCTATAGCGTTTCTGGCTTCGATTGAGACAGGACTACCCTGTAATGCCAACGGCATTCTCCGAACATTCATGTTGCGCGATGTTGTAACTAAAACCTGAAACGCTTCAGGAACTCATCCGAGCGCGTAGCCCGCGCCACGCACTGTGCGCAGAGGATCATCTCCGCCATGCACGCAAAGCGCCTTACGCAAGCGTCCGATGTGGACGTCAACAGTCCGGCTGTCGACATAGATGTCCCTGCCCCAGACACGGTCCAGCAACTGTTCTCTACTCCAGACTCGACCTGGCTTTTCCATAAAGGTCGCCAATAAGCGGAACTCCGTTGGCCCAAGCCGCAGCGCCGCATCCGAGCGGGTCACGCGATGAGTTTCTGCATCCAGCACAATGTCTTCATAGCTGAGGGTCTGCCCAACTGAGGATGGACGGACACGGCGCAGCTGATTGCGCACCCGCGCCATGAGTTCCATCACCGAATAGGGTTTGACCACATAGTCATCCGCACCGGTTTCAAGCCCACGCACGCGATCCACTTCCTCCGATCGTGCCGAGAGCATGATCACCGGAATATCCTTGGTCTCCGCACGGGTTTTCAGGCGGCGACAGATTTCAATGCCCGAGGTGCCGGGTAGCATCCAGTCTAGGACAATGATGTCCGGCAACACTTCCTGCACCATCAAAAGCGCCGTGTCGCCATCGGCGGCGGCTTCTACGTCAAAGCCCTCTGCCTGAAGGTTGTAGCTCAGAACTTCGCGCTGTGCGGGTTCATCCTCGACAACGAGCACTGTGGGGTGATCTTTTGCCATCTTCTTTGTCTCTCAAACGATCTTAAGCGTCCAGGCGTGTGGCCTTCGGGCGCGCTTCTTCAGGCATGGAGCCAGTCACCAGATAGATCACCTGCTCGGCAATCGCGGTCACGTGGTCGCCCATGCGCTCGGTGTTTTTCGCCATGAAATGCAAATGCATACAGGGCGTGATGTAGCGTGGATCTTCCATCATGAAGGTCAGAAATTCCCGGAACAAGGCATTGTACATCTGATCAACATTGTGATCACGTTCCAGCACGTCCTTGGCGCGCTCCACATCGCGCTGAATAAAGGCATCCAGCACATCGGTCAGCATGTGTTGCACTTCCTGTGCCATACGGCGCAGTGAGCTGTGTGCGCCTTCGACGCGTTCCATATGCACCAGCACCGATGTGCGTTTCGCCATGTTTTTGGCATAGTCGCCAATACGCTCCAGGTTGCCCGCAATCTTCATCACTGAGAGCACCACGCGCAGATCCACCGCCGCAGGCGCACGCAGCGCAATCAGGTTGGCGCATTGTTCGTTGATCATATCTTCAAGGCCGTCCACGGCCTTGTCGCCCTTGATCACATGTGCTGCCAGTTCCTCGTCGCGGTTCTGCATCGACATGGCAGCCTCACCGATGGCCTCCTCAACCAGCCCGCCCATTTTCATGACGTTGGCCTGAATGCCCTCCAGATCGCGGTCAAAGGCAGAGAGAATGTGTTGATCGTTCATGGTCCAGGGTCTCCTTAGCCGATCCGGCCGGTGATGTAGCTTTCGGTGCGTTCATCTTGCGGGTTGGTGAAAATTTGCGAGGTGTCGCCATATTCCACCAGATTGCCGAGGTGGAAGAACGCGGTCTTCTGGCTCACGCGGGCGGCCTGCTGCATGGAGTGCGTCACGATCACCACAGAAAACTGATTGCGCAATTCATCAATCAGCTCTTCCACCTGCGCCGTCGCAATTGGGTCAAGCGCAGAACAAGGCTCGTCCATCAAAAGCACTTCTGGCTCGGTCGCGATGGCCCGTGCGATGCACAGACGCTGTTGCTGACCACCGGACAGGCCGGTGCCCGGCGCATGCAGACGGTCTTTCACCTCATTCCAGATCGCACCACGGCGCAGGGATTTTTCGACGATTTCATCCAGATCCGCCTTGTTTTTGGCAAGGCCGTGGATGCGCGGCCCATAGGCGATGTTGTCATAGATCGACTTGGGAAACGGGTTGGGCTTCTGAAACACCATGCCCACTTTGGCGCGCAGCTGAACAGGGTCAACGCGTTTGTCGTAGATGTCTTCACCATCAATAAGGATGTCGCCTTCCACGCGGCACACATCAATGGTGTCATTCATGCGGTTGATGCAGCGCAGGAAGGTGGATTTGCCACAGCCGGAGGGGCCGATGAAGGCCGTCACAGAGCGTGCGCCAATCTCGACGTTCACGTCTTTGATGGCATGTGTGTCACCGTAGTACACCTGTACATTCCGGGCCGAAATTTTGGTCGTATTCTGGTCCACGTCGGTCCCCAATTTTGCGATATCATACATGGATTACTGTCCTTGGCTTACCAGCGGCGTTCAAACCGGCGGCGCAGGATGACTGCGAGAGTGTTCATGGAGATCAGGAAGATCAAGAGAATGATGATCCCGCCCCAGGCTCGTTCATAGTAGGCCGGATCGGCGCGTTTTGCCCATTCATAGATCTGGGCCGGCATGGCCGAGTTCGGATCCATCAGGCCGCTGATCACACCATCTGGCGCGTTGGAGGCGATATAGCCCACCATCCCGATCAGCAACAGCGGCGCGGTTTCCCCCAGAGCCTGCGCCAGACCAATGATGGTGCCGGTCAGAATGCCCGGCGCGGCAAGTGGCAGCACGTGGTGGAAAACCGATTGCATTTTTGAGGCCCCTACCCCAAGTGCCGCATCGCGGATGCTGGGAGGCACGGATTTCAAAGAGGCGCGAGTGGAGATGATGATCGTCGGCAAAGTCATCAGCGTCAGAACAAGCCCCCCCACCAGAGGTGCGGATTGTGGCAGATGCACAAACTGAATGAACACAGCCAGCCCCAGAATACCAAAGACAATCGACGGCACTGCGGCAAGGTTGGAGATGTTTACCTCAATCAGATCCGTCCAACGGTTTTTCGGTGCAAATTCCTCCAGATAGATCGAGGCCGCCACCCCAATAGGCAGGGCAAGGAACAGCACCACCATCATCATGAAGAACGAGCCGATCATGGCGACACCAATACCGGCCTGCTCCGCGCGGCTTTCAGAGGCGTCTGCGCCAAAGATGAAATCTTTGTTGAAGGATTTTTTCATCACGCCGGCGTCCAAAAGACCATCAACGATATCAAGGTGTTCGGCATCAATGTTCTTGTCGCGCGCCAGATGTTCACGATGCACGCGCCCCTTCAAATAGCCGTCCACACGGCTTGAGGCGAGAAAGCGAAATTCCACAGTCTGACCAATCAGATCCGGGTTGGCGATCACGGCGTCACGCACCTGACCTGCCGCCGAGGCAGAAATCAGCGCCTTCATCTGTTTGGATTTGGTCAGAGGTGTGTCAATGCCGGCCTCTTCGACCGCTTTCAAAACAGCCTTTTGGATCAGTGGGTTGTAGCCAAAAGTTGACACTTTCTTAATGTCATCAATATTACGTTCACCCTTTTTGTCGAGCTTAGCCGCATCCAGATAGACCGGCACATTGATGAAGGTCTGCTGGAACGCGCCCATGCCGCTTGTGAGGATCGCATAGAGCAGCACCAGCAGGAAGAGGATCCCGGTGGCGATGGCGGCAATTCCATAGGCGCGAAAGCGCTTTTCAGAGGCGTTGCGTTTCTTGGTGCGCGCATCAACGGTGTGCAGCGAACCTGCTGTGGGATGACTTGCGTCGGTCATTCGTACTGCTCCCGGTATTTACGCACGATATAGAGGGCCAGAACATTGAGACCCAGCGTGAGGACAAAGAGGGTGATGCCAAGGGCGAAAGCCACAAGCGCTTCCGGTGAGGCAAAATCGGAGTCACCGGTCAGCTGAGACACAATCTTGGCCGTCACGGTGGTCATGGCTTCAAACGGGTTGAGCGACAGCCGTGCTGCGGCCCCTGCCCCCATCACCACAATCATGGTCTCCCCAATGGCGCGGCTTGCGGCCAGTAGGATGGCACCCACGATACCCGGCAAAGCGGCGGGCAGGATCACCTGTTTGATGGTTTCAGACTGTGTCGCGCCCAGCCCATAAGAGCCATCGCGCATGGCCTGAGGCACAGCGTTGATGATGTCGTCTGACAGCGAGCTGACAAAGGGGATGAGCATGATGCCCATGGCAATGCCCGCCGTCATCACAGAGCGCCCGCCACTCATCCAGCCAACGCCCTCCTGACCAAACACAGAGACCAGCATGGGCCCGATGGTCAGCAAAGCAAACAGACCGTAGACGATGGTCGGGATCCCTGCGAGGATTTCCAGCATGGGCTTGGCGATGCCCCGCACATAGGGCGACGCATATTCTGACAGGTAGATCGCGGCAAACAACCCAACCGGCACCGCCACAAGCAAGGCGATCAGCGAGATGTAAAGCGTGCCCCACAGCAGCGGCAGAATACCAAGCTCCGAGGCCCCACCGCGCCCGGAGAAGCTTGGCGCCCACTCCAGCAGCGTGAAGAAATCAATCGCAGGATAAAGCTGGAAGAACTCGATGGTGTTAAACACCAGCGACAGCACGATGCCGATGGTTGTCAGGATCGCAACCGAGGCCGCCGCCACCAGCATCACAAGAATGCCTTTCTCAACCACATTGCGCGCTTTGAAGTCTTTGTGGGATTGCATAAATGCCGCCGCACCGGCCCCAATCGCCACAGCGACCACAAGAGTGGTCATCAGCAGCGCGCCAGTAGCGGTCATGCTGCGGTATGCCTGCGCGGCCGCCAGAATGGGCTGCGTAATGGTGCTGGTCACCACCTGACCGGCGTCCTTCAGACGGGCGGTCATATCGGTGGTGTCTGCATTGGCATCAGAGGCCATGTCTTCGCTGATCGCGCCAAGCGCAACGGCATTTTCAAGCCCGGTGGCGGTGCGGCGCACCTCGGCCATCACCAGATTGATGTTGGAGCCTTCGCGAATTTCTGTATCGGGGATCATCCCGGAAATGTTGCTTTGGATCACTATGGGCTGTGCAATCAGCCAAAGGGCCATCAATCCAAACGCCGGAACAGAGACCTTCATGAAGACATTCCAGCCGTAATAGTTCGGCAAGGAATGCAACTGGCGGACATCACCCGCAGCACTGGCAAGGGCGCGCTGACGCCCCAACACAAAACCGACGATCGCAATCGCCAGTACAATCAAACAGAGCCATAAGACGGGCATCGGTCCCCCAAAGTCTTCCAATAAAGACAAAAGTGAAAAGAGGCGGCGACCTGCACCGCCTCTTCAGTTGTCATACTGCGGTCAGATTAGCTGCCGGAACCCATGGTTTGCTCAGCAGCAACAGCTTCCTGAGTGTCCACCAGAGCTGGGTCGGATACGAGGCCATACTCGGCCAGAGGGCCGTCGCCGCCTGCGATCTCATCAGAGATGAAGAACTCAGCATATTCTTTCAGGCCAGGGATCACGCCGATGTGCGCTTTCTTCACGTAGAAGAACAGCGGGCGGGACACTGGGTATTCACCGGTGGAAATGGTTTCGGTGGAAGGCTCAACGCCTGCCATGGTGGCCACTTTCAGCTTGTCGGTGTTGTTTTCATAGAAGGCCAGACCAAATACGCCGATGCCGTTTGCGTTGGCGTCGATGGAGGCCAGAGTTTCGGTGTAGTCACCGTCGATGTCCACGGCACGGCCGTCAGACATCACTGCCAGGCAGGCGTCTTCTGCGTCGTCCTCGGACATGCCCGCGTGGATCATGGCTTCGAATGCGCCGGTTGCTTCACAGCCAGCAGCCACAACTTTTTCTTCGAACACTTCACGGGTGCCGTGCTTGGTGCCTGGGATGAAGGCCAGAATGTCTTCGGCTGGCAGATCCGAGTTGAAGTCGGACCATTTTTTGTGTGGGTTATCGACCAGCTTGCCGTCCACCATCACTTTTGGGGCCAGTGCGTTGAAGATGTCGGACTGGGTGAAGGCGGTGTATTCAGGACCGTTCAGCTGGGAGGCAAATACGATGCCGTCATAGCCGATGCGCACTTCGATGATGTCGGTCACACCGTTTTCTGCGCAGGCTTTGATTTCTTTCTCGCGGATTTTGCGGGAGGCGTTTGCAACGTCGGTGTGCTCGGTGCCAACACCTTGGCAGAAACGCTTCAGACCTGCAGAGGACCCACCGGATTCAACAACTGGAGTTGGGAAATCAAAGTTTTCACCAAAAGCTTCGGCAACGATGGAAGCATAAGGCAGAACGGTGGAAGAACCGGCGACCTGAACCTGGTCACGTGCGGCAGCGGATGTGGCAGCAACGGCCGCGATGGCCAGAGCAGAGGCAGTCAGTTTGACGGACATAAGTGTAACTCCATTTGATCCAGACTGTTCGTTGGCAGTCTCCTGCCGGGGTCTAAACAGCCTGTTCGAAGCTTTTGTGACACGTATGTAACAGCTATATGACAGTCACCCCAAAACTGTGTCAGCCGGACAAAAAAATTCCCAACGACAGGTTAATGATCCGGTATTAACACCTTGAAAACACTACCTTCTCCAAGAATGCTGTCGATCTGCATCCGACCGCGGTGTCGATTTACAATATGTTTCACAATTGCCAGCCCGAGTCCGGTTCCGCCCATTTCGCGCGACCTATGCGAGTCGATGCGATAGAATCGTTCGGTCAGCCGTGCGATATGTGAGTTGTCGATGCCCGGCCCATTATCAGATACAGACAGCGCATAGCCCTGCATGCGCACACCCACACCTTCGTTGGTATCTTCAAGGGTGACTGTCACGGTCGTGCCCGATCCGCCATATTTGACGGCATTTTCGACAAGATTGGTGACCACCTGCAAAAGCTGATCGGCGTCACCGGGCACAATGGCCTCGCTGCGCGCGCGCTCATAGACCAGATCACAGCCGGCCTCTGAGGCCATGGTGGACAGGTTCTGGATGACCGACCGAATGACCTGATCCAAATCCACCGGATCCGTAGGCCGCATACGGGAGACTTCCTCAACCCGACTCAGAGACAAGAGATCTCCCACCAGACGATTCATCCGGCTTGCTTCCGTGGCCATGATCGACAGAAACCGGTCGCTGGCCGCCGGATCCCCCCGTGCAGGTCCCTGAAGGGTTTCCACAAAGCCCAGAATAGCGGTCAAAGGGGTGCGCAGCTCATGGCTGACATTGGCCACAAAATCGCGCCGCATCTGATCAAGCTGCTGCACCTCTGTGACGTCCTGAAAACAGATCAGCACCCCGGTCGCGCTGACACCGCCGCCTGAGAGGCGCAAACCGCGATCACTTGCCTGCGCAGGCAGGCTCACCGGGGCACAGTTCACATCATATCGGTGCTCCTGCGGCCCATCGCTGTGCAGATAGATGGCTCGATGCGCCTTGCCATCACGCAGACAGGCGGCCACAGCTTCATTGAGGCTTGGCTGGCGAAACACCAAAATCAGCGGGCGATCCTGGTCGGCATGCGGGTTGAGCGACACCGCCAACCCATTTCCAGCCACAATACGCGCCCGGCTGTCCACCAGCATCGCAGGCAGCGGGATGCCTTCCAGATAGTTTTTATAGAAGTCGCGCTGCATGTGATGTTCTCCAAATGCCCTCTTCGCACCGTCAGAACGGCACCCATCCGTGCCACAAACCGCTTAAACGTAACGGTTTTATGACACTCAACAGGGCGCGCGCGACATTATTCGTCGATCTGTCGCAGTCCCGTGCGGAAACGGCGGGCATTGGCCTGATAATGCCGTGCGGATTGCGTCAGCCCCGTGATCGCCGCGTCATCAAGCTGACGCACAATTTTACCCGGCGCCCCCATCACAAGACTGCCATCCGGGATCTCTTTGCCCTCGGTGATCAACGCCCCTGCCCCAATCAGACAGTTCTTGCCGATCTTTGCGCCATTGAGCACGGTCGCCCCCATGCCGATCAGGCTGTTGTCGCCAATCGTGCAGCCATGCAGCATCGCCTTATGGCCGATGGTGCAATTCTGCCCAATGGTGAGCCCAAATCCCGGATCAGTGTGCATCACACAGTTTTCCTGCACATTGGAGCCAGCCCCAATGCGGATCTCTTCATTGTCCCCGCGCAGCGTACAGCCAAACCAGACAGAACTCTCCGCCTCAAGCACCACATTGCCAATCACATTGGCATCCGGTGCAACCCAGCTGCTCGCATCACATCTGGGTGTAATATCCTCAAGCGCATAGAGCGGCATCACGACATCTCCTCAAACTGTGCCTGCAGATCACGCACATGATTTTGCAACATCGGCTGCTGAATACGGCGCATGCGCTCCGCTTCCACAATGGTTTTCAGCTTGGCCTCGGTCTCGTCCAGATCATCATTGACCAGCACATAATCATAATAGCCCCAGTGGCTGATCTCATCCCAACTCTTGAGCATACGTTTGGCGATCACATCCGCACTGTCCTGTGCGCGGGTTTCCAGACGGCGGCGCAGCTCCACAATGGAGGGCGGCAGAATGAAGATCGACAGCGCATGTTTGCCCAGATCGGAATTGCGGATCTGAATTTCGCCCTGCCAGTCCACATCAAACAGCACGTCCTGACCGCTCTCGATGGTCTCACGCACCGGGCCCGCTGGCGAGCCGTAAAAGTTGCCAAAGACGTGGGCGTGTTCCAGCATCTGCCCTTCGGCCACCTGCCCTTTGAAGTCTTCTTCGGACATGAAGTAATACTCCCGCCCATGTTCCTCACCGGGGCGCGGATCGCGGGTTGTGGCAGAGACCGAAAACGCCAGCCCCGGATCCCAGGCCATCAGCCGCTTTGCCAGAGTGGATTTGCCTGCGCCCGAGGGGCTGGACAGGATGATGAGAAGGCCGCGTCTGTCAGTCATTGTCTTATTCCACGTTTTGAACTTGTTCGCGCATCTGGTCGATCACGGCTTTAAGGTCCAGACCGACCCGCGTCAAATCCACAGATTGCGCTTTGGAGCAGAGCGTATTGGCCTCCCGGTTGAATTCCTGCATCAGAAAATCAAGCTTGCGTCCGATGGGGCTGCCATTGGCAATCAAACTGCGCGCGGCGGCGACATGGGCCTTCAGGCGATCAATCTCTTCCATGACGTCCGCTTTGACCGCCAGCAGCGCAAGTTCTTGGGCCAGGCGCGCTTCATCAACAGCGTCGGCATTTTCCAGCACCCGTTCCATATTGCTGCGCAGCGCAGCGGCACTTTCGGCCCGGCGCGCCTCTGCAACTTCCGCCGCCTGCGCCGTCAAAGCCTCAATCTGCGCCAATTGATCCAAAAGCACAGTCTCCAGCGCCTGCCCCTCAGCCTGTCGCATATCCTTAAAGCTCTGAAGCAAGGCGGGCAGTTGCGCGGTGATCTGCGCCATCAAGACCTTGCTGTCGGTGTCTTCCACCGCCGTTTCCAACACGCCGCGCAACGCCAGAAGGTCACTGCCCCGTGTGGGCGCCAGTGCCACCTCCGCCTCTGCGGCGGCGTCCTCTGCGGCCTTCAGCGCATTGAGAACGGCGGCAAGTTGCACCTTGTTGAGCGCCAGCGCGCCCTGCTCTTCGTCCTTTTGAACACGCAGCGACAGGTTCACACTGCCCCGCACAAGCGCTTTGGACAGCGCACCACGCACCGCAGGCTCCAGCCCTTCAATCCAATCCGGCACCCGCAGCCGCAAATCCAGCCCCTTGGCGTTCACACTGCGCATGTCCCATGTCCAGCTGTGCCCAAGGGCGTCCCCCTTCAGGGTGGCGTATCCAGTCATCGACTCCAGCAAAGGCACCTCCTGCCATTTTATGTCCGCGCAGCTAAATCTATTCTGGCGCGAAGAGCAATGTTAACGGATCAAGCGGTTAACCATTCAAATCATTTTTTATCGCAAATCCTCTAAAATGTGACATAACTGTTTTACGAGTTGTAAACGACTTTCTGAACCGGCACGCCAGTGGGCCAGCACATAAGGCGCCTGACACACACCGATCGAAGGTCACCGCGCAAGACAGCGCACCAAGAGATATTTTTCCGGGGGGAAAAGTTGTGAGAATTTTTGGAGACGGTAAATCCAGCGCAGCCAAGGTGCACAGCATCGCGGTCATGCAAGATGTCAAAAGCTACTGGGAAGGTCTGCGTGACGGGCATCCCATCCCATACCGTAGCGAAGTGGATCCACGCAGCATTCAAAAGGTTCTCAAGCACGCATTCATTCTGGAGCGCATTGCACCAGGCATGGCCCGGCTTCGGGTCTCCTGCAACACGCTGACCGATGTCATGGGCATGGACATGCGCGGCATGCCAATGTCCTCTCTGATCAATGGCGAGTCCCGTGAGAATTTCTCCGAAGCTCTGGAAAAAGTCTTTGCGGCTCCGGCCATTGGCCGTCTGGAACTCTCCACCTCTCGCCCCTTTGGGCGCAGTGGTCTGCAGGCGGAAATGATGCTTCTGCCTCTGCGCAGCGACAATGGCGAGGTAAACCGCATTCTGGGGGCCATCACCTGTGAAGGGGACCGTGGTCGTACGCCTCAGCGTTTTGATCTGGAAGGCAGTTTCCTGCGTCGCATTGACGTGCCCGGCAGTGCCAAACGCCTCATCAGCAGCGATGCGGTGCAACACAACAAAATTACTTTGCCAGCGCCAAGCCTGAAGGCACCGCTGCGCAAGACAGGTGCGGCAGCTGATGACATGCCACGCCTCATTCCGACAAAGCACCCACACCTGCGTGTGGTGGCAACCGACGCCTAGGAGAACCTGGGACAACCGAAAAAAGGCGGGGTCATTTGGTCATGGCACCCCGCCTTTTTTTGTGTCTGGTCTTATGCCTGGCGCATTTAATTTGAGTGCGCAGCCTAATCGAGGTGCAAATAGACCCGCCGGTTTTGGCGACCTTTCTTTTCGATTTTCCCAATGCGCACAGGTCCAATTTCCCCAATGTTGGCCACATGGGTGCCACCGCAGGGTTGCAGATCCACCTGATGGTCCCCTGAGCCGATCCGCACCAGTCGCACTTTCCCGGCACCTTTTGGCGGCGCGACGGACATGGTCTTCACCAATCCAGGATTGGCTTCAAGCTCGGCATCGGTGATCCACTGTTCACTCACAGCATGATCTTCTGCGATCAACGCGTTAAGCGCCTCTGTCAGCGCTGCCTTGTCCTCCGGCGCCTCTGGCATGTCGAAATCCAAACGGCCTTTCTCGGTGCCAATCGAGCCACCCGTGACAGGCAGAGGGATCACCACTGAGAGCAGATGCAGGGCCGTATGGACCCGCATGTGCCGATGGCGGCGCGTCCAATTGAGAACTTGCATCACTTCCGTGCCCACCGCTGGCAGCTCTGCTGGCTCTGAGGGTACCAATGCGATGCCACCCTCAGCGGTTTTCACAGTTGTCGCGATCTCAAGCTGTTGCCCGTTCCAGCTCAGATGTCCGCTGTCGCCCGGCTGTCCACCACTGGTGGCATAAAACAGTGTTGCGTCCAGCAAAATGCCCCCTTCTGGCGTGTGCCCCACCACTGTTGCCGTGGCTTCTTTCATGTAGGCATCTTTCAAAAACAGCAGTTCCGTCATCGTCCGTCCCCCTCTCCAGCGCCGTCGCCATCCGCCTCCGCGGCATCCAAATCTTCCAAATCCGGTGGCGTGTGCACCGCAGACTCCGTGCTGGCCTTTGCCACAGGCTGGTTTTGCTCCGAGGCGGCCCCACCCTGCAAAACCTCTGGGTTACGCAGCCAGATGTCACGCTGGGCAAAGGGTATCTCGATCCCCTCTTCCACAAACCGGCGTGCGATTTCATGGTTCAGATCGCTCTTGGCGGTCAGCACCCAGTTCACATCCCGCAGGATCGCGCGAATTTCAAACTCCAGCGCATCCGCGCCAAAGCCCTGAAACACCACCGATGGCCCCGGATTGGCCAGAACCATGGGATGGGCATTGGCAATTTCCATCAAAATCCGCTCGACCACACGCGTGTCCGTTCCATAGGCCACCCCAACGGGCACAATCACCCGGCCCACCGTGTTGCCATGGGTGTAATTGGTCACTGTGCCAGACACGAGGTCCGAATTCGGCACCACAACATCGGTACGGTCGAAGGTCTCAATCCGGGTGGAGCGCACCGAAATATCGCGCACATAGCCCATTTGACCGCCCACTTCGATCCAATCGCCCTCACTCACGGGGCGCTCAATCAAGAGAATGATGCCGCTGACGAAGTTGGAGACAATGTTCTGCAGACCAAAACCAATCCCAACCGACAGCGCGCCTGCAAACAGCGCAATGTTGCTCAGGTTGATGCCCGCGACGGTCAACGCCACAAGCGCAGCCAGGAAAATCCCTACATAGCCGGCACCTGATACAACAGCTGTCTGCCCGCCGGGATCCAATTTGGTTTTTGGCAGAATGTTATCGCGCAGAAAACTCTGCGACAGCCGGGTCACCCCATGCCCCACCGCATACACGGCGATCAACAGGAAAATGGTCTGAGGCGACAACACAAGATCGCCGATTTTCAGCCCCTCAAGCAGTTTTTGCCAGGCAAGCTTCAAGCTGCTGATCTGCGCGCCCCAACACAGGGCAAAAATCGGAAGCGACATGACAAAGAGCATAAGCCCAGCCAGCACCGCCCCGAGCGTGCCTTCATCATCATCACGGCGATTGAGGGCGGAGAAAATCTTCTGAATGAGCCGCTGAAGCACCAGAAGAAAGGCCACAAGGAACACCGTGCGCGTACTGGAGAAGACCAGATAGCTCGCCCCGCGCGTCAACCCAAGCACAGCAAGCACCGCCACAACCACCGTTACGATCATCGTGTAGCGGCCCAGCATGGAAATAAGCTGTCCAATGGCGGACAGCGGGCCATCCGGCTCCACACGCATGGTTTTGGCGTGGCGGATCACCAATTGGCCAAGGCGGCGCAGGAAATAGGCCGCAGCGACACTCAGAACGAAGAAGATCACCGCTTCGGTGCCTTCGCTCCAGTTTTCATAGCGGACAAGCTCAACAAACAGCGTACTCAGCGCCAGCACCGCGCCCAGCGAGACGCTTGCGCGACGCCCTTTGCGCTTCTCGACTTCAGACAGGTTCACCTGCAGCAAGGGTTGGCTTCGTCGAGAGAAGATCCGCTCGCCCAACCAGCGCGCTGTGAGCAGCTCAAAGGTCATGATTGGTAGAATGGCGAGGATCACATCGCCCCGAAACCCAGGCAGATCAGAGGCATAGACCGCCTTGGAAAAGGCAAATACGCCGAGCATCGGCAGCACCACCTGCCCATAGGACAGCGCGAAGACAAACACCCAACGCACGGCTGAAAGCCGTTCACGCCGCCACACCATAGAGGTCAGTAGATTGTCGATCCAACGGGTGCCCCGCGTCAGCAACATGATACTGATCGCCAGATAGAACAGCATGATGGGCAATGTATCGCGCAGCTCGTTGCGCTGTTTTTCATGCACCCAGCCCGTCTGAAACTCCAGCGCAACCAGTTTGAAAGTCTCAAGCACCTGATCCAGCGCCGGCCACCAAAGAGCGGGCGACAATGGGAACGGCCCCGGCGTCAGCAACCTTTCCGCCTGCCGATCCCGCAAAAGCGAGTCAATAGAGCGGATCAGTTCCTCCGCCTCCGTCTGCGCCAGTTCCGCCCGCCGCACAGGGGCCAGCGCCTCGGACAGTTGCAGTTGCAGTTGCAGACGTTCTTCGGCCACATCTTCCGCTTCGCCGCCCTCCGGCACCGGGCCCAGCCTATCCAGCTGGGCCTCCAACGTGCTGACAGAGATCCGGGTGCGCGAACTGTCTTCGGAAAACGCATTGCGCCAGTCAATCAACTGATTGCGCAAAGAATCCATCGCCGCCTCAGAGGCACGATTGTTGTCGATGGCTTCCGTGGCGCGCACTGCCGTGCGCCGCCAATCGCCATAATCAGGGTCCTCAGAGGACTGCGCCCCAACAGAAGTGAAGGAAACGGCAAGGAAGATGGCCGTCATCGCGAAAAGTCGGGTCAGGGCGCGCCACATGTCGCAGATGTCCTCAGACGTCTTCGAAGACACCCGGAATGCTGGAGGGGCCCGTGTTGCCCAACCACTCCGGGCTTGGCAGACCTTTTTCTTTCAGGAACGCCGGGTTGAACAGTTTGGACTGATAGCGCGTGCCATAGTCACAAAGAATGGTCACGATTGTGTGCCCCGGTCCCATCTCTTTGGCCATCCGCACAGCCCCGGCGATATTCACACCAGAAGACCCACCAAGGCACAGGCCCTCTTCGGCAAGCAGATCAAACACATAAGGCAGCGCTTCTTCATCAGAAATCTGATAGCTCATGTCCGGCTTGAAGCCTTCAAGGTTGGCTGTGATCCGCCCCTGCCCGATCCCCTCAGTGATGGAGCCACCCTCAGATTTCAGTTCGCCATCGGTGTAGTAGCTATGCAGCGCTGCACCCATCGGATCGGCCAGACCAATTTTCACCCCCTTGCCCTGAATGGCCTCAGCCACACCAGCCAGTGTCCCACCGGAGCCAACTGCACAGATAAACCCATCCACTTTGCCCTCGGTTTGCTCCCAAATTTCCGGACCGGTGGTCTCCACATGCGCCTGACGGTTCGCGACATTGTCAAACTGGTTGGCCCAGATCGCGCCATTGGGTTCGGTCTTGGCCAGCTCAGCAGCCAAACGGCCAGAATAGCGCACATAGTTGTTGGGGTTACGATACGGCGCCGCAGGCACCTGCACCAGCTCCGCCCCGGCAAGGCGCAACATGTCTTTCTTTTCCTGAGACTGGGTCTCGGGGATCACGATCACGGTTTTAAAGCCCATGGAGGCCCCGACCAGCGCAAGACCGATGCCGGTGTTGCCTGCGGTGCCTTCCACAATGGTGCCCCCGGGTTTCAGATCCCCACGCGCCAGCGCATCTTTGATGATGTACAATGCGGCTCGGTCCTTGACCGACTGGCCGGGATTCATGAACTCCGCCTTGCCGTAAATGTCACAGCCTGTCGCCTCACTCACCTTGTTGAGACGGATCAAAGGGGTGTTGCCGATGGCTTGGGCCAGATCACGGGCAATATGCATGTTGCGCGGTCCTTTTTGAATGTTTGAAACCTGTGTAGGCAAGCCGTGAGCGGAACTCAAGCACTCGCGCGCAACCTGTCGCGGTGTCGCGCCAGCCAGAGCGACGCAAGAACCAGCGGCGCATTCACCAGTTTCATCTCATCGGTCATCTGCATCAGCTCCTCAAAGGAATAGAGGAACGAGCGAATGTCTTCCGCTTCCTGCTCAAGTCCTGACACGCCAACCACCTCATCCGGCAGATCTGCAATCGCGATGTAAATATGGTAAAACTCGGTGCTGCATCCCGGCGAAGCATAGCTTTTGGAGACCTCATGCAGCGCCCCAAGCGCGAGGCCTGCCTCTTCCTGCGCCTCACGGCGCGCTGTCTCTTGCGGCGCTTCGTTGGCATCAATCCGCCCTGCAATCGGCTCCAGCTGCCACGGCAGGTCGTCGCCCCGCGCGAAGGGACCGGGGCGGAATTGCTCAATCAACAAAACGCGATCACGCACAGGATCATAGGGCAATACGATCACCGCATCCGTCGCCACAAAAACCGCCCGTTTCACAGGTGCACTCTGGGTGCCGTCATAGCGGCGGAACGCCATTTCATAATCATCAAGCGTGAAATACTTCGCATAGGCACGCGTCACAGAAACGTCGCGCACATCCGTTCGCGTCATCCCTCCGGGGCTCTCGCCAAGGCTGCCCTGCGCGGCCAATTGCTGTGCAATGGCGCGCGCCTTGATCATCGGCAACATCGCGTCCACCTCAGCACGTGGCTTGACGCCAAAGTAACTCATCTCTTCCGTGGCGCTGCAAACGGTCAAAGCACCATAGGTCTGCGCCCAGTTCTCAAGAGACCATGGGCCATCCGGCTGCCATCCTGCCTCGCTCTTAAACACCTGCGCCGGACGGTGGGCACCCTCAACACGGACCTCCACTGGCGCCAGATCATAGTCAAAACCACCTTCATAGAATTCCAGCCGCGCCACATCTGTCGCACTCAGATTGCCCAACCATAACCCTTGCGCGGCACCCTCACTCTCTTTGATGATCGGGAAATCCTGATCTTTCACGGCAAAAACGCTGTGGCCCTCCAATGTGGCAGGCGCCATTTCAATCTCACCTGCGGCTTTGCCCAGCACAGCCTCAAGCAAAGGCACGTGGCGCAACGTGCCATAAACAAATAGATTTTTCATGATCATCCCCAGCGTCGATGCGCAAAATTGGTCACGGCCCCACTCACGACAACACCTGCCACAAGTGTGATCAAAATCGGCGTCGCGCTCAGATAAAGGCTGTACTCCAAAGCGATGCGCACAAGGTTTTCCAAGGCTTCCACCGGTTCATCAAACCGGCGGCGCAAGGCAAGGCGCAGCATTTCGATGGTTCCAAAGGTTGCCAGCCCCCAGAACACCAGCCAGAAAACTCCAATCAGTCCAAGCTCTATTGGCCCGCTGCGTCCCGCACGCGGCCCCATCACGCGCCAGCCAACAACCAGACCAACGGCGGCAGAAATCAATGTCATCTGTCCGGGATCAGAACCCTCAGGCATCTGCGGTTTTACAAATTCCGCCACCAGCCCGCCAATAAAGGCGAGACAGATGGCGGCAATCAGCTTGTTGGATGTGGTCATGTGCTCGGTTTTGAAATCGTGATCTGTGTCACGTCACAGCTTCCACTGTGAAAGGCCGCTGCACAAGAGGTCAGATAGAAATTCCACATCCGACGGAACCGTTCATCAAACCCCATGTGCTGAATGCTCTCCCAACGGGCATTAAACGTATCATACCACCGCCGCAGCGTCTGGCTGTAGCTCTCGCCAAATTCAATGGACCCGTTCACTTTCAAACCGGCCTGCTGCACCTGCTGACGCAGCACAGTCGGGCTGGGCAGCATCCCACCAGGAAAGATATATTTTTGAATGAAATCAACACCCTTACGATATTGATCAAAGCGTTTCTCGGTGATTGTGATGATCTGAAGCGTTGCCCGCGCACCGGGTTTGAGGCGCTCACGCACCGTTTCAAAATAAACCGGCCAGTATTTCTCACCCACCGCCTCAAACATCTCGATACTGGCAATGCCATCATAGGTCGCCGTCTCGTCGCGATAATCCTGCAACTTGAAATCCACCAGGTGAGAAAGTCCTGCCTTTTCAATGCGATCCTGCGCAAACTTCAGTTGTTCTTCAGAGATTGTTAACCCTGTAACACGCAGGCCGCGCTCCTTGGCGGCATATTCCGCAAACCCGCCCCAGCCACAGCCGATTTCCAATACATGATCCCCTGCTTTGACGCCCATCTGATCCACCATGGAGGCATATTTTGCAGTTTGCGCCGCCTCCATGCTTTCCTGTCCGGTCTCAAACAGCGCGGAGGAATAGGTCATCGTGTCATCCAGCCAGAGCCCGTAAAACTCATTGCCCAGATCATAGTGATAGCTGATGTTTTTCTTGGCTTGCGCTTTGGAGTTGTTGTTCATCCAATGGCGCAGTCGCTCAAAGGCGCGCACAAAGAACATGCCCGGAAAACCATCATAAAGGTCGTCATTGTCCGCGCGCAGGAAATCACAGAAGGCCTGCAAATCCGGCGTGCTCCACCATCCTTCCAGATAGGCCTCACAAAATCCCAGCTCCCCTTCGCGCATCAACCGGCCAAAGGTATCACCATTGTGCACATGCATCTCACAGACTGGGCCGGGCTTGGGCCCCTCTGCACGAAACTTGCGCCCATCTTCCAGCACAAAATCAATCCGCCCGTGGTTGATCTTTTTAGCGGTGTCAAACACAGCCGGAAAATATCGTGGCAAGTTGCTCTCGCCTTTTGTCGAAGTCAGGAACATCTTACTCTCCCTCCCCATGTTGTTGTAAATGCTAGGCGCAGAGCACGCCCTCCGGCAAGGATTTATTAGGCTTTGAAAGCCTCATAGGCCGCCAGCGCCCTTTGTCTGCCCGTCGCAAGAGACACAATGGCCTCCCGTTGCGGCGCTTCAAAATACCCCCGCCAAGACAAAGGCATGGCCTCAAAGAATAGGGCGGCGGTGTCGCTGCCCATCTCAGGGGCATGGCTCAACCACCGTTTGCGATAGTGCCCGTCGGCGTCAAATTTCTCGGCCTGTGTGTCAGGATTGAAAATGCGAAAATACGGTGCCGCATCAGGGCCAGATCCCGCAACCCATTGCCATCCCATGGCATTGGATGCCGGATCCCAATCCACCAGACAGTCTTCGAACCACTTAAGCCCCAGCTTCCAATGGATATTGAGATGTTTGGTCAGATAACTCGCAGTCAGCATACGGGCCCGATTGTGCATCTTGCCAGTGACATAAAGCTCCCGCATCGCCGCATCCACCAGCGCCACGCCCGTGCGCCCCTGACACCAGGCTTGGAAATGCGGATGATCTGCGTCCTCAATCCACTCAAACGCGTCCCAGGCCTCCCGCCAGTTGCCTTCCGCAATGGTGGGAAAATACCACATCAAATGCCAGGCAAACTCACGCCAGACCACCTCCTTTAGGAAATGCTCAGCCCCGGCGGCCCCCTCCTGCATTGCGCGCTGCCCGGCATGCCACATCTGCGCCGGGCTGATTTCGCCATAACTCAGCGAATCTGACAATTCAGACGTGGCCACGCGATCAAGAAAATCTCGCTCCGCCTTATAGCCCTCAATGCGCTCCTCCAGAAAAACCGCCAGCCGCTGCTGCGCCGCCTGTTCTCCTGCTGCCACAAAACGGGACACCACGGCGGCGCCGCGGCGCATCTCACGGTCCAGATGCCACGTCTCAAGACTGTCGCTTGCAGGCCACTGTGTGGGGCCATGCAGCTCCGGAACATCGAGGCAAGGCGCAACCGACCGTGCTCGCACTGCCCGCCAGAAGGGCGAGTAGACCCGAAACGGCGCGCCTTGCCGTGTTTCTACGGTCCAGGGTTCAAACAAAAGCGCACCGGTGAAACTCTGCGCCGCCAGCCCGCGATCTTTCAGCGCGGTTTTAATTTCACTGTCCCGGGCCACAACGTCTGGCGCATAGCCACGACTCCAGTAAACGGCATTTGCACCGGTCTCAGCCACCAGCTCTTCCAGCGCGCCCCGCGCCGGCCCGCGCCGCAGGATCAACCGCAAGCCGCGCGCCTCCAGATCCCGCGCCAGCGCCTGCAAAGACAGCATCAGTCGCAGTTTCGGGGCCGCGCCCATCTGCTCAAACAGCTCATCAAGCACAAACACAGGCACAACCGCGCCCCGTTCTGCCGCCGCCACAAGCGCCTTGTTGTCGCTCAGGCGCAGATCACGCCGCAGCCAAACCAATGTGAGGTTTTCGGAAGTCTCTTGCGCCAAGTTATTGTTTTCCCATCCTGTATTGAACCTACAATACGGGAGAAATCCGGCCATGGATCATAAAATCAGATCACAAAACCGCATCCAGTGCGGTCAGCAGCTTGTCGATCTCGTCCTGCGTTGTGTAGTGCACAAAACTGAGCCGCAACACACCTTTGTCAGGATCCACATTCATACCTTTCAAGGCGCGGATTGCATAAAAATCCCCACCTCCGGCCATAATCCCGTGACTGGCGAGTTTTTCGGCCAAAGCCGCACCAGGCACATTTGTCGCCAAGGCCACCGTTGGCGCACGTTCAGAGGCGTCTGAGGGCCCCAGCAAGCGCACAGAATTACGTGTGCGCGCAAAATCCAGCACCGGTTGCAGCAGCTCCGTTTCATGCGCGCGCATCAGATCATGCACCGCCGTGCCCATGCCCACTGGATCATTTGACGCAAGACCATGGTGCCGGGCCAGGTCCTCAATATAATCGGCCATCCCCGCACAGGCGGCCACCTGCGCATGATCTGGCCCTGCGGGTGTAAACCGTTTGAATGGCGTACCGGCGTTAAAATAATGCCCCTGATTGGGCAAAAGCTCTGCCAGATTGCGCCGCATCACCATGATGCCCTGATGGGGGCCATAGGTTTTATAGGCGGAAAACAAATAAATATCCGCGCCAAGCGCACCCAGATCTGGCAAGCCGTGTGGCGCATAGCTGACCCCGTCAACACAGACAAACGCCCCGGCGGCATGCGCCGCAGCCGTAATCTTCGCGACCGGATTGATTTCACCTACCACGTTGGAGCAATGCGGAAAACAGACCAGCCGCACGCGGTCATCCAGCAGCGTGTTGAGCGCCTCGACGTCCAGATGTCCGGTCTCCGGATCAATCTGCCACTCGCGCACTTCGATGCCGTCCTCGGCCAGACGCCGCCACGGGCCGCTGTTGGCCTCATGGTCCTGATTGGTCACGATGATCGCATCACCCGGATCCATCCACTGGCGAAACGCCTGCGCAAGCACATAGGTGTTTTGCGTGGTGGAGGGCCCGAAGGAGACATCCTGTGGAGCGACGCCCATTAGGGCCGCCAGCCGCGCACGCGCCTCATCCATTTCCGCACCGGCCAGCTGGGAAGCGGCATAAGGCGCATAGGGCTGTACCTTGCGCTCTTTGTAGTAGCGCGTCAGGCGGTCAATCACCGGCGCGCAGGTATAGCTGCCGCCGGCATTCTCAAAAAAGGCCTGCCCCTCAAGTGATGGTTCGGAAAACGCCGGGAACATCCCCCGCACAAAATCCATATCCAGCATGTTGCGTCTCCCTCTCAACTAAGCCGAGAAAACCGCTGATTGCCGAGAGGGTCAAGCCGGTAAATATCACCTGTTAAGGATCAGACCAGAGCAGCGCGGATTTTCTCCGCCTGCGCCTTGAGCACATCAAAATCCGCCATCTGCCCGGGCGGGCGCAGCCCAACACCTTCATGGCGTGGCAGCACGTGATAGTGCAGGTGGAACACCTCTTGGCCGCCTGCGGCTTCGTTGAACTGCTGCACCGTAACCCCTTCTGCATCAAAGGCTTTCATCACCGCATGTCCCATCTTCTGAACCGTCTTCAAACAGGCAGAAAGCTGCTCAGGCGTGGCGTCCAGCATATTGCGGCAGGGTGTTTTGGGGATGATCAGACAATGTCCATCTGCCCGTGGCATGATGTCCATGAACACATAGGTGTCCGCATCTTCATAAAGTTTCTCGCTGGGGATTTCCCCGCGCAGGATCTTTGCGAAAATATTGTCGTTGTCATAGGCCATAGCTCAGGCTGCTCCGCTCTCAAATAGATCTATTTGGCGTCACGTTGCCCAAGCCAGCGTCCGTGTGCAAGCCGTTTCCCAACGCCTTGCACTGCCTCACTCTTGCAAAGGCTTCAGAAGCTCATGGAAGCGTCAGCCGCCATCATGGCTTTAGCCATTTCCCCCGGCTTGGCGACACCGACCCCGTCCAACAAGACCTCCGGCCCCTGCCCCAGCGCAGGCAGATAGATCGCGCAGACCTCGACCTTGGCGCCAGGCAGCGTCATGATTTTCTGCATCAAACCCTGTGGGCTCATATCCTTGGGCGGCTGGCCTACCGTCGCGCTTTCCGGAGCGTCTTTCAAGGCCAAATCGCCCGCCGCGCCACACAACAGGATATGAGGTGCGGCTCCCTGTTGTGCCGCCTGCATGGTCAGCACCATCGCCATCAATTGGGTCTGTGGCTGATCCTCGGTCAGAATGGTGACAAGCGATGGGGCCTCTTCGGCCTGCGCGACCAGACCTGTAAAGGTCAAAGTGGCCGCAGCAGCAAGGGTGGTCAGAACGCGTTTCACAGCGATGTCCTTTCTCAATAAAAACAACCAGATGCGCCAAAACCTGAGTTTTTGATGCACCTAATATCCGCATCCAATCACACCGCGTTATTGGGGCCTTTGATCCAAATCAAACATATTCATTAAATAATATACGTTTTGGTGTGTTGTGATCACTCAGCCTCCCCTTTAAGCCGCGAAACGCTTGATGTCTGCGGCGTCTCGCCTGTATCAGAGTGCAGACTCAGGGAGGTGGTTTTGAAGCTGATTATTGATACGGATCCCGGTGTGGATGACGTGATTGCGATCGCCCTTGCAAAAACACTCCCCGACACAGAGGTGATCGGTCTGACCACGGTGTTTGGGAACACCTTTACGTGGCAATCCAGTCGCAATGCCCGCTTTCTTCTGGATCTTCTGAAATGGCCAGTGCCGGTCTATGAGGGCGCCGAATTTCCCCTTGGAGCGACCTCTTACACGCCCTCAAGCAATGTTCATGGCGACGAAGGCTTTGGCGATATTCTTACCGTTCCCCAGATCGGCCAAAACCAGCCCGAAAGCGCGGCTGAATTTTTGGTGCAAGCTGCCCGCGCCCATCCGGGTGAGGTGGTCATCTGTGCGCTGGCCCCTCTTACAAACATCGCACTGGCCCTGGAGTTGGACGAGGCGTTTGCGAAAAACGTCGGTCGGCTCGTCCTCATGGGCGGCGCGCTGGAGTGTGACGGCAACATCACACCCTATGCTGAGGCCAATATTTTTCATGACGCCCGCGCCGCAGAGCGTGTTTTTGCCTCTGGTATGAACATTCAGATGATCGGGCTGGACGTCACCTTGAAAACCCTCCTGCGCCAGCCCCAGATTGATGACCTTAAAAATCACGCACCTGTGGTTGGGGCGTTCATTTCCGAAATCACGCCGTTCTATCTGGATTTCTACCGCAGTGTTGCCTCTATAGACGGCTGTCCGATGCATGATGCGGCCGCGATTTTGGCCTGTCGCTATCCGGACCGTTTCGATTTTGTGACCACTGGCATTTCAGTGTCACAGAGCGCGACAAACCTTGGCCAGACCCTGCGCGCCTCAGAGCGCCCGATGACGCAGGTTGCGCTCGATCTTGATGCAGATTGGGCAGTGCAACATCTTTTTGAGCGCATCGGTGCCCTGCATTGACAAAAAAGGCGCTCCCGCAGGAGCGCCTTCCGTGTTGTCGCATATGTGAAATGATCAGGCGTTCACATCCACAACAACGCGGCCCTGAACCTGTCCTTTGAGAATGTCTGCACCCAGTTGAGGCAGCTCTGACAGGGTTGCTGGCTTGACCATGGCCTCCAGCTTGTCCATGGGCAGATCCTTTGCAATCCGCTCCCAAGCGCGCAGGCGGTCTTCATAGGGGCGCATGACGGAATCGATGCCCAGCAGATTCACCCCCCGCAGCAGGAACGGGATCACCGTGGCGGGCAGCCCAGCCCCACCGGCCAGACCAACAGCAGCAACAGAGCCACCATATTTCATCTGTCCCAGCACACGTGCCAGCATCTCGCCGCCCACCGCATCAATACAGCCTGCCCAGGTCTCGCTTTCCAGCGGGCGTTTGACGGTCTCATTGAGATCTTCACGGGGCACAATCTGGCTCACACCAAGGGATTTCAGGTACCCCTCCGTTTCCGGACGCCCGGTCACACCGGCCACCTCATAGCCAAGGTTGGCCAGAATGCCGACTGCCACAGAGCCCACGCCCCCGGCGGCACCGGTCACCAGAACCGGGCCTTTATCCGGGCTGACGCCATGATCTTCCAGCGCCATCACCGACAGCATCGAGGTAAAGCCTGCCGTCCCCACGGCCATCGCCTGCTTTGTGCTCAGACCCTCAGGCAGCGGCACCAACCAATCGGCTTTCACGCGGGCCTTCTGACCATAGCCGCCCCAATGCACCTCACCAACACGCCAGCCGGTCAGCACGACCTTGTCGCCGGGCTTGTAGCGCGCGTCCTCAGAGCTCTCCACCGTCCCGGCAAAGTCGATCCCCGGCACATGCGGATAGTTGCGCACCAATCCGCCACCTTTGGGTGACAGGCACAACCCGTCTTTGTAGTTCACCGTGGAGTACTCCACCGCGACGGTCACATCGCCCTGCGGCAAATCCGCCTCTGACAGCTCTTTGATTGCGCCGCTTGCGAGGCCATCTTCGCCCTGCTCCATCACCAGTGCTTTAAACATGTTTACTCCTAACTCTCGTTGTCTTTATCAAGTTGATCCCGCGCAGCCTCTGCGCGGGGCATTTCCAAAGGCGTCGCTTCGGGCGCGTTACTGCCAGAACGCCTCGTAAACCGTGGCCGGGCGCACCCCGTCAGGTGTTAGCACATCCACCTCGCTGCCGGAGGTCCAATGCGTCATGCGCACCATGCCGATGGCCACATTTGTATTGAAGTCCGGCGACCATGCCGCGCTGCTGATATTGCCGACATGCGCTTCCCCATCCATGATCGGCCAGAGCTGATCACAGGGCGGCACCCCAGCACCGTGAATTTCAATCGGGCGGATCTGGCGCACCGGCCCTTCCTGCGCCACCCGCAACAGCGCATCGCGCCCCACACAGCCAATCGCCGTGTTGGTGTTGCAGAACCGGCCCAGCCCACATTCATGTGGCGTGTTGTCATCGGTCATGTCGTTGCCATAGCTCAGCAAGCCACCTTCGATGCGTTCAATCAGGTTGGGGCATCCCGCATGCACATCCAGATCCTTGCCCGCCTCCATCAGCGCATTCCAAAGCGGCATGCCAATGTCACCGCCTTCGACGTAGATCTCAAAGCCGCCCTGCTTGGAGTAGCCAGAGCGCGCAATCACAAGGTTGCGCCCCTGAAACTCAAACCAGCCGAACCTGAAAAAACGCAGGTCCCGGATCTTGTCGCCAAACACCCGCGCCATCAGATCATCCGATTTCGGCCCCTGCACTGCCAGCGGGCTCACATCCGGCTCATCCACCAGCACATCCAGCCGATAGCCGTAGGCAATGCCCTTCACCCACAGCAGCAGATCACTGTCGGCAATGGAAATCCACCAGCGGTCTTCGGCCAGCTTGACCGCCACCGGATCGTTCAACATGCCGCCGGTCTCATCCACGATGGGCACATAGTAACATTGCCCCGGCAGCATCCCGCGCAGATCGCGCGGCGTGAGCATCTGCATCAGACGCCCCGCATCAGGTCCGCGGATTTCCACCTGCCGCTCGACCGCCACATCCC
Organism: Shimia sp. R11_0; assembly: GCF_017744035.1. Classification (NCBI taxonomy): domain Bacteria; kingdom Pseudomonadati; phylum Pseudomonadota; class Alphaproteobacteria; order Rhodobacterales; family Roseobacteraceae; genus Shimia; species Shimia sp. R11_0. Next base: position 196,350 of record NZ_JAGHQY010000002.1, on the reverse strand, counting down.
AGATCTGCACAGCCGTTTTCAGGTGGCGGTAATCCTCCTCCACTGAGCGAAATACCGTGGGCAAGAGCATCCGGTTGTAAACCGTGTAAGCTTTCACACCTGCGGCCTCGACCCCTTCTGAAAACGGGGTGCGCCGCAAACGACGAGAGGGAGAAATCAGAGCCATTGTGCCTCCTCTGGCATCAAAACAAGATCGGTGTCTTCCGGGGTCTTGCCGAACCCGGTCAAAAGCGCGTGCACCTGCCCGCGATGATGTGTCTGGTGGTTGAACATATGCGCCACACAAAGCCCCATGGGCTTGCGCATATCCGTATTGAGCATCTGCGCATGCCACTGCAGCTCCCCCTGCAATTGCGGCTCAGTCACCGTGTTGGCCCAATGCAGAATGCGCTGATCCATCGCGCGGCGCTCTTTGGTCCATTGCGCAAAGCTGTCGCAGAGGTCTTTGTGATCTTTTGCCGCGACTTTTGGGCCTGCGCCGCCATCCAACCGGCTCATCCAAAGGCTGTCACCCCAAAGGATGTGATTGATCGTGGCCATGACCGAGCCAAAGAACGCGCCGCGATCGGCGCGGCGGTCTTCTTCGGTCAGGGTTTCACACGCCGCACGCATGTTATGGTTCTGCCACGCGTTGTAGCGCGCCATCATCTGACAATATTGCGGCGTGATCATCGTACTGTTCCTTACCGGGGGCCGTGCCAGTCAATCTGGCAGATTTCCGCAGAGCGCCCATCAAAATCCCAGACCCGGCCAAAGGCGCGCACACGCCCTTTGGTGGCGGTGCCCACGGTGATGTCAGGCCCCATCCAGTATTCGGTGTTGGTGACAACCATATCTTTGCCGTCTTTCCCGGCCACCGGCACAACCGCGCCTTGGATTTTCTTGCCAACCATCAGGCGACGTTCATTGCCTTCGGTTTCGAAGATCACCTGCTCTCGAGAGGCGCCAAGGAATTCCCCGACCAGCATGCCAAACAGACCCGTTGTGCCCCGCGCGGCGCCACTGAAAATATTGACCAAACCGTTGTAGGCTTCCTCAGACGCGCGATCATCAATGAACACGGCCGCTTTCCAGTTGCCGCGCCCCATATTGCCGGGGATCTCAAGGAACAGGCCGATGTTCAGACCAGACAGGTCTTCCTCACCATATTGGCCTTCGTCAATGCGCACACCGGCCCAGGCCTGACAATGTCCCTCGGTTGGCGGGTGTTTGCCAAGGCTCACCACACAGGGGCAAAACACTGTGCAGTTACAGTTCAGGATCAACTCCCCTTTGATGGTCCAGGGCACCGTGCCCACTTCATCCAACGCCATCTTTATGTCCTCCACTTCAAAACGGTCAAATTGCGCCAAACCCGATCCAGACGGATGCCAGAAGCAACACCACTCCAAGCGGTTTGGTCACCCAGCGCCCGATCTCAGGCAGTTTCTCAAAAATCATGATCACGGTTGCGAGCCCCATGAAGGCGATGTTCATCACCCCACCCACAAAGGCCAAAAGCATCAGCGCCCAGCAACATCCCAAGCAGGTCAGCCCAAGTCGCAACCCATTGCGCCAAGGCCCTTCCTCAAAATGCTGAAGAAAAAAGGACATCGGCATCCGGCATTTGCTCAAGCAGGCTTCTTTGAGGGCAGAGAACTGATACATGCCCGCAACCCAAAGCAATCCAGCCGACAAAAGCGCGGAACGGCTCTCGCCAAGCGCCCCGATCAACCCCGCCTGAAACAGTCCCATCTGCACCGCAGCGGCCATCACGGAAAACCCAATCCAGATCACCAGATACCCGCTCACCAAAACGCCAAACCGCGCCGTCTCAAATTGCTGAGACAAATCCTCATAGGTGGCAAAGGCGGGCAATGCGGTGGGCGCCATCATCGCCGCAGACATAACAACCCACATCAGCAAGACCCGCAGAAACCCGGCGGCATCGGGCGTTATGGTGCAAAGGCTCTCCCAGAAATCCGCGCCATAAACCGCGCTCATTGCGCGCATCTCGGCGGGAACCGCCATCAGAAACAGAACAACCCACGCCGCGAAAATAACACCAAACAGTGTCAGCCAGTGCCAACCGGTCATGGAACGGATGCGATCTGCGACCATCTCGGCATTCCTCCTCTTGCCGCGACTCGTTTCTTGGATTTAAAATGTCAGACAATTAAACACACAGCAAACACTAAATGTCAGACAATTGAAAATCGATCCTCAAAACCCCGCCGACCTCTCCGCTCAGATCGCCAAAGCCATCCGCGATGCCATCATCTCCGGCGACATGATCGTGGATGAACGCCTGCCCTCTGAAGCGGAGCTGGCCGATCAGTTTGATGTCTCCCGCCCCACCGTGCGCGAGGCGCTCAAACGGCTGGCGGCACAAAACCTGATCCGCACCCGCCGCGGGGCCTCCGGCGGGGCCTTTGTGCGGCGTCTGTCTTATGATGAGGCCTATGCACAGCATATCACCACCAGCACGCTTTTGCTTTCCATGAACGCAGTGGATTTTGAGACCGCCTGTGAGGCCCGCTTCGCGCTGGAGCGCGCCTGTGCCCCGCTCTCCGCAGCGCGCTGCACCCCGGATCACCTCGCCACCATGCGCGCAGAAATTCATCGTCAGGCACAGCCTGGACTTTCTGATGAACGCTTCTGTGACAGCGATGTCGCCTTTCACCGCGCCTTGGTGGATGGTGCGGGCAACCCGGTGCTGTCCTACCAACTCGCCGGTGCGGTAGAGGCCATGCAGCCTCTAATGAATATGATCACCTTCACCCAGCGCAATCGCGATGTGATCATCGGGCTGCACACCCGTATTGCCGACGCGCTGGAGCACAACAACGGGGCCGCCGCTGACACCGCTCTGGCCGAGCTCACCGCCTATACGCTCACCCTGGGCGAAGAGGCCATGGCCGCCCGCGCAAAACGCTGAAGCAAAGCGCACTATCGCCTTGCACCCGCGCGAAAATCTGCGTTTTCTGCCCATGACACCGGCCCGCACCGCCGAGCAACAGGAGACAGACTTCATGCGCCCAACCGATCACCTGCGCAGCCTTGCTGGCGATGACTGGATCGCCGCCACAACCCACCCGTTCTGCACTGAGCTTGCCGACGGCACATTGCCACTTGATAAGATGCGCTGGTATCTGGCGCAGGATTACCAGTTTGTCGGAAATTTCGTGCGCCTACTGGCCAGCGCCATCGCCCATGCGCCCACCTTAGCGGACAGCTTGCCTGCCGCACAGTTCCTCGCGCTGGTCACTGGCCCGGAAAACACCTACTTCCTGCGCTCCTTTGAGGCGCTTGGCATGGATGAGGCCGCGCAAAATCCGCCCCCTGCGCCACCAACCGAAGGCTTCAATGCCCTCATGGCCGAAGCCGCCGCCTCTGGACGGTATGAATTGATGCTGGCGGTGCTGGTCGTGGCCGAATGGGTCTATCTGAGCTGGGCCACCCCCGTGAACCCTCCCAAAGAAGAGCTGCCATTCTATTTCGCCGAATGGATCACCCTACATGCCGGAGAGGGCTTTGAAGGTGTGGTGGAGTACCTGCGCGGCCAGTTGGACACCGCATGGGACAGCCTCAGCGATACCGCCAGATCCGAGGTCGAAACCATGTTCCTGCGCGCCGCCAAACTGGAACGCGCCTTCTGGGATGCCTCTTACGCCGCCTGAATGCGCTTTGATCCCGAAGACGGTCAAGGGCCAAAAAAGTTATCGAAAGACAGTGCTAGAATGTTGGAAAAACTACGTTTCACTTTGCCAACCATCATCGCAAGCTCCCTTCTGTTTGGTTTCTTTTTCTCTGTGGGCCGCAAAATGGCGCAGGGAGAAACCATGAAGGGAAAACGCGGGATCATGAATTACATCGCCGAAGCTCTGAACTATGCATCAGACAGTTTTGGTGCGGCGCAAGCCGGATACGCGATCATGGCACTGTCCCTTTTTGCCGGGGTGTTTGCCGCTGTCTGGATCTGGCGCAATCCAATGCTGTAAACTTGGCCTCACAAACACAAACCGGGCGCTTGCAGTATCGCAAAGCGCCCGGTTTCTTTTTGCTCTCGCAGGACAACCACGGCTCCGCAACTCGGCCGCCGAAAGGAGTTACTCCGCCGCTGTTGGTTCCTGATACCCACCATTGTAATCGTCGCTTTTGCGACGCACCTGCGAATGCTCCACGATCCGCTCGCGCGCAATCCCACGAAACGCCTCGATAGAGTCATGGCCATGGCGCTCAAGATAATCCGCCAGATCGGTCTTCAATTCCTCAATCAGTTTGACACCCACGCCGCCACTGCCTTTTTCCTCCATCGCCGCCGTGCAGATCTGCAGATTACCCGCTCCATGCACGATGAAGTTAAAAGCCTCACGAAAGCCGCGAATGCCGCCGATGCCAGAGATTTCCTTGTCAGGAAAGGCCTTGGAAATATCAGAAACGCGCAACAACGCCTGATGCAGGATGGCAAGCCCGCCCTGCCCGCCAGAGGTCACAAGCCCATCTACTTCCGCTTCAAACTTCAAGGTTTCCGGATCCATCAATGGCAATGATGGAAAGGTGTTGCACAGCGAAATACAGGAGGCCCCCGCCTCATAGGCCGCGCGCGCCGCATCCACCAAAGTCGATGTCGCCGGGGTCAGCTTGACCCAGATCGGCACATCCACCACGTCGGTCACCGCTTTCAGAATGGAGCGAATGATGTCTTCATCATTGGCCACATGCGCGCCCATGTCTTTGCGATCCATGTGCGGACAAGACAGGTTCAGCTCCAGCGCGTCACAGCCCACCTCCACGCAAGAGGTCGCCAGCTTGCGCCAGTTGCCCATCTCTTCTTCACTGCCCGCCCCCGCCATGATGGAGGCAATCACCATTCTGTCGGGATAGGCCTCTTTGATCTCTTTCAGGTCGGGCAGCCATTGCTCCAGCGGCTGATCCGAAATCAATTCCCAGTTCCACGAAGAATGTGACACCGTGTCCGGCCGCTTCATGCGTGAGACATAGGGCTTTTCTTCGCTGGTGCGCTGATAGATGGTTTTGGGGCCAGCGACATTTTCAACCGGATGCAGACCAATCGTCTTGGTCACGACTCCCCCCCAGCCAGCATCAAAGGCTTTCAGGATTTTGCGCTTGCTTTCCGTGGGCGGCGCAGATGCCAAAATGAAAGGGTTGACGAATTCAAGGCCCGTAAACTTTGTAGCGAGTGAGGTCATTGCTGCATCCCTGTTTTTTACCTTATGGTAAAATTTGACGAGATGATGGCCTTCAAAGTCAACAATTTTCCGAAGAGATACCCAAATTCGAGCGAAATAGTCGATTTGAGCGCCCAAAACGCCCAAATAATCCTCGTAACTATAAAGGCACAGGTCACGCAAAGCATCTCTTGATGCAAAGGCACGTGTCGCAGAAAGCGGATCTTTGCTCAATTAAGCCCAATGATTTCATTGGAATTGTTGCCCATCTACAGATCCCCCAGAGTGGCGAAAAACTGAGGTTGCATTGTGAGTTGGAAAGTTCTCACCGCTATGGTCGCCAGTGCCTTACTGGCATCCACCGCCATCATCTGGAGCCAGCCGAAATGGCGCTACCTCCTGCAAAGTCAGGCTGTGTTCACCGTTGAGCGTCTGACAGGTCTGCCCCTACATCCCGCCCCTAGCCTATCCAGCACACCTTGGGCCACAGATCTCATCAACAGCGCCGCATCGCAAATCGGCGTCACCGTGAATTATGATCCTGCCTATGTTGCACTCTCCTATCCCAACGGGGACATCCCGCGGCGCGATGGTGTTTGCACCGATGTGGTGATCCGCGCCCTGCGCGACGCACATCAGATAGATCTGCAAGAACGGGTTCATCAGGACATGTCCGCGCGCTTTGCCAGCTACCCCAATCACTGGGGCCTGACACGTCCCGATAGCAATATTGACCATCGCCGGGTCCCAAACCTGCGCCGCTACTTCGAACATATCGGAGCCGCCCTGCCTGCGCCGACGCTGCAATCTGATTTCCAACCCGGCGATATTATCACCTGGAAAATCGCCCCCGGCAGGCCGCACATTGGCATTGTGTCGGATCGCACCTCGCGAGATGGCAGCCGCCCGTTGATCTTACACAATGCAGGTCTGGGCACACGCCTCGATGATTTTTTGCCGCTTTACCCAATGACCGGCCATTATCGTCTCGAAGGCCATCTCTAAAAGCACCGGTAAAACGCGCAACGTGCGCCGCGTTTAGGTTGCGAATTGGTCGAATTTGGCACCGCCGCGATACGGCTGGGATACCGCCGTGATACCGACGCGCCAAAATCGGGTTAACGACGCTTGCACCCTGCGCGCAACACCACTATCTAGAATATGTTCCCTCGGGAACTATGGACATAAATGCGCTTGTAATAAACGGATCGGACCCGGGGGCGGTACCCGGCGTCTCCACCAAACATCCTTCATTTGGGGATCATGGGGACGAAACAGGATCGACGGACGTCTAAAGAAGTTAGCTTTGTCTCGGCTGTCTGCCACCGTTATCGGCGAAAACTGTACAATTGCAAATGACAATCGTGCTCCGGTAGCAGTCGCTGCGTAAGCAGTGCCTAACACCGAAATCTAAGTCCTGACGCTAGCTGCCTCAGGCGGGGTCCGCAGGAACCTGGCAACAGAATCCTGCACCTTCCACCAAAGAATCACATCGAAGATCACAGGTCTGTGAGTGTTCAAATCGCTTTATTTTAATGCGTTTTCCTTCTTGACTTTTTGGCAATCAGTGCTGCGAAAGCGTTAATTTTCAACTTTCTTCACAAAACCATAATTTTGCCTGCATTGAACCGTATTTCTTAACTATTCGCTTACTTTTGGGGTTTTAGCGTCGTGGTGGGGATAACACAGGAAGGCACTATTATGACTGTGGACAAGCAGCAAATCATAGAGGATTGGTTCCGCCGCGTCTGGATCGAACAGGATATGGACGCAATTGACGAAATGTTCCGCCCGGACAGCACCGCCGAGGGCGTGCTGCCAGGTTTTGGCGTAGGTCCAGAAGACTTCCGCGAGATGGCAACCATGTATCTTGCATTGGTCGAAGATCCGATCGTCTGCGTAGAAAAAGTCATGGTTGATGGGGATTGGGCCGCAGCGCTCTGGACCATGAGCATCATGAATCCAGTATCAGGTGAAAGGATCACCGGGTTTGGTCAACTCTTCGTCCGTTTTGAAGGCGCGATTATGGTAGAAGCCTATAACAACTTCGATCTCGTCGCGTTTTTTGAAAAACTCGGCTTCTTGCCGGAACAAACCATGGCAATGTGTCTGACCGGCCAAAAGGTCGCCTGACACAAATAAAGCGCTTGCAACATTCACTCGTGTCGCTAGCGATAGGCGCATGTCACATGCGCCTCATATCACGCAGATTCTTAAGGTATTTGCCCGGATCGGGTTCCTCTCTTTCGGAGGGCCCGCCGCTCAAATTGGGCTGATGCATCAGGAATTGGTTGAAAGGACCGGCTGGCTCAAAGAGAAAGAACTTCTCGGCGCGCTGTCGTTCTGCATGCTCCTGCCGGGGCCCGAGGCCATGCAGCTTGCAACCTTTTGCGGTTGGAAACTGCGTGGGACCTTAGGAGGTTTGATCGCAGGTGCACTGTTCGTGTTGCCTGGCGCCGTATTGATTTTTGGACTCGCGATTAGCTATGCCCTGTATGGCGCAATGCCACTGGTCGCGGCGGCCTTTGTGGGCGTGAAGGCTGCCGTGGTGGCAATTGTGTTGCAGGCGCTGTTAAATTTATCGCGCAAAGTACTGACAAAAAATATTAATGTGGCGGTTGCTCTTCTGAGTTTCGTAAGCCTCTATGCGGGGTTAATGCCATTTCCTGCCGTGATTTTTCTTGCCGCAGCGATTGGATTTTTATGGCCCTCTGATGACCCCATACAAGTCCCAGCAAGCCCTGCTCAATCTGGCGCCTCGGCGATGCAAGAAAGCCTTAAAGCCATCTTGGTGTGGGGAAGCCTTTGGGCCATCCCCGTCTTTCTGCTATTTTTGCAAGGCGGATTTTTAAAAGAGGTTGCCCTGTTTTTCTCGCAGCTGGCAATTGTCAGTTTTGGGGGTGCGTATGCTTTACTTGCCTATATGGTGCAAATCGTTGTGCAAGACTATGGCTGGCTCACGACCGATCAAATGATGGACGCCTTGGGTCTCGCCGAAACAACCCCTGGCCCCCTGATCCTTGTAACACAGTTTGTCGCCACACTTTCTGGGCATGGACAAGGTGGCGTTGCTTTGGCTTTGGCAGCAGGTGCAGTGGCGCTTTGGTGCACCTTTATACCCTGTTTCCTTTGGATATTCGCCGGTGCCCCGCATGTTGCACGGATCCTCTCCGAGCCACGCCTTAGTCATGCACTTGCACTCATCTCCGCAGCTGTTTTGGGTGTCATTGCAAATCTAAGCCTCTGGCTCACAGTAAATCTTTTGTTTGCACAGCTTAAGTCAAGCATAGTCGGCCCCGTGCCCATTCTCAGCAGCTTCGATACCACCGCAGGTGCCCTCACCGCGCTCGCACTCTTGGCACTTCTCATCTTGAGGTTGCCTCTTCTGGTAACACTCAGCCTTTGCACCGCTGCTTCAACATTTTTGGCACTGCTCTGAGTGTTTTTTCGACTGGATCACCTTTCGTTTCCCGTACAATAAGTTATTGTCGAAACAGGAGACCAACGGAGCCCTTTCATGTCCGAAAACATCGACTATGGAAACCTCATGCACCGCGCCATGCGCAGCCTGATTCAGACTGTCCTCGAAGACGTGCAAACGAAGGGTCTCCCCGGGGAACACCATTTCTTCATCACTTTTGACACTCAACATCCTGATGTCGAAATTGCCGAATGGCTGGCGGATCGCTATCCCGGCGAAATGACTGTTGTGATGCAGCATTGGTACGATAATCTGACCGTCACGGACGAAGGCTTCGCTGTCACACTGAATTTTGGCGATTCACCAGAACCGCTTTACATCCCCTACAATGCAATCAAGACGTTTGTAGATCCCTCCGTTGAGTTTGGCCTGCGGTTTGAGACGCAAGATGATGAAGCAGAAGAAGAATTGCTCGATGAGTTGCCCGAAGAGATCAATCTAGAAGAGATCGTAGAAGAACCACGTAAAGACGCTGAAGTTGTGTCGCTGGATAGCTTCCGAAAGTAAGTCGCCACGTTAAAGGCTGCGGCCTGCTTCTGGATGGATCTGATAAGCAACCTTACGGTTCATTTCTGTATTGAGCAGCTGCTATCAGCGAAGATGGGCTGTTAGCGGTATCCCACGGTATACAGTGTTGCACTTTGCCCCCATTGCGCTATGACACTCCTGACATATTTTACCGGAGGTCATGATGGCAGATACCCGCACCGAAACCGACAGCTTTGGCCCGCTTGAGGTTCCTTCCGAAAAGTATTGGGGCGCTCAGACCCAGCGTTCGATCATGAACTTCCCAATCGGTTGGGAAAAGCAGCCAGTCGCCATCGTGCGTGCGCTTGGGGTGATCAAGCAAGCCTGCGCCATGCAGAACAAAGCTACTGGCAAGTTGGACGCTAAAATCGCGGATGCGGTCATCCAAGCTGCATCCGAAGTGGTCGCAGGCAAATTTGACGACAACTTCCCGCTGGTTGTCTGGCAAACCGGTTCTGGCACCCAGTCCAACATGAACTCCAATGAGGTGATTGCAAACCGCGCGATCGAAATCCTCGGCGGTGTGATTGGCTCCAAAGATCCGGTGCACCCCAACGATCATTGCAACATGGGTCAGTCTTCCAACGACACCTTCCCAACCGCGATGCACATTGCGGCCGCGATGACCGTGCGCGATGTACTGCTGCCCGGCCTGACAAAACTTGCAGAAGGTCTTGAGGCAAAAGCCGAAGAGTTCAAAGACATCATCAAAATCGGGCGTACCCACACCCAGGATGCGACTCCGCTCACTCTGGGTCAGGAATTTGGCGGCTACGCCCACCAAATCCGTCAGGGCATTGCCCGCGTTGAAGCGGCCCTTCCCGGCATCTACGAGTTGGCGCAGGGCGGCACCGCCGTTGGCACCGGCCTGAACACCCAGAAAGGCTGGGGCGAAGCTGTGGCCGCAAACATGGCCGAAATCACGGGCCTGCCCTTCGTGACTGCGCCCAACAAATTCGAAGCACTGGCGGCGCATGACGCCATGGTCTTCATGTCCGGCGCACTCGCAACTGTTGCTGGCGCAATGTACAAAATCGCCAACGACATCCGCTTCCTCGGCTCTGGCCCACGCTCCGGTCTCGGAGAGCTGATCTTGCCGGAGAACGAGCCAGGCTCTTCCATCATGCCGGGCAAAGTGAACCCAACACAGGCCGAAGCGATGACACAAGTTGCCGCACATGTGATGGGCAACAACGCCGCCATGACTTTTGCTGGCTCTCAGGGCCACTTTGAGCTCAACGTCTACAACCCGATGATGAGCTACAACCTGCTGCAATCCATGCAGCTTCTGGGCGATGTGGCCGACAGCTTCACCGAGCGTATGCTCAACGGCATCAAAGCCAACGAGCCACGCATCGACAAGCTGATGAAAGAGAGCCTCATGCTGGTGACCGCTCTGGCGCCAACCATTGGCTATGACAACGCCACCACCGTTGCCAAGACCGCGCACAAAAACGGCACCACCCTCAAAGAGGAGGCCATCGCGCTTGGGTTCGTGGATGAGGCAACCTTTGATGCAGTTGTGCGTCCAGAGCAGATGATTGGCCCCAAAGACTGATCCTCGGTAAAATAGCTATAAATCAGAGGCGGCCCCCAAGCCGCCTCTTTTCTTTTGTACCATATCGTACCAATACTAAGGACATGGCTGATATCATCAATCTCAACACGTTTCGCAAATCCAAAGCCCGCGCGACCCAAAAAGCGCAGGCCGATGAAAACGCAGTGAAATTCGGGCGCACCAAGGCGCAAAAGCAAAAAGAAGCGCAAGAGGCCGCAAAGGCCAAACACATATTGGATGGCAAAGAGCGGGACGCGCCTCCTACATGAGCCGTCCCGTTAAGCGCTCGTTGACCCTGCGCGGCCATCGCACGAGTGTGTCTCTCGAAGATGACTTCTGGCGGGCCTTTCGTGATATCGCAACTGAAACAGACACGCCAATCAACGAACTCGCCGCGCAAATTGATGCCAACCGTAACCTAGATACCGGCCTCGCAACCGCGATACGTCTCTTCGTGCTCAACCACTATCGCGACCGCGCCAGTAAAGCCTCACCTTAAGTTTTTTGGGTTTCACACATCCCCGTCGAGACAATGCCAGCAAGGGCATGAAAACAGTGTTAAACCGCTTCGCTCGCCACCAGACGGATGCGCTCGATCATTGCCCGTAGCCCATTGGAACGCTGAGAGGATAGATGTTGGTTCAACCCCAGCCGCTCCATTTCCGCACGCGCGTCCACGCTCAAAACATCGGCCACAGGCAACCCGTTATAGAGCTTGCGCAAAACTGCAATCAAACCACTCACAATCATCGCGTCACTGGCGCCCTCAAAGGAAAACACGCCGGCCTCAATCTTGGGATGCAACCAAACCTGACTGGCACATCCATCCACTTTGGTGGCAGGCACGCGCAGCGCCTCTTCCAATACCGGCATGTCTTTACCCTGTTCAATCACATAGCGATAGCGATCTTCCCAGTCTTCAATGAACTCGAAGTCTTCCACAATGTCTTCAAAAGCTTGCGTCGCCATGTCAGCCGGTCTCCAGATTGGTTTCTTTCACCTAATATTCCAAACCCCAAAGGTCTACCTCAAAACTGATACACCTCTAAGGCGCTTTTCAAAGGCCGATGAATAGGCTAACCCCATGGAGCAAAGAATGAGGCTGATCAATGCGCACACCTGTCCTGTTTTTACTGACTGCAACTCTTACACTCTCTGCATGTCAGTCCCGGTGGAACCCGGCAAATTGGTGGGGTGCTGACAGGGAAAGCGCGGTTCAAACAGATGTTAATCCGCTGATTCCTGAGCAAACTTCGGATGGGCAGTCCTTTTTTGCTAGCCAAGAACAGGCGCAATATGTCGGTGTTCCGGTTCAGCGCGTGAGCCGCGTAGAGACGCACCGCGTGGCTGAAGGACAGCTTATCGTGGCAGTTGGCATTGCAGCCACGCACGGCATGCATGATGTACGTCTTATCGCGCGAGATGGGGGAGCTGTTGAGGGTGGCGTGCTGACCCTCGATCTCATGGCCATCCCGCCAAGTGAACCTATCATTGGTGGTTCTGACCTAACACGCCAGCTCACAACAGGCGCTGTCCTTACAGATCAGCAGATCGCAGGCGCGCGCACCATTCGCATCAATGCAGCCCAAAACAGCATAGATCAGCGGGTTCGGTAAGCATCATCCCCAGAACACCGCGCCCGTTTTTCTCAGAATGTGACGGTTTTTGGTAGGCCCGGCAGGACTTGAACCCGCAACCAAAGCGTTATGAGCGCTCTGCTCTAACCAATTGAGCTACAGGCCCGTCATGTGACGTGGTTATGAGATGGCGCGAAGGGCGTCAAGCCGTCATTTCTGCATTTTCTTCAATCTCTTCAAGCCCTGCGTTCAATGTGGCAAGCTTGTCGACAAATGCGTTGATCACCAGATCAACTTTGGATCCAGGAACGGTCTTTGTTGGCGAAAGCGCAAACACGTCTTTCCTCGGGGCGATGAATTCTGGCAAGATTTCTTCATAGATCCCGGCGTCCATCTCCTTTTGTATCAGAAGTCGCGCCGCGCGCGTGTATCCCATACCAGTACGGACCGCGTTTAGGATGATTTCCGGGTCATCGGCGGTGAATCCGATGCGCACCGGCACCTCATGTGCCATCCCACTTCTATGCAGTGTAAACTGTCCCCCTGATTTTTCCTCACGGTGCTGAATAAACTTCAAGTGCATCAGGTCTTCGGGGGCTTTTGGCCTGCCGTGTGCCTCAAGATAGGCCGGGCTGGCGAAGAAAACGGTTTCAAGGGACGCTATTTTGCGCCCAAAGCCGGCGGTTTCACCGAGCTTACCCGCGCGGATCGCCAGATCATATCCTTCGCGAACGACATCTACCATCCTGTCTTCCAATCGGAGAATGATGTCCAAATCTGGATGCACTTGGCCCAACTCGAGCAAGACAGGCCCAAAAACAACGCGCCCAAGGAAATTTCCAGCACTGATCCGTATTTTCCCACTCACATCCTGATCAAGCGCCTCCAGCTCTGCCTGCATCAACTCATAGCGTTCCAAAAGTTTCTGCGCATGCTCTTGCACTAGGATGCCCGCACGAGTCCCCGTCACACCTTGAGAAGAGCGATGCAGGAGTTGCTGTCCGAGGTGGGTTTCCAGTTGACGCAGCTGTTGGCTAACGGCAGATTGCGATATACCGCGTCGCAGGCCTGCGCCGGAGAGGCTGCCTGCGCTTAAGGCGCTGACCAAAGTCTCAAGCAATCCTAAGCGATCCATGATATAAGCCTTTCTTATGGCCAACATTAGCGATTTGGCGGTACGAAACTGAATTTACGCGCATTAATTGAGTTCAGCCAGATATTTTCTGGGCAAAACTCTCTTTTGATAACGGAGCTCCTAATGGCTATTACCCGTAGATCTCTCTTGGCCTTCGCAGCGACAACCCCTGCCGCACTTGCCGCGCCTTCACTTTCATTTGCTAGCTCGGCAGCAGATACGCCCTTTCAGGGGACTTATCGGTTTACGGTTGGTGATGCTACCGTAACGGCACTTCTGGACGGCTACATCGACATTGCGCCAGACTTGATCACTGGCTTTGAGCAAAGCCGCGCTGAGGCCTCCCTGAAAAAAGCGCAGCAATCACTATACGCTGGCGGCGTACGGATCCCTGTGAACGCATTCCTCATTGAGATGCACGGAAGGCGTATTTTGATTGATGCCGGTACGTCCAATCTTTTGGGAGACACGCTTGGAGATCTGCAGGCAGCACTAAACGCGCTCAACGTGCTGCCAGACACAATCGACATGATCGTTCTCACACATATTCATCCAGACCATGCGGGCGGATTGATTGATGCTCAAGGCGCCGCGGTCTTTGCCAATGCACAAATTTCCATCGCCGATGAGGAATACCGCTTCTGGCATGATGACTCGATTATGGCGAGCGTGCCGGAAAGCGCCCGAGGTTTTTTCCAAATCGCAAGGAACTCGGTCGCGCCATATAAAGATCGCTTGATCCTCCATACGGGTGAGGAGGAAGTGGTTTCGGGCCTTACCGCCCTTCCCCTTCCGGGCCATACACCAGGTCACTCTGGCTACATCCTGAAATCTGCGGACAAGCAGCTACTGTTCTGGGGGGATGTCATCCACCTGACTGCACTGCAATTTGAAACCCCTAGCATGACAGTCGCCTTTGATACGGATGCGCAACAAACCGTGCAAACCCGCCTGAAATTGTTTGATCGTGCGGTCGCGGATAATCTCTTATTGACCGGCGCACACATCGATTTCCCAGGATTGGGCAAGGTAAAACGCACGCAAGGCGGCTACGCCTTCCAAGCGACACCCTGGCAATACGGCGCATGATGCGTGGATTGCACCGTCTGTTAGCGCAGACGGTGCAATCCTTGGTTTCCTTTGGCCAAGTGATGCAGTAAGCAGCACGCCAAGCAACGGTTTCTAAGGACGTATCCCCATGAGCGACGGCAAAAACGGCATCACCTACGCAGATGCAGGTGTGGACATTGACGCAGGCAACGAGTTGGTGGAGCGCATCAAACCAGCCGCAAAACGCACAACGCGTTCGGGCGTGATGGCTGGATTGGGCGGATTTGGAGCACTGTTTGACCTCAAAGACGCAGGTTACTCCGACCCAATCCTCGTCGCCGCGACCGATGGTGTCGGCACAAAACTTCGGATTGCGATCGACACCGGAAACGTAGACGGTGTTGGCATTGATCTGGTGGCAATGTGCGTCAATGACCTGGTCTGTCAGGGTGCAGAACCCCTGTTTTTCCTAGACTATTTTGCCACAGGGAAGCTTGAAACCGAAACCGCGGCGCGCATCATCGAAGGTATCGCAGAAGGATGCTATCAATCGGGGTGCGCTTTGATTGGGGGCGAAACTGCGGAAATGCCCGGTATGTATGAAGCGGGCGACTTTGATCTTGCCGGTTTCTCGGTGGGCGCGATGGAGCGCGGCTCGGATCTGCCGGCAGGCGTAAAAGAAGGCGATGTTCTGATTGGGCTTGGCTCCAATGGCGTACACTCCAATGGCTATAGCCTGGTCCGCAAGTTGGTCGAAGTTTCTGGATTGTCCTGGGATGACACTTGCCCTTGGGACGAAACCCAAACTTTGGGCGCGGCCCTTCTCACGCCAACACGGCTCTATGTAAAACAGGCTCTGGCTGCAGTGCGCGCTGGCGGCGTACATGCATTGGCGCATATCACCGGTGGTGGCCTGACTGAAAACCTGCCACGTGTCTTGCCCGAAGGTTTGGCTGGTGACATCGATCTCGCTGCGTGGGAACTGCCTTCAGTCTTCCAATGGCTCGCCAAAACCGGCGGAATGGATGAAGCCGAGCTTTTGAAAACCTTCAACTGCGGGGTCGGCATGATCCTCGCAGTGGAGGCGGATCAGGCCGAAGCTTTGGCAGCGTTGCTGAAAGATCAGGGCGAAATGGTGTATACGCTTGGCCGCGTGACGGTAGGTGAAGGCGTCACCTATACAGGATCGCTTCTGTGAAGAAACGCGTCGCGATTTTCATTTCTGGCGGCGGATCCAACATGGTCCGCCTGCTGGAGGACATGAACAAAGGCGACCATCCGGCAGAACCTGTGCTCGTACTCGCCAATAGTGCAGATGCTGGCGGACTGGCCAAAGCCGCTCAGATGGGCGTCAAAACTGTCGCGGTGGACCATCGTCCCTTCAAAGGGGATCGCGCCGCTTTCGAGGCCGCGCTACAGGCAGAACTGGATATCGTACAGCCCGACATCCTGTGCCTCGCGGGCTTCATGCGCGTTCTCACGGAAGGCTTTGTCGCCCCATGGGAAGGGCGGATGTTGAACATCCACCCGTCGCTTCTGCCAAAATACAAAGGCTTGCACACCCACGCGCGCGCAATAGATGCGGGTGACAAAGAACATGGATGCACGGTCCATCTGGTGACACCCGCCCTTGATGATGGCCCTATCCTGGGGCAGGCCACGGTTCCCATTGAAGATGGCGATACCCCCGAAACGCTCGCCGCGCGCGTATTGAAGCAAGAGCACGAGCTCTATCCAGCCGTTTTGCGCCGTTTTGCAGCCGGAAATACCACACCCATCACTCTTTAAGCCTTGGTCAATTGCTTTCCGCTAAAATTGTCCTTAGTCCTGATGACAATATCAAGGCACAGTAGAGCAAGAAGAAAAGCCGCACATGAAAACTCTCACAACAACTGAAGAGCTCGCGCAGTTTTGCAACATGGCGCGCCAAGAGCCCTATGTGACAATCGACACCGAATTTCTGCGCGAACGTACTTACTATTCCAAGCTCTGTCTGATCCAACTCGCCATTCCTGGTGATACCGATGATACTGCGGTTTTGGTGGACCCGCTGGTAGACGGTTTGTCGCTTGAGCCGCTTTACGAACTGTTCCGGGACACCTCTGTTGTCAAAGTATTTCACGCCGCGCGTCAGGATCTTGAAATTTTCTTTGTGGAAGCTGGTGTTTTCCCTGATCCGCTCTTTGACACACAGGTCGCCGCAATGGTGTGCGGCTTTGGCGAACAGGTCGGCTATGAAACACTGGTGCGTAAAATTGCCAAGCAGGGACTGGATAAAAGCTCCCGTTTTACCGACTGGTCGCGCCGTCCCCTGACCGAAGCACAGAAAACATACGCTTTGGCCGATGTGACGCATCTGCGCAAGATATATGAGTTTTTGGCCGCAAAGCTAGCTGAGACGGGACGTGCGCATTGGGTTCAGGAAGAACTCCAGATGCTGACACGGCCTGAGACCTATGTCATCGATCCGGAGAATGCTTGGAAACGGGTAAAAACACGTACCACCTCGCCAAAATTCCTCGCAATCGTACGAGAACTGGCAAAGTTTCGTGAAGCCTATGCTCAGAGCCGCAATGTGCCGCGCAACCGCGTGTTCAAAGATGACGCATTAGTAGAGCTGGCCTCCACCAAGCCCGGCAATATGAACGATCTTGGTCGGTCGCGTCTTCTCCTTCGTGAGGCACGCAAGGGAGAGATTGCGGATGGCATTCTGACCGCTGTGAAGACAGGTCTGGAATGCCCCGCCTCTGACATGCCCCGCGTGCCCAAAAAGGATGACAAGCAGCAGGTCAACCCGGCGCTGGCGGATTTGCTGCGCGTGCTGCTGAAGGCCAAGACCGAAAGTTCTGGCGTGGCCCCAAAGCTGATCGCGACCTCTGCGGATCTGGACGCTTTAGCCTCTGGCAGCCGCGATGTGGCCGCATTGCATGGCTGGCGGCATGAGGTTTTTGGCGCGGATGCGCTGCGTCTTTGTGAGGGGAAGGTGGCACTGGCGGCCAAAGGCACTGCGGTAAAGATCGTTTCCCTCTGACACCAAGTCGGACACCCCTTTAAAGATGTCTGCGCTGCCGACCTATAGGATCGGAGCGAACAGACGTGCGATCGGTGCCCCATAACGAACGTGCCAGGGATGCTCTGAAAGTGGCATCTCAAGCAATTCTGCTTGTTGGAAGTCCGTTTCAAGCATTTGCGCCACGTCTTGCGCAGCGCGCGGATCAAAAAACATCGCCATCGCTTCAAAGTTCAACCGGAATGAGCGATTGTCGAGATTGGTCGTGCCAACGCCCGCCAAAGTATCATCCACCAAAATCACCTTTTGATGCATAAAGCCCGGCTGATAGCCATAAATTTTAACGCCGGCCAAACGCACTTCATCAAAGAAGGCAAAACGCGCCAACCAGACGATACGATGGTCAATTGTACTTGGCAGCAAAAGACGCACATCCACGCCACGCATGGCGGCGACTTTTAGGGCGCTCAGAATATCGCGATCAGGCACAAAGTAGGGTGAGGCAATCCAAACACGCTCTTTGGCTGCGCAAATGGCAGCGAAGAACATCAAGGCTCCGGTTTCAAGCCGGTCAGCCGGCCCCGTGGGCACCAGTAGCGCGTTCATATCCTCATGCACCGTTTCCGGAGCCCAATTCAGCGCATCGCCCAAAACCTCATCTGTCACCCAATGCCAGTCTTCGGCAAAAACGAGCTGCAACTGCATCACCACAGGTCCCAGAAGTTTGATATGCGTGTCCCGCCAGGCGCCCAATGCAGGGTCTTTGCCAAGATACTCGTCGCCCACATTATGCCCGCCGATGAAACCGACGCGACCATCAACCACCACGGTCTTCCGGTGATTTCGGAAATTGATTTGGAAACGCGTCTTAGGCCCACGCATTTCAGCATTTGTCGGTACTTTCACTCCAGCGGCGCTTAACTCATCCAAATAAACTTGAGAAAGGCGGAGGCTGCCAACCTGATCATACAGGAGGGCAACAGAGACGCCGCGCTTGGCAGCGGCGATCAAATGGTCCTTAAATTGCCTCCCCAATGCATCATCGCGAAAAATATAGAACTGCACCAAGACATAGTGTTCGGCTGCATCAATGGCTGAAAAAATCGCTTCAAAAGTGGCTTCGCCATTTTCCAGAAGCGACATGCTGTTGCCGCGCATGGTGTCCAGATCCGCCACTTTTTCTAAAGCATGCGCCACCTGTGGCAAAGGCGTGACGGGTCGGTGTGCCTCGTGAAAAGAACTTAATCCCGCATGAATATGGGCAGAATTCCTTCGCGCAACTGTATAGCGTGAAAACCGGTGATGACCGAAAAACAAATACAAAGGTACCGCAAGAACTGGCGCAAATATCAGGAACAACACCCAGCCCATGGCCCCCTGTGCGGTCCGCGCCGAAGAAATAGCCCGCCATCCACAATACGCTGCACTCACCTCCAGCAGCAGGATGCCGGCAGCGACCAAGCTCGTCCACATGTGCAAATTCCCCTCTAAGCCAGCTCAGCGTATCGATCGTCTCGTTTATGGCAAGTAGGTTTGAACCGCGCCAGACTGCCGCGCAAAAGAATAGAATTGAGCCTTTAGTGCAAAAAAATGCCCTAATTTGAGCACTCCGCAATCAAAACAACCGGGCAAGCTGATGTCATAGTTTAACACGCAGTCTTCTACGACGGTCTGCACAACTTTGAACGAAAGGCACAGTCATGGCTCATTCCGCAAAAGATCTCGCCGCACAACCGGCAAAACCTGCGCGTCAGGACAAACCCGCCAAAACCAATGGGTCTGCTCCCAAACCGGTATTTTCCGACTGGGCGATGATTTGACCAACGGTTTCCAAAGAAACGCAACTCGCAACAGTTAACCGCCAATTGGCTTGAAATCAAATTTGCCTCATGTCACCAAATAGGGCATGAGCACACCGGTTTCTTCCATTCGCAATCTTGGTCCCGCGGTCGAGGCTGCCTGCCATAAAGCGGGTATTCACTCAGCGGAAGAACTCCGCGCCTTGGGAGCCGATGAAACCTACGCAAGACTGCTCAGATCGGGCACACGCCCCCATTTCATTGGCTACTACGTACTCGTTATGGGGCTCCAAGGGCGCCCCTGGAACGATTGCAAAGGTAAGGAAAAAGCAGAGCTGCGTGCACGTTTTGATGCGCTCAAAGCCAAAACATTTACCCCAAAAGTCAAAGCCACAAATGAGCTTGAGGCATGGCTCGACAAGATCGGCGTGATTGAAAAATCCACGCTCTGATCCACGTACCCTGCTTCATTCGCCCCCAAAAGTCCCCGGGGAGCCAGAGGGGATGGCCCCTCTGCACCTCCTCACCATAGGCACATCAAACGAAAAGCGCGGAAGGTTGTCCTCCCGCGCTCAAAAATCGTCATCCGTGAAACGGTTAGGCTTAGCCCACCAGCTCCAGGCCGGAGAAGAAGTATGCGATTTCTACCGCTGCTGTTTCAGGCGCGTCAGAACCGTGCACGGAGTTTTCGCCTACGGATTCAGCGAACTCGGCGCGGATGGTGCCAGGTGCTGCGTCTGCTGGGTTGGTTGCGCCCATAACTTCGCGGTTTTTCGCGATTGCGCCTTCACCTTCCAGAACCTGAGCCACGATTGGCGCAGATGCCATGAATTCGCACAGTTCGTCGTAGAAAGGACGCTCTGCGTGCACAGCGTAGAACACACCGGCCTGCTCTTTGGTCAGGTGGATGCGCTTTTGCGCAACGATGCGCAGGCCAGCTTCTTCGAATTTGGCGTTGATTGCGCCGGTCAGGTTGCGGCGGGTGGCATCAGGTTTGATGATCGAGAAGGTGCGTTCCAGAGCCATGTCTGTATCTCCATTAAACTGAGGGCCAGACACCGTGTCTGGCCAGCATTCGAATTGGCGCTCCGATAGCATGGGTTTGAACACTTGAAAAGCGATGATTGACGCCGCTGCAATACTGCGCCAAACCCGCATCATGCTTAAGATCTCAGACATCTCCTATTCCGTCGAAGGCCGCCCTCTGTTTGAAGGCGCCTCAGCGACCATTCCCACCGGCCACAAAGTGGGTCTGATCGGCCGCAACGGGGCCGGAAAAACCACTCTGTTCCGCTTGATCCGCGGGGAGTTGTCACTCGAAGGTGGCAGCATTACCCTGCCCCACCGCGCGCGCATCGGCGGAGTCGCACAGGAAGTGCCCTCTAACGAAGTGTCTTTGATAAATACCGTTCTCGCAGCAGATACAGAACGCGCAGCCTTGCTCGCTGAAGCGGAAACCGCCACCGACTCAGACCGCATAGCCGAAATTCAAACCCGCCTCAGCGACATTGACGCCTGGAGTGCCGAGGCCCGCGCCGCCTCTATCCTGAAAGGGCTGGGCTTTGATCATGAGGATCAACTGCGCCCCTGTTCGGACTATTCCGGTGGCTGGCGCATGCGAGTCGCCCTGGCCGCCGTGCTGTTTTCACAGCCAGATTACCTGCTGCTGGACGAGCCGACCAACTACCTCGATCTTGAAGGCGCGCTGTGGCTTGAAAACTATCTGGTCAAATATCCGCATACTGTTCTGATCATTTCGCACGACCGTGAGCTTCTCAATCGCTCAGTTGGCGCGATCCTTCATTTGGATGAACGAAAGCTGGCTTATTATACCGGCCCCTATGATCAATTTGCCCGCCAGCGCGCGGAGCAGCGCGCGGTTCAAGCCGCCGCAGCTAAAAAACAACAGGCACAGCGTGAACACCTGCAAGCTTTTGTCGATCGCTTCAAAGCCAAAGCGTCAAAAGCCAAACAGGCGCAAAGCCGTGTGAAAATGCTGGAGAAGATGACGCCCATCACCGCGCCCGAAGACGCGGCGCGTGTTGTGTTCACCTTCCCCAAGCCCGAAGAGCTTTCGCCACCCATCATTGCGATTGAAGGTGGATCCACCGGTTATGATGACAAGGTGGTGCTCAAAAATCTGAATCTGCGTATTGATCAGGATGATCGCATCGCGCTTCTGGGCAAAAACGGTCAGGGTAAATCCACGCTTGCAAAACTTCTGTCCAGCCGTCTTGACCCCATGGGCGGCAAATTCACCACATCCTCCAAACTGCGCATCGGCTTCTTTGCGCAGCATCAGGTTGATGAGCTTTATGTGGATGAAACCCCCATTCAGCACCTGATGCGCGAACGCCCCGCCGAAGGGCAAGCGCGCCTGCGCGCCCGTTTGGCTGGATTTGGCCTTGGGGCCGCACAAGCGGAAACCGAAGTGGGCCGCCTGTCAGGGGGGCAAAAAGCACGTCTCTCGCTCTTGTTGGCAACCTTGGATGCGCCGCACCTGCTGATCCTGGACGAACCGACCAACCACCTTGATATCGAGAGCCGCGAGGCACTTGTGGAGGCGCTCACCGCCTACACCGGTGCGGTTATTCTGGTCAGCCACGACATGCATCTGCTCACTTTGGTGGCAGATCGTCTTTGGTTGGTAAAAGACGGAACAGTGAAACCCTATGAGGATGACCTGCAAGCCTATCGCAAACTTTTACTGACAGCTGAGAAACCCGCAGGCTCCAAACCCAAGCCCAAACCCGTCGCCAAGAAAGCAAGCCGTGATGAAATCTTGGCGCTGCGCGCAGACGTCAGGAAATCAGAACAACGGATCGAGAAGCTTAATGAGATGGCGGACAAACTTGCCACCAAACTTGCCGATCCGTCATTTTATGAGGGTGACAAACTTGGTGAAATGGAAATCTGGCAGAAGAAATACGCCGAAGTCCGAGATGCCCAAGACCGCGCCGAAGATCTTTGGATGAAGGCGCTGGAAAAGCTGGAAAAGGCCGAGAGCTGACCGTAGCCTCAACGTCACTCTAAGAGGGAGCACCCAAACACTATGGACAGCGCCGCCTTTATCACGGCCTTTGTGACGCTCTTCGTCATCATAGACCCAATCGGGCTCTTCCCGATCTATGTATCCTTGACACAGGGCGTGCCTGCGCAGCAACGACGCATGATTGCCATTCGCGCATGTGTCACCGCTTTCATCATTTTGTCTGTCTTCGCATTTTTGGGCGAGGCAGTATTGAATGGCATCGGTATCTCCATGCCCGCCTTCCGCATTGCAGGTGGGATCCTCCTATTTCTGACGGCCTTGGACATGCTGTTTGAACGCCGCACCAAACGGCGCGAAGATCAAGCCGAAGAAGCAGAAGAGGACTACCCCGATCCCTCCATCTTCCCACTGGCCATACCGCTCTTGGCCGGGCCGGGTGCGATCACATCTGTGATCCTTCTTGCGGGTCAGGAAAGCGGCGTTCAGACCACCGTTGCGGTCCTTGGCGTCGCACTTCTCGTGTTAAGTATTGTGTTTTGCCTGTTTCTGACCGCAGGGTTTCTGGAGCGCCTTCTCGGCCGTACGGGCATTACCGTCATCACACGCCTGCTTGGCATGTTGCTGGCGGCATTGGCGGTACAATTCATATTGGATGGATTGAAAGACTTTGGCCTGATGGCCGGCTAGAGCAAAGAAAGACACCGCCATGAGCGAATTTGATGTTGGCCACCTGATCTATATGGCACTTCTGTTGATCATGGTCCTGATCTGGTTTCTTTCTTCGGGCCGCATCAACCTCGGACAAACCCTCCGCCACGCGGCGATCTGGGCGCTCATCTTTTTAGGGGCCATCGCTCTTGTTGGGCTTTGGGAAGACATTCAACATACGGTGCGCCCAATGCAGTCCGTGCTTGCCGAGGATGGCCGGATCGAAATTCCACGCAACGCCGATGGGCATTTTTACGCAAATCTCAACATCAATGGCACGTCCATTCGATTTGTTGTCGACACGGGGGCCACAGATCTTGTTTTGACACAGGAGGATGCCCGCCGCGCCGGATTGGACCCTGACAATCTGCCTTACTTCGGGCGCGCCATGACGGCCAACGGCGAAGTGCGCACAGCCCCTGTTTGGCTTGAAGACGTTTCCTTCAGCGGTATTGACGATCGCGATGTGCGTGCCAGCGTGAATGAAGGCGAAATGTCACAATCCCTGCTGGGCATGAGCTATCTGGAGCGCTTCGAACAAATCACCATCGCAGGAAACAGGCTGATCCTGATCCGCTAAGCGACCGTTTCATGTCAGGCAGCACCGCTTTCAGCCTTCTTCTGCCAGTTGCCACTTTCCTCAGACCAATATTGCGCTGCACAGCCCCCATCGGTCAGCGCTTTCCACTGTCCGCGCGCGTGCTGCACTGCCTCCGGGTCATGGCCATCAAATAAGATACAGACCCGATCCGCTGCCTGTACCTCTTCTGCACTGACCTCTGCGCCATCTACCGACATCACACATGTTGCCCCATTGGCCAACGTCACATCCGTCGTCAGAAGAATGGGCTGCATCGCGTCATGTGCCCCACCCGCAAGGCCATGGGCAAGAAAACTCTCCTCGCCCAAAAGCCATAGTTTCTGATCAAGCCACTCCATGCGGCCAGGATCAACACCGCGCACGGCGATTCTCCACCCTGCCCCGCGCGCCTTTTCCAAAAGCCGCGGCAAGGTCACATCCATGGATGTCTGGGTCAGGTGGTAGAAATAAGCCGCACCCACGCGCATTACTCCTCGAAATGGTCTGCCACAAGGCGGCTCAGGGCACTCACCCCCCAGCCCGTTGCACCCGCTGGCGCAAGCGCGGTTTCAGATTTCACACTGGCCACACCGGCAATGTCGAGGTGAATCCAAGGCGTTCCGTCCTGAACAAACCTCTGCAAAAACTCCGCAGCCGTAATGGATCCAGCAGGCCGCCCACCGACGTTTTTGACATCCGCAATGCGTGATTTAAGCTGTTTGGCATAGCCGCTGCCCAAGGGCATGCGCCACGCACCTTCACCTTCAGCACCTGCTGCCTTCAAAAAGGCATTACACAGCGTGTCATCATTGGAAAACACACCGGCGTTGTCATGCCCCAAGCCAATGATGATCGCACCGGTCAGCGTTGCCAAATCAATCATGCCAGCGGGTTTAAAACGATCTTGGGCATAATGCATCACGTCACACAGCACCAACCGCCCTTCTGCATCGGTGTTGATCACTTCGATGGTGTCACCCTTCATCGATGTCACAACATCACCGGGACGGGTCGCACGCCCGGACGGCATGTTCTCCACCAGCCCCACAAGCCCAACCACATTGGCTTTTGCCTTGCGAAGCGCCAGAGCCTTCATCGCCCCGGCGACAACACCGGCACCGCCCATGTCCATGGTCATATCTTCCATGCCAGCCGCAGGTTTGAGAGAAATTCCCCCGGTATCAAAAACAACACCTTTGCCAACCAACGCCAGCGGCGCGGCATCTTTTTCCCCACCGTTCCACTGCATGACAACCACTTTCGAAGGGCTTTCGGAGCCTTCACCAACCGACAAAAGCGCACCCATTCCAAGATCTTTGAGTGCGGCTTCGTTCAGGACTTCCACCTCAACACCAAGATCTTTCAAAGCGACAAGACGATCGGCAAACTCTGTTGTAGTCAAGACATTGGCAGGCTCATTGACAAGATCACGCGTGAAAAAGGTGCCTTCCGCAACTGCCAGCAAAGGTGCTGCTGCTGCTTCAACATCGTCTGGCTTACTCACCATCATGCGCACAGCACGTGCGTCATCCTTGGTCTCTGCTGTTTTGTGACCATCAAACCCATAGTCGCGCATCGCAATGCCAAACACGATCTGTGCGGCTTTGGGATGTGTGCCCGCCAGCACGGTCAGTTCCGAGCCGTTTCGCGCCTTGCCAAGTGCAGCGCCAGCTTTGCGCGCATCTTCCACCGAGCAGCGGCGCGGCAGCACAACCACGTCCACGGCTTCTGCCTTCAAACCAGCCGGAAAGGCCAACGCGATATGTGTCCCGGCCGCAATGTCCGTGCCCTTTTGCTCACGCAGTTTTTCAATGGCCCCTCTGGTCAGCCGATTGATGCGCCGTGCTCCTTGATCAAGGTTACCTTCTGCCGGAACAAAGACAGCAATCCGTCCTTCTACGTCAGCAATAGTGTCCAACTGTGTCTCTTCAAAAGCAAACTGCACAGGGCGCATCATCTGTTCTCCGTATTGATGGTACAAAACACCTAACGCGCGACTTCTCGCTTGACCAGAGTGATCCCTAAGACATCCACCAGATAGCAGTTTCACCACCTAAGCAATTCCTCTAAACTGCACGCAAACAAAGAACGGCACTTGGGGGATTTTTGGGCGTGAGCAGATTCGACAGATATATCTTGTCGCAGCTCCTGACCCTGTTTGGCTTTTTTGCGCTGATCCTCGTGTCGGTCTATTGGGTCAATCGGGCCGTTTCGCTGTTTGATACGCTGATCGCCAGCGGGCACAACGTGTCTGTGTTCCTTGAATTGTCTATTCTGACTTTGCCCAATGTTATTCGATTGGTGCTGCCTATGGCGGTGTTTGCAGGAACGCTTTATGTAACAAATCGCCTATCCAGCGAAAGCGAACTTACGGTCATGCAGGCCACAGGCTTCAGCCCTTGGAGGTTGGCCCGCCCTGTCGCTGTATTCGGGATTATTTCAGGTTTGATGCTCTCGGTTTTGACACATTATCTGGTGCCTGCCAGCAACGCGACTTTAAGTGAGCGGCAAAAGGAAATTACTGAAAACATCACAGCACGTCTTTTAACGGATGGTACTTTTCTTCATCCCTCAAGTGGCGTGACATTTTACATCCGAGAAATCACCTCCGATGGCGTCCTACGTGACGTTTTCCTGTCAGATAATCGTACACCAGACCGTGCAACGACGTACACAGCATCAGAGGCCTATCTCGTTCAAGATGAATCCGGGCCCAAACTGGTAATGGTCGATGGGCTTGCTCAGTTTTTTAGCGCAGATACCAATCAGTTGATGACAACCAACTTTGCTGATTTTTCTTATGACGTAGGCGTAATGATTGACCCGCAATCTGCTCCGAAAAAATCAGCGCGTCATTACCCAAGTTGGGAAATCGCGGGTAGAATTCCTCAGGTCGCTGAAGAAACCGGTGATAGTATTGGCCGCATCACGCAAGAGTTTCACGAACGGTTTTCCCAACCGATCATGTGTGTTGTTTTCGCATTGATCGGATTTGCAATGCTGATCTCAGGAAGCTTCAGTCGGTTTGGTGTTTGGCGCCAAATTTTGATTGCATTTATAATTTTGGTGCTGCTGGAAACCCTCAAAAATGCCATGGATTCCCCAGTGCGTGCTGCGCCTGAGACTTGGCCTTTGGTCTATTTGCCAGCGTTTCTAGGGCTCGCCATTGCCGCAGGACTATTGAACCTGTCTGCCAATCCGATCCATCTGCGCCGGAGGATGGCGAAGTGACCGTACATTTCTACTTCGCCAGAAAGTTTGTTTGGATCTTTCTTGGTATTGTTGCCGTGTTCTTCATCTTGACTGTGCTGGTGGACATGATGGAACAATTGCGACGTTTCGACGTAAACGAGGTCGGCTTTGCGAAGGTCGTTGCTCTCACTTTGTTGCGCACCCCCGAAAGCATCTATCAGCTTCTTCCATTAATCGTGATCTTGGCAACAATTGCTCTTTTCATTGCTTTGTCGCGCAGCTCTGAGCTCGTGGTCGTGCGCGCAGCAGGTAGATCAGGCATCATCTCTGTGCTGTCCCCTGCAATCATGACACTGATCATCGGCGTGGTTGCCATCACCATGTTCAACCCAATCGTAGCGTCGACCTCGGTTCAATATCAGGTGCAAAGCGATGCGCTGCGATCCAATGGTTCAAACGCACTGTCTTTTTCCAAAGAAGGCATTTGGTTACGTCAAGGCGGTAACTCAGGCCATGCAGTCATTCACGCAGCCCGCACAAATGCAGATGCCACCGAATTTGTTGATCTGAGCATCATTACCTATTCTGACAGCAATGGTCCTGAAAGACGCATAGAGGCTGAGTCCGCCCGCTTAATTGAAGACGGGTGGGAACTCCGAAATGCGCAGGTGTGGGATCTTAATGCTGGCATCAGTCAGAGTGCAGATTCAACGTTTCATGAAACTCTACTGGTAGGTAGCAGCCTTACACCTGATCGCATTCGCGATCGATTTGGGACACCATCTTCGGTTCCCATTTGGCAACTGCCAAGCTTTATCCGCGAATTGAATGACGCAGGTTTCTCAGCGCGACGCCATACGGTCTGGCTTCATATGGAACTGGCGCAACCCCTGTTTTTAATGGCAATGGTGCTGGTCGCATCCGCATTTACCATGCGTCATACTCGTTTTGGCAACACTGGCCTAGCCGTGCTCACGGCTGTCTTGATTGGATTTAGCCTGTATTTTGTACGGAACTTTGCTCAAATTCTTGGGGAGAATGGTCAGATCCCGGTTCTACTGGCAGCTTGGGCGCCTCCCACTGCCAGCGTGCTGTTGGCACTTGGGTTGTTGTTGCATATGGAGGACGGATGACCAACCTACTTTCCCGTCTGCTCCTGGCCACAGCGCTCACTTGCGCATTCGCAAGCCAGACATTTGCCCAAGATACCACACAACCACACTCGGCCAATTCTCCGCCAAAGAAAGTTGTTCTTGTTGCGGATACCGTCCGCATATCGGCCGAAGGTTTGCTGGTTGCTGAAGGCAATGTCGAGGCACTGGCAGATGGCATCCGGCTGCAGGCCAAAGAAGTCACCTACGACAATCAGACTGGGCAAATCAATTTTGAGGGTCCTATTCGCATTACACAGGGTGAAGATGTCTCAATCATCGCCGATGCCGCAGAGCTCGACGACGATCTGCGCTCTGGTTTGATCAGAAGTGCACGCGTGGTGCTCGCTGGCCAGATGCAGATGGCATCTGCTGAAATGAAGCGGCTTGATGCGCGTTTCAATGTTTTGAACCAGACAACTGTCTCTTCTTGTAGAGTGTGTCAGACCGGAGAGCCCCCACTTTGGCGTATCCGTGCAAAACGTGTTGTTCATGATCAGAAAGAGCGGCAGATCTACTTTGATCACGCCAGCCTATTGATCCGGGACGTGCCTATTTTTTACTTTCCGCATCTACGTATGCCCGATCCAACGCTGGATCGCACACAGGGTTTCTTGATTCCCACATTTGAGAGCACCAGCCTGCTAGGCTATGGCTTAAAAGTACCGTATTTTATTCCCTTCGGAGAAACACGGGACTTGACGCTCACGCCGTATTTGACTTCTGAAACGCGTACGATGGAGTTCCGGTATCGACAAGGTTTTGAGAAAGGTGGCATCGAGTTCAACGGCGCAGTCTCTGACGATACCATCCTCCCCGACATCACGCGTGGCTATGTGTTTGCGAACGGCCTCTTTGACCTAGGACGCGACTATAAACTCACCTTCAATCTGCGCGCTGTGAGCGATGACAGCTATCTGTCTGACTACGATTATTCCGATCTGGATCGCCTGAACAGCAATATCAAAATTTCACGCGCAAACCGCAATGAAAGCACGGAATTTGCATTCCATCATTTCAAGTCGCTACGGGCAGAGGAAGACAATGATACGCTGCCATCTCTTGTGCTGCAGGCACAAACAGAGCGCCGTTACTTTCCAGCATCGATAGGCGGCGAAATACGCACACGCGTGGAGGCACACGGCCATCAACGCCGCTCCAGCGCCGATGGAAATGACGGACGTGACGTGGGCCGCGCAAATGCCTCCCTGCAATGGTTGCGCAACTGGACGCTGCGTGGTGGGCTGAGAGCAGGCGTTACTGGCGAATTGGCATTTGACGCTTATCGTACCCTGAACGACAGCAGCGTTTCTTCCTTCGACAGCGCCATAACGCCTTCCATTTCCGTGGACTTCCGGTATCCGATGGCGAAGATAGCTGCAGACGGCGCAACCTACCTGCTTGAACCAGTGGCTCAAATTGGCTGGACTGGTGGCAACAATCTCGACGTGGCCAATGACGAAAGCACGCGCAATGAATTTGACGAGGGGAATTTGCTCTCGCTGTCGCGCTTTACATCTTATGATCGCAGAGAGAGAGGCGCGCAAACCGCTGTTGGGCTAAACTGGTCACGCCTCAATACAAAAGGCTGGCAAAGCCATGTATCCTTGGGGCAAATTTTCCGCTCCGAAGCGCAAAGCGACTTTACCCAAACTTCTGGCCTGTCTGGGACAACTTCTGATTTCTTGATCGCAGGTCAATTGAAAAATCAAACGGGTCTGCTGCTCAACGCCCGCGGTCTCATTGATCCCAATGGCACCTTGGACAAAGCCTCCGCTCGGGTCGGCTGGAGCAACAGCACTCTCTGGTTGGATGCCAGCTACATCTGGCTGAATGAAGACTTACAAGAAAACCGCGACCAAGAAATCTCTGAACTCGCGCTCGATAGCCGCTACCGCTTGGCGCGCCATTGGACCGGTCTGCTGGATTGGCGATTTGACGCGGTTTCAGGGCGTGCTTCAGAAGCAGGTCTCGGCCTTGAATACAGAAACGAATGCGTGAAGGTGGAACTTTCACTCTCGCGCCGCTTCTCGACTTCTTCTACCGTACAATCCAGCACAAGCGTTGGCCTGAGCGTGGCTCTGCTTGGCTTTTCGGTGAATTCCAACAATAAGAGTTATGACCGCACTTGCGGCTGATTTGCAGGAAGACAAGACACAAATGACGCAACGCCCCGTGATCCGCTCCCTTTTCCGCGCTTTGACTGGCACGGTCGGTACTTTGGCTCTCAGCGCATTTCTAACTGGTACCGCCTTCGCCCAAAACGCGTTCAGTCCGGCTATCCTGGTCAATGACGCGGCCATTACCTATTTTGAACTGGATCAGCGAGCTCGGCTGCTCGCCATCATGAATGCACCAGGAAACCCCGAGGAACTCGCGCGCGAACAGTTGATCGAAGACCGTCTCAAAGCCCAAGCCGCGCGCCAAATTGGGATTGAACCCTCAGAGGAAGGCATCCAATCGGGCATTGAAAACTTCGCAGCCCGTGTGAATATGAACCCGGAAGACCTGATCAAAGCGTTGTCCGGTGAAGGCGTCGAGGAAGAAACACTCCGTGATTTTCTCGCATCGCAAATCACCTGGGGTGCCGTCGTCCAAACCCGATTTGGCCGCAATGCCGAAATTAGCGAAGATGAAATTGATCGGGCCATTGCGCAAAACAGCGGTGCAGGCGGTGTACGCGTTCTGCTGTCTGAAATCATCATCCCCGTCACGCCTCA
This sequence comes from Shimia sp. R11_0, assembly GCF_017744035.1. NCBI lineage: Bacteria > Pseudomonadati > Pseudomonadota > Alphaproteobacteria > Rhodobacterales > Roseobacteraceae > Shimia > Shimia sp. R11_0. Next base: position 165,698 of record NZ_JAGHQY010000002.1, on the reverse strand, counting down.
AAATGCACGGCAGGTCAACAGTCTTGCAGCACAAATCTCCGAAATCTCAAGCTTTGAAGAGTTCGAAGCTGCTGCACGTACTTATTCTGCTGCGGGCACCAAAGAAGATGGCGGGCGAGTTGATTGGATGAATGTCACAAAATTGCCACCTGCCCTGCGGCCAGTCCTAAGCGCAATGCGGCCAGGTGACGTTAGTCCCCCGCTGCAACTTCCCAATGCAGTTGCCATCTTCCAGATGCGCAGCGTTGCCGAAACTGGACGCGCTGCGCCGAACTACGCGGCTATTGATTATATCACCTACCTGCTGCCTGGTGGACGCACCGAAGAAAACCTACAGGAAGCCGCCCGCATTCGCGCTACGGTAGATCGCTGTGATGACCTGTTTGGTGTGGCTTTTGGCAAGCCTGAAGAACTTCTTACGCGGGAAAACAAAGCGCCCAATGAAATCCCCAAGGACATTGGGTTGGAATTGGCAAAGCTGGACGACAATGAAATTTCCACCAATCTGACCACAGCAAATGGCCAATCTATGATTGTCTTGATGCTGTGTGGTCGCACAGCCACTTTGGATGAAGAAATTTCGCGCGAAGACGTGGCTCAATCCCTACGCAACACACGTTTGGAAAGCTACGCAAACAGCTATCTCAGCCAACTGCGTGCGCAGGCCCGGATTTCCCAAAAATGACAGACCGGCCTATCGCGCTGACCTGTGGAGAGCCTGCTGGTGTTGGCCTGGAAATAGCGGAAAAAGCCTGGAGCGCTTTGCGCTCTGAGCTGAATTTTTTTTTAATAGCAGATCCCGATCATTTGCCAGGCTCGGTGCCCTTTCAATTGATTGACGACCCCGCTGATGCGATTGCCGTGACGGCGCATGCCCTGCCGATACTGGCCCATCCCTTTGCTGCGCCACGCACCCCGGGACGAGCAGCGCCACAGAATGCTGAAGGCGTAATTGACGTCATTGCTCAGGCTGTAGATCTTGCTATGTCTGATCAAGTCTGTGCCATCTGCACCCTCCCAATCCATAAAAAGGCACTCAAGGACGGTGCCGATTTTGCCTATCCCGGCCATACAGAGTACTTAGCTGACCTTGGCAATGTCGAGCGCGTGGTCATGATGCTGGCCTCAGAGCAACTGCGCGTCGTGCCTGCAACCATTCACATTCCTCTCTCAGAGGTGCCATCGGCGTTCACACAAGAGGTGTTGGAAGACACCATCCGCATCACGGCCAAGGGCCTGCAGGATCAGTGTGGTGTGGCCACACCACGGATCGCAATCGCTGGCCTCAACCCACACGCTGGTGAAGGTGGTGCCATGGGCCATGAGGATGCGACTGTTATTGCACCTGTGATCACAAAATTGCGTACTGAGGGCTTTGATCTCACAGGCCCACTTCCGGCAGACACCATGTTTCATGCAGCCGCCCGCGCGCGCTATGATGTGGCCATCTGCGCCTATCACGATCAGGCGCTTATCCCGATCAAGACACTGGACTTTGACGGGGGCGTCAATGTCACCTTAGGTCTCCCGTTCATTCGTACCTCCCCAGATCATGGCACCGCATTTGACATTGCAGGCACAGGTCAGGCCAATCCTTCCAGTACAATCGCGGCACTGCGCATGGCGCGGCAGATGGCACAAAGCGCTTGACGCTTCATTTGGCTGCAAATATCCCCGCCGGAGGCAGAAATCGCGGCACAGCCGCCAAACCACAGGGCTGACCCCATGAGCGCCATAGACGATCTTCCCCCACTGCGCGAAGTGATCGATACACATGGCCTCTCAGCGCGGAAATCGCTGGGGCAAAATTTCCTGCTGGACCTCAATTTGACGGCAAAAATTGCCCGCCGCGCAGGCGACCTGACAGACTGTGACGTGCTGGAAATCGGCCCAGGGCCTGGTGGTTTAACACGAGGTCTGTTGGCCGAAGGTGCCCGTCGCGTGCTTGCCATCGAAAAAGATGAGCGCTGTATGTCCGCCCTGGCAGAAATCGAAGCGGCTTACCCTGGACAGCTGAAAGTGATCAATGGCGATGCGCTTGAAGTCGACCCGCTCAGCCATCTGACACCCCCTATCCGCGTGGCAGCCAATTTGCCCTATAATGTGGGCACCGAACTCTTGGTGCGCTGGCTCACTCCGAAAGAATGGCCGCCCTTCTGGCAAAGCCTCACCCTCATGTTTCAGCGTGAAGTGGCCGAACGTATTACGGCAACGCCCGGTTCCAAGGCCTATGGTCGTTTGGCCATTCTGGCTCAGTGGCGCGCCAACGCCAATATTGTGATGTCCCTGCCCCCCGGCGCCTTCTCGCCTCCGCCCAAAGTACATTCCGCGGTTGTGCACCTCACAGCCCTACCAGAGCCGCGTTACCCTGCAGATGCCGACACATTGTCACGCATCGTTGCTGCAGCTTTCAATCAACGTCGTAAAATGCTGCGCGCCGCCCTCAAGGGTCAGGCGCCCGATATCGAAGACCGGCTCTTGGCGGCAGGCATTCAGCCAACAGAGCGTGCTGAGCGCGTTTCACTGGAACAATTCTGCGCTCTCGCCCGCATTTTCAAAGAGACCTGATCGCGCCGTTTCTGCTTTCAGTGCTGCAGCTTTGATGGCCGCTAAAACGCGATCAGGGCGCGCAGGCAGTTGTGTGAGCTGTGCGCCACAGGCGTGTGTAATGGCATTCAAAATCGCGGGCGCGGTTGGAATAAGCGTGTGTTCACCCAGACCTTTCGCCCCCAACGGGCCTTCCGGATCGGGCACCTCGATGAGGTGGCTGACCACTTCAGGCATATCGCCCACCGTTGGGATCAGATAGTCATGCAGATTACAAGTCTGCCCCGGCACATATTCTTCCATGAGGGCCATACCCAAGCCCTGCGCGATACCGCCCTCAATTTGCCCTTCTGCCAGCGTCGGGTTGATCACACGACCCAGATCATGCGCCGCGCTCACGCGCAGCGTCTTTACCGTACCGAGATCAAGATCAACCTCCACCTCTGCAAGTTGCGCACCATATCCATAGACCGCATAGGGCGCGCCCTGCCCTTGCGCATCAAGCGCCTCGGTCGGTGGATCATACCGCGCCTCTGCCATCAGCACGTAACCTTCCGCCCCCACGGGCAAATCTTGCAGAGCAATGTCACGTCGTTGCGCCCCTTGCGCAACTGTCACTCGGTTGGGCCCAATCTCTATATTCGCACCTTGCCCCATGTTCACAAGCTGCAAAATCTGTTGCCGCAGCGCCTGCGCAGCGCGCAAAATGGCTTGGCCGCTCACCACCGTTTGCCGACTTGCGGAGGTCTTGCCAGCATCCGGAGTGATCGCCGTATCTGCATCAATTAGTGTGATCTGATCCACCGTCACCCCCAAGCCATCCGCCGCGATCTGCGCCATCACGGTATTTGCGCCCTGACCAATGTCCATGGCCCCTTGATGGAGGCACAAAACCCCTTCAGCCGTCAGGCCCATGCGCATGGTTGAAGGATTTGGCAAAGCGGTGTTGCCGCAACCATACCAGCAACTTGCGAGCCCGATCCCGCGTCGCAGACGCCCTGCTCGCCCATTAAATGCGGCAACTTCCTCATTCGCCTGCGCCCAACGCGCAGCCAGGGCATCCAGACAGGCCCCGATGCCAACGCCCTGTAGCCGCTGCCCACAGACCGTTTGCTGCCCATCTTGCAGCGCATTAAGCTGGCGAAAAACCAGCCGATCCATTCCAAGCTTGACGGCCAACTGATCCATCAGGGTTTCCTGCAAAACCGTTGCTTGCGGCACGCCAAATCCTCGAAAGGCGCCTGCCACCGGACCGTTTGTATGGATGGCACGCGCCTCAGCCTGATAGTTTGGGATCTGATAAGGGCCGCTCGCATGCACAGGAACACGCACGGCCACCGTGGGCCCCCAGCTGGCATAAGCACCTGTGTCGAAATCCCCATCAAAGCACATTCCAGTCAGCTTGCCCTGAGCATCAGCGGCCAGACGTGCCGTCATCTGCGCCGGATGGCGCTTTGTGCTGGCCTGCATGCTCTCGGCACGTGAGAAAACCATAACGCTTGGACGCCCGGTCAGACGTGTAACCAGCCCTAGAAAAGGCTGAACGGACATATCAAGCTTGCCGCCAAATCCTCCACCTGTGGCCGCGGGACGGATACGAACTTTCTCTTGAGGCATCCCAAGAAAAAGTGCCGTATCGCCCCGATCCATGGCGGGGGCCTGCGTGGCGGCGCGGATATTAAGCACATCCCCTTCCATCCAGGCTGTGCCTGCTTCTGGCTCAATATAGGCATGTTCTACATGCGTGGTCTCAAACACACCGTGCACCTCATGGGCCGCCTGTGCAAAAGCCGCCTGCGCATCACCACGGGATACCACACCCGCAATCAAAAGATTATCTGGGCGCGTGTCATGCAAAGGTTTTGCGCCATTGGTTTTGGCATCTTGCAAATCCAGAGACTGTTCCGGAAACCAGTTGATTGGCGCGGTGGTGAGATCAAGCGCCTGTACAACCTCCCTTGGCCCAGCAACAAGCGCCACTGCTTCTCCCACCATCCGCACATGACGTTCCGCCAAGACCGGCTGATCCGCAAACCTTGGGATCACACCAATGCAATTGCGCCCGGGCACATCTTCTGCCGTGAAGACTTGCACCCCATGCCGCGCAGCCCACGCGCTCAGCTCAGAACAGGCAAATCGCGCCGCCGCATAGGGACTGCGGATGGCCCGCACCCAAAGCGCGTTGTCCGGAACAAAATCCGCACCAAAGGCCTCCTCACCACAGAGTTTGGCCACACCGTCCAGCCTTTCAACTCTTGCACCGACTGCTTTACCAGATTTTGGTGCAGTCGCTGCCGCAGATCCGGCCACATCCAAAACAGCAGCAATGATCTTCTGGTAGCCTGTGCATCGGCACAGAACGCCTGCTAACGCGGTTTCCACCTGCGATCTGTCTGGCTGTGGCGTGTCACGCAAAAGCGCTTCTGCCGCCATCACCATACCCGGAGAGCATATCCCACATTGCGTCGCCCCATGCCGCAGGAACGCCCGTTGCAAAGCGCCGGGTCCGCGCGGATGCAGCCCCTCAATGGTCTCAACCCGGCGCTCAGAAACCTGTGCGATGGGGGTCAGGCAAGCGCAGACAGCCGCGCCATCAACCAACACGGTGCAGGCACCACAATCACCTGCATCACAGCCCACTTTTGTTCCGGTCAGCCTGTAGTCGTGGCGCAATACATCCGACAGTCTCCGTCGAGGATCCCCCTCATAATCTAGCGCGCGCCCATTAATCTGCAGCCTGATCATTCTAACGCCTTTCCGCGCCCTGACGCCAGGATCAACGCATTTCGGATCAAGCTTGGAACACTGTCCAGACGATAGTCAGAGGTGGCCCGAATGTCTGAGATCGGCGCAAGAGCCGCTCGCACATCTGCCTCCGTCACATGCTGCTCGACCGCATCGCCCCTCACACCCGACAAGGCAGCTTCCACCGCATCAAGTCGACAAGCAACTGGGCTACAAGCCCCCACAGCCAGCGCCGCCTCTGCCACGCGATCTCCGTTGAGCTGTAAACGCACCGCCACCGAGGCAATAGAAATCACAAGATGTTTTCGCGTGCCCAACTTCAGAAAGGCACTGCTGCCTTGTGCCTTACCTTCATCAACCAAAATCGCGGTCATGATCTCATCTCTACGCCGGGTGGTCTGACGTGGGCCTGTGATAAATGCAGATAAAGGCACGTATCGCATGCCTGAAACACTCTGCAATTCCACCCGCGCATCAAGCGCCAGCAACGGTGGAACACCATCAGCAGCTGGTGAGGCGTTGCAAATATTACCACCAAGAGTTCCGGCATTCTGAACCTGCACGCCACCAACTTGGCGCGCAGCAGCTTTCAGCATGTCAAAAGCTGGCGGCAAAGCAGCCCCCACAATAGAAGACCACGACACAGCGGCGCCGAAACGCCAATGACCATGGCAATTTTCTATGGTTTTCAATGGCGCGATATTGGTGAGATCCAATATTTGCTCTTCCAAAGCAGCGGCCTCGGTTGCTGCAAAGAGATCGGTGCAGCCAGACGCCAAGGTCACAGGCGCACTTGCAAGCAGGTGCAGCGCGTCTTTCAACTTGTCGGGACGGTGATAAATACCCATTCTGATCTCTCACCCCATTGATGGACGACATTTGTTTGCATGGCGTCACATCTGAGACAGAAGATCCCAAAGGGACGCATATGCCCCTGCCCCCGAAGCCATATAAAAGCATGTAGAGCACAGAGCCCGGTATGACTCAAAACAAAGCGACACCCAAGACGCAAGCACCCGACGAAACCGCCCTTGATTATCGCCTTGATGCGCAGGTCGGTTTCCTGATGCGACGCGCCAATCAACGCCACCTTGCAATTTTTGCCGAAGGCATTTCTGATCTCACCCCCACGCAATTCGCGGCATTGGCCAAACTCTGTGAAGTTGGTGCCTTGCCTCAAAACGCATTGGGGCGTGCAACAGCAATGGACGCTGCGACAATAAAAGGCGTGGTAGACAGGCTGCGCGCACGCAACCTTGTTGAAAGCATGCCTGATCCAAATGATCAACGCCGCGTGCTTGTCAAAGCCACCTCTGAGGGCTGGTCCTTGTTTGAAACCCGCACTCAGGCCGCGCGCCAGATCACAAAAGACACGCTCTCGCCCCTAAATGAGACTGAACAGACCATCTTTCTACTTCTGCTTCAAAAGCTGCTTTGAACAAGCCTGTTACAAAGAAGACTACACCCCCAAATGACGTGCTAAAATCTGAGGCCTATCGCGCAAAGCTTCCCCTTGCACAGTCTCCACCACCTGTCCGTTCTCCAAGAAAACTGCATGATCTGCCAAATCCAGAATGGCTTCAATACGTTGCTCCACCAAAACCACAGCGACCCCGCGCTCCCTCAAAGTCCGGGTCACATTGCGGATCGCCTCCATCATAGATGGCTGCAAACCCTCCGTAGGTTCATCCAAAAGCACCACCTTTGGGCGCAAACAAAGGGCACGCGCCATGGCCAACATCTGTTGCTCTCCGCCACTTAACGTATTGGCGCGCTGTTGAGATCTTTCCCGCAGCCGCGGAAAAAGTTCAAAAACCTCCTCCAAAACCATGCTGTCTTGCGGTCGTGTAAAGCGGCCAACATCCAGATTTTCAGCAACCGTCAAAGCACCAAACAACCGACGTCCCTGAGGCACATAGCCAACACCACTGCGCGCCACATCCTGCGCTGCCCGTTCTGACAAACAGCTGCCCTCTAAATACACGGCACCACTCATCAAAGGTATCACCTGCATGATCGCCTTAAGTGTCGTGGTCTTCCCGGCACCATTACGCCCCAACAAGCATGTGATTTCGCCGGCTTTCACTTCCAGAGACACAGACCGCAAAACCTGCGCGCGCCCATAACCTGCATCGACTTGATCAAGCTTTAACATGCGCGCCTCCAAGATAGGCCGTCTGGACCTCAATGTTGGCTTGCACTTCTTCAGGAGTACCTTCGAACAAAACCTGACCGTGATTCAAAACCGTCACAACATCAGCCACTTGCATGACAACATCCATATTGTGCTCGATTAAGAGAACCGTCGTGTTTTGCCGGATATCATGTATCAGCTTGATAAATTCGGCCACTTCCCCTTCCGCCAATCCCTGCGTCGGTTCATCAAGGATCAACAAACGGGGTGACTGTGACAGGCCCATCGCGATCTCCAGAAGGCGCTGATGTCCATAGCTCAGATCGGCAGCATCCGTGTTTGCCACATGTGCCAAAGAGACTCGCTTGAGTGCATTCGCCACAACAGCCTTTGCGTCCGTCTCATTGCGACACAGCTGGCGCGCAGCAACCGCTACGTTCTCGTGAACCGAAAGATTGGGGAAAATTGATGTAATTTGAAATGTATAGGCCATTCCCATGGCAATACGCTTATGCGGCGGGACCTTCGTGACATCTCGTCCTAGAAAATCAATCCTGCCGTTTGAGCACGCTAAGCGACCAGAAAGCAGGCCCACCAAAGTTGTCTTTCCCGCGCCATTTGGGCCTATCAAAGCCCGAACCTGCTGCTCAGCGATCTCTAGATTCACATTATCAACCGCACGCAAACCATTGAATTGCTTTATTAACCCTTTAGCAACTAAAACGCTCATGGCAGCCACCTCCAAAAACGGCGCCGGATTTCCCCCATCAATCCCTGAGGCGCAAACAGCGTGAGCCCCACCAAAACCCCCCCAGCGACCAACATATAGGCGGTCGTCATGCCGGAACTTATGTCAATGAGGTAAAACATAAAAAACACACCAACCAAGGGCCCCAAGGCGGTGCCTGCGCCCCCTAAAAGCACCCAAAGCAATGGAAAAATTGAGTACTGAACGGAGGCAAAACTCGCACCGACATAACCGAACAAAAGCCCATAAGTGGCTCCTGCCAAAGCCGAAAGAGCAGCAGAGAAAATCACAGCAAGCAGCTTGAAGCGCATCACATTATACCCCAGCATCACGGCACGCTCTTGATTTTCCCGAATGGCAATCAGGGTTTTACCAAAGGGGGAATGCAACAGGGCAAAAATACTTAAGAAAGAGATACAGAATACTGTAAACGCGGCATAATATCTGATGAATGGATCGCTCAGATCCACCCCAAAGAACACCCGATCCACCTGTTGGATCACAAAGCCTTCGTCCCCGCGGGTAATCCCCCCGAAATAGAGAATGGTCAGGTATCCAGCCTGCGCAAACATCAATGTGACGATCATGAAAGCTACGCCTTCTGTGCGCAATGCCAGCGCGCCGATCAAAGCTCCAACCACGCCACCTGCAAGCACGCCAATCACGAGCCCAAGGGGCGCAGACATTCCCAAATGGCTCACCGCGAGCCCCATCCCGTAAAGACCCGCTGCGAAAAAAATCGCATGACCAAGGCTCAGCAAACCCACGTAGCCAAACAATAAATTATAACCCATGGCATAGGTCGCCAGAACCATAATCCGCGCCGCATTGCCATGATGATAGGCTGGTAAAACAAATTGCAGCGCAACGAGCGCAACAAGAACGCCGCCGTGCAACAAGAGCGTTTTTTGCACATCGCGTCTCATAGTCGGCGCTCCCCGAACATTCCCTGTGGGCGGAACACCAACACCATCGCCACAAGCAGCGTTGCCAAGATTTTGGCCAGCGTGGGTGAGAAGAAGACCGAAATGATCCCGTCTGACAATCCAATCAAAAGCGCGGCGAGAACTGTTCCGGGCAGGCTCCCCAAACCGCCAATGATGACCACAATGAAGCTTAACAACAAAGGGTCGCCACCCATTAAATAATGCGCCTGCTGAATCGGAACCACCAGTACAGCAGCAAGGGCCGCAAGCCCCGCGCCCATTCCAAAGACAAGCGCATATACGCGCTCAACCGGGATACCAAAAGCCAGCGCCATCTCGCGATCTTGCTCGGTCGCGCGCATCATCAGGCCAAGCCGACTTCGTTTCATCACGGCCCAAAGCCCAAGGAGCACGCCACCTGCGGCCCCAATCACCGCCAGTTTGTAGCTCGTAATACTTAGGCCCCAAGGCCAATAAAGGCTGATGCCATCTTCGGTCCTCTCAAACCATGGCAAGGCAAGACGTGTGCTAAATGGTGCGGTCACAGGGCGGGCGTCAGGCCCGTAAGTCATGAGCGTAACTTGCTGTAAGATATATAAAATACCAATTGTCGCGACAATCGTTCGCTCCGGATCATAGTTGATCCGTTTCAAGATGGTCATATCCGCAAAGGCCGCGAGCGCCGCAACCATGAGCGGCACCACTACGAGTGCGATGGCAAAACCAAGCACCGGAGTGGCCCCCATGAGGTCAGTCACCCACCAGGCTAGCACCGCCCCAAGCATGAAGAATTCGCCATGTGCCACATTCACCACACGCATGACACCAAACACCAAAGCCAACCCGCTAGCCGTCAGGGCCAATACCGCCGCTGTCACGGCGCCTTCCAGCGTCGCGAGCATCAAATAAGGTCCAAAATCCATCTTTACTCTTACCCAGATGTGTCGCCCAGATGTATCAAAGGTGCGCCACCTGCAGCAGCGCACCAAACAGCTCTCAGAGCGGTTGCGTGGTATAGTCCACTTCATCCGGATAGAGCGTGTCTTCAATGGAAGTTGTGTGCACGAGGAGCAGCTTTCCGTCGACCACCTTTGAAATATACTGGTGTCCAAACACCTGGTGGGTCTTGCCGTTGAAGATTTTGGCGCCTTGCGGATAGGCATTGGAATGCGGCATCTCCTCAATCGCCTCCACGGCCTCAATCAGCTTGCCACGATCCGCAGCGGATTGATATCCGGCCGCCTCCATCCCCGCCTTGATCACATGCAGCGTTTCCCAGCATCCAAACATATGCGCATAGGTGGAGATGTCCTTGGGATCACTAATGGAAGCGCCATTGGCATCCACACCCACGCGCGCGCGGAAAAACGCATCATAGTCTGATTGATTGTCCTGCGCATAACGCGGGTTGCCTTCCCAAAAATAGGTGCCATCCAGAAACTCAAGGCCCGGGCTGGCAATATTTACGGCTTCCAGACTGTCGATAAACCCAAAGATTTCCGGGCGGCTTGGGCCGAAAAACTCCCCAAGCTCTTTCACAAATGTCAAAACCGCAGGGCCAACCATGACGTGATAAATCACTTCCGTGTCCCGCGGGATTTTGGGGAAATACTTGGTAAAAGAGGTTTCGGTTGGCGGGATGGCAATGTGTTCAAGCACCTCACCGCCCTGCGCCTCAATCGCTGCTGTAAAGAAATCGCGGTGATCATGGCCAAAGGCGAAATCCGGAAAGATCATCGTGACCTTTTTGCCAAGGTTCTCTGCGACAAACGGCGCCATGGCTTGCACCTGACTTTTCACATCGGTGATGCCGGGCTGCAATGTGTAGCGGTTGAGCATGCCACTGGCGACATGATGCCCCTCACTCACCACGAAATATGGCAGCTTCAATTCTCCAGCACGGGGCGCAGAGCCGATGACAACATGGGAAAACAGCGTGCCAAAGCCCACGTCACATTCGTGCTGGCTGGCAAACTTCTCAACAACTTCCGCACCGCGTTTGGGATCTGTGCCATCGTCTTCCGCAACAATCTCAATCGGCCGTCCATTGATACCGCCCTGCTCGTTGATCAAGGCGGCCGCAGCTGTGGTCGTGCGATCATACCACCGTCCATATGCCGCACCAATCCCCGTGCGGTGTACCTGAAACCCCACCTTGATCGGCGCTGCTGTTTGGGCGCTGGTATACCGTGCCCAGAGCGGCAATGTGGCCGCAGCACCGCCGCCCAGCGCCAGTGTTTTCAATGCGCCCCGGCGCGTGGTCTGTGTCGTCTTTGGCTTGGTCATCTTCTGTCCCCCTGTATTCACATGGTTTTGTGACCGAAATCTCCGAACTCACCACACTTGTTAGAGCGCAAATGAACTCAGCTTCTGCTTTGAGGGATGGGTTTGTGTCAAAATCCGCGCGGCGATGCAAGCAGCCAAAGACCAATGAAAGTACAACCAATCATAAAGGCCACCAAAGGCAACTGAGACAACATGGCACGTGCTCCAAAATGGCGAACCGCAACGGCGTGAGAGAGCATCAACGACACAACATGGCCACTCACCACGCCACCCGCCTGACAGAGCCACAGGATGCGCACACTGTCTTGTGTGTTAAAGAAACCGGTCGACACATAAAACGTGCCAAGCCCCAGATAATCACGCCCGGTGGCCCAGGGATCCGTGGCCGCTGCCAGCGCATATTGAGCCTCGACAAGAAAGCTCGTGAAGTAATGTGCAAAATGGTAGCCAAGCGCGATTGGCAAGACGGTTGGAGCAAAAAGCCCAACAGCGCGCGCTAGTGGCATCTTTATGCGTCCAATCTTCAATCCGGCCCAGAGCGCAGCAAGAAAAAGGCCAATCAACACAATATTTGAGATCGCCAACCCAACCAGCGTTTCGCCAATCACCGCCGATCTGCCCGGAAAGGCCAGCGGGTTGATCCCAATTTGCGCCAGCCACCAGAAGGTCTCATTCACCCCATCAAAAATGCCACTGCCCAATATCAAAAGGCAAAACACGGCGAGCCCCAATGGCAAGGCACGCCCCCTTAGGATTTTCCACCCGAAGAGTCCCATGGCCAGATGGCCCCGTCTTCCGCCAAACACGCCAATACGTGCGTAAAGAGAAAGCATCATTGTCAGACCATCTGCACGTTGCGCCCAACGTCTCCCAAATGCCACGCGCCCCACAAAGTTGATCAGCCAATACAAGGCAACGATTTTCGCAAGTCGGGCCGGATCTGATGGGGCCGGATCTGCGAGCAGGAACCCCATAAATGCCAAGAAATTGACAACGCCAAACCAATGCCCCATCCAAACCGGATAGCGCAAAGGCGTGCGCAAGCCCGCACACCAATGCGTTATGGCCACGGGGATCCGCCAAGGGTCTATCCAGCGCCAAAGATCCCCCAATACCCCCTGCAGAAAAAGAAAAGCGCCCCAGCCCAACGTCCAGATTGTCAGGGGCAACGGGTTTGCCAACGGGTCACGGGGCCCCATCAAGCCGATGTAAATCAACCACACCAAGGCGATAAAGGAGAGCGTTTGCAGAACGAGATACGTCCATCGCCCCATGCGTTTAAACAATTTGCTTCTGAGCACAAAACGGCCCGGTTCAAACGCACGCACCGCCACCTCATCAGGAAGCACAACCAAGAGTATAAGGGTCAAAGCCACGGCGAGAATGCCCGCCGCAATGTACATATCCGTGGGCAGCAACAATACAAAACCGCCCTCAGACGTATGTGCATGGGCCTCAGTGGAAATTAAGCAGCCTACAAACAAGATCAACGCAGCGATCTTCAGGAGAACCTTGATCCGCGGAATTGGGTGAGACATCCTTTTGCACATGGGCGGACTATAGCGAGGAGCCATTTAGATGAAAGCGCGAAAAATGATCGGAGTTTTACTCGCGATTTCTGCCATTTCATTTACGCTCTGGGTGCTCATGACACGCGTGCCGAATACGGATATTCTCCTGACCAATGCCATTGCTTCGCCACTTGAAAACGACACGAGCAACCTCGCCGTTTTTGTCGATATCACCAACAGCGGCCCCCCGGACCGGCTGGTCTCTGTGAGTTCTCCCAGCGCGGTCTCCGCCACACTCAGCGGGTCTGACAGCCGCCGCATTATTCCGGCCAATACAGAGGTCTCTCTGGCTGCCGATGGGATGTACATTATCCTGTCCGTAACCAACGGCGAGCTTCAGGATGGTCGCACCTTGCCGCTTTCCCTGACCTTTGAGAAGGCCGGCACCTTGACCACGCGCGCGCGCCTCGTGGCACCGACACAAACAGGGGCTGCGCCTGATTTTGGCCTTTTTGGCATCGGGGATGTCTGTCAGGTTGGCGAAGGCGAACCTGCACCTGCCATTGAGGTGGTCGCCATGCGCGAAGGTCTGAAATGGAAGATTGAAGTCCTTTCAGAAGACTTCGAGTTCACGCCACATCTTGCAGACGGCCCCCATGTTCCCGGCACAGGCCACGGCCATCTGTATCTCAATGGGATGAAGCTTGGTCGGCTGTACACGCCCTCAACAACAATCGGAAAATTGCCTCCCGGTGTGCACGACATTCGTGTAACTTTGTCCACCAATGACCACCGCGCCTATGTGGTTGGCGACCAACCAATTACTGCGGCGATTCGAATTCTGGTGGATTAGGGCCTCACCACGTGATCTAAATTCATTGGCATACAAACGTATAGGTCACACGCCATTCGCGCAAGTCACCTTGCATTATGCAAAAATGCGCATCTCCGATAGGAAATGCGCATTCCGCAATTTGATCACTGAAGGGCTAGATCAAAAGAAAGCCTGCAAACCTGTTTGGGCCCGCCCCAAAATCAGCGCATGCACATCATGAGTGCCCTCATAAGTGTTGACCGTTTCAAGGTTCACCATATGGCGGATCACGCCAAACTCGAGACTGATCCCGTTACCGCCATGCATATCACGCGACAAGCGCGCGATATCCAATGCCTTGCCGCAGTTGTTGCGCTTGATGATCGACACCATTTCTGGTGCCGCCTTGGCCTCGTCCATAAGGCGGCCAACCCGCAGCGCAGCCTGCAAACCAAGCGAAATCTCAGTCTGCATATTGGCAAGCTTCAATTGGAACAGCTGTGTCTGTGCCAGAGGTTTGTTGAACTGCTTGCGGTCCAAGCCGTACTGACGTGCCGCATGCCAGCAGTATTCCGCGGCACCCATAGCGCCCCATGCGATGCCATAGCGCGCCCGGTTCAAACAGCCAAACGGTCCCTTAAGGCCTTCGATGTTAGGCAAAAGCGCATCTTCGGCAACCTCGACATTGTCCAAAACAATCTCACCGGTGATAGAAGCGCGCAGCGAAGCCTTATGCATAATTTTGGGTGCGGACAGGCCCTTCATTCCCTTCTCGAGAATAAAGCCCCGGATTTTGCCACCATGCGCTTCAGACTTGGCCCAAACCACAAAAACATCCGCGATTGGAGAGTTTGAAATCCACATTTTTGAGCCATGTAGCACGTAGCCGCCATCCACTTTTTTGGCGGTGGTTTTCATGCCTGCAGGATCCGATCCTGCATCTGGTTCGGTCAGACCAAAACAGCCGATCCACTCACCAGAAGCCAATTTTGGCAGATATTTCTTGCGCTGCTCCTCAGAGCCGTAAGCATAAATTGGGTACATCACCAAAGAGCTCTGCACCGACATCATCGAACGGTAGCCGCTGTCCACCCGCTCCACTTCGCGTGCAACCAGACCGTAAGTCACATACCCTGCACCGATCCCGCCATATTCCTCAGGAATTGTCGTGCCCAGCAAACCCATCTCGCCCATTTCGGCAAAGATCGCTGGATCGGTTTCTTCATTTTCAAACGCAGAGGTCACACGCGGGGCGAGTTTTTCATCACAATAAGCGCGCGCGGAATCCCTAACCAAACGCTCATCTTCTTCCAACTGGCTCTCGATCAGAAAAGGATCTTCCCAGTTGAATGAACCCAGGTCAGGTTTTGATTGCGGTGCCAGATCTTTGGCCATGTGGTCTCCTTCCTCACGCCTTTTCACCAAGACGCACAGACAGTGATTTTCGTTGCCGCCAATGTGAACCTAAGTGCCCAAGGGTCAAGGACATGAGGTCCAAAAGTCGTAACGTCGCAAAAAGATTTTCTCCTTCTATTGCGCAAAATATTGAGCATTGCTACGAGAAAATGACAAGTGTTGCACGACGTCACAAAGAGCAAGAATACCACAGTTTGGCTGGCAGGGATGGGTACGCCATGGAAAACGCATTTGACGTAGGGGATCGCCTTAAAAAATTAAGGATATCTGCGGGTTTGAGTCAACGTCAACTGGCGGTTTCAGCAGACGTTCCGCATGGACAGATCTCGATGATCGAAACCAACCGTTCAAGCCCATCCGTCGCGAGCCTGCGCAAAATACTGGGCGGTATGAACATGTCTATGGCCGAGTTCTTTGAGCCAGAAGCCGTTTCGCCCGGACAGGTCTTTTTTGGCCCAGAGGATCTGACCGATCTGTCATCAGCGCTGCCAACCGACGTAGGTCAGCTCACCCTCAAACAGATAGGGGATGCACGTGCACATGGCCTCCAGATCCTCAAAGAACGGTATGAACCTGGTGCCGATACCGGTGAAACCATGCTCAGCCACCCCGCCCATGAGGGCGGCATCGTGATAAACGGCGAAGTAGAAGTCACCGTTGGCACACAAAGCCGCATTCTGCGGGCCGGAGACAGCTACCTGTTTAACAGCCAGCATCCCCATCGTTTTCGAAACCTTTCTGACAAACCGGCCGAGGTGATATCTGCCTGCACGCCGCCTTACCTGTGAAAGCCCACCATGACCCCACTACACGGTCTCAAAGTTGTTGAACTCGCCCGCATTCTGGCTGGCCCCTGGATTGGTCAGTCGCTTGCTGATCTGGGCGCAGAAGTGATCAAAGTCGAAGCACCCCAAGGCGATGACACGCGCACCTGGGGGCCTCCCTTTATCGAACGTGAAGAGGACAAGACAGCGGCCTATTTCTATGCGGCCAATCGGGGTAAAACCTCTGTGGTGGCGGATTTTCGCACCACTGAAGGGCGCGAAAAGGTTCTCACACTTATCAAAGATGCGGACATTCTGATTGAGAACTTCAAAGTTGGCGGACTTGCGAAATATGGGCTGGACTATGACAGCCTCTCCAAACTCAATCCGCGGCTGATCTATTGCTCCATCACCGGGTTTGGCCAAACCGGGCCTTACGCAACGCGCGCCGGGTATGATTTTATGATTCAGGGCATGTCTGGCCTGATGTCGATCACTGGCGAACCTGATCGGCAGCCTCAGAAAGTTGGCGTCGCCGTTACTGATGTGGTCACAGGCCTCTATGGCACCATCGGCGTCTTGGCAGCTGTCGAGCAACGCCACAAAACCGGTAGAGGTCAACACATCGACATGTCGTTACTGGATTGTGCAACCGCCCTTCTGGCCAATCAAGCCATGAATTATCTTGCCACCGGAGACAGCCCGACCCGTAAAGGCAATGCGCACCCCAACATCGCGCCTTACCAAGTGGTGCCAACGTCGGACGGTCACATTATCATCGCCGTGGGCAATGACGGGCAGTTTCAACGCCTGTGTGGGGTGTTATCACGCGGCGACCTCGGAGATTGCGCAGACTATGCAACCAATCAGTTGCGCGTTGCCCATCGCGACGCACTGACGGCTGCAATTGAAGCTGAGACCTCAAAATGGACCGCGACGGATTTGCTCGCCGCATTGGAAGCTGCCACCGTCCCCGCAGGACCGATCAACGCCATCGCAGATGCGCTCAACGATCCTCAAATTCAGGCGCGCGGCATGGTGATAGAAGCGGAGGGCATCAAAGGCGTGCGCGGCCCTTGGCTCTTCTCAGGCGCAGAACTGGCCACCGATCACAGCGCGCCCAAACTGCCCCGAAGCGACACCTAGACGCCCAGATATCGATCGGTTTCAGCGGGGCCGAGATCCGCAAATGAACCATTCCAGACCGTGTGCCCCTTCTCAAGGACCACCGCACGGTCTGCCACCTGCCCCAGTTCCTTCAAGCTTTTGTCGATGGCAATGATCGCCATGCCCGTTTCCGATTTTAGCTTAGCCACGGCGGCCCAAATCTCCTGCCGGATCACAGGCGCCAACCCTTCGGTGGCTTCATCCAGAATAAGCAAACGCGGATTGGTCATCAGCGCACGCCCAATCGCCAGCATTTGTTGCTCCCCGCCAGATAGCGAAGCCGCAGACTGCGCGTGGCGCTCTTCAAGCCGCGGAAACAGGCGACAGACAGCATTAAAATCCCATGCCCCTTTGCGCGCCGCCGCAATCAGATTTTCATTAACCGTCAAATTAGCAAAACACCTGCGCCCTTCGGGTACAAGACCAATGCCAAGCCGCGCAGCCCTATGGGACGGCATGCCCCCAATGTCGCGCCCATCGAAAAACACTTCACCTGCAGCATGGCTTAACATTCGACACATGACTTTTACGGTGCTGGTCTTACCCATACCGTTGCGCCCCATCAGCGCAAGCACCTCACCCTCATCCACCGACAAAGAAACATCAAACAGCGCTTGGCTTGATCCATAAAAAGCTTCGATATGCGTGAGTGACATTAAACTCATAGCGGCACATCATCCCCCAGATAAGCACGTCTTATTTCAGGATTGACCCGGATCTCATCCGGTGTCCCCGTGGCAATCACCTCACCATAGACCAGCACGCTGATACGATCCGCCAAGGCAAAGACCGCATCCATATCATGCTCAATCAAAAGAATTGGCGCTGAATTCCGAAGCTCTGTGAGAAGCCCAATCATCTGCTGTGCGCCCTCTAACCCAAGACCCGCCATAGGCTCATCCATCAAAAACACTTTGGGACGAAGCGTAAGCGCCACGGCAACCTCAAGCTGACGCCGCTGCCCATGGCTCAAATCCGCCGTCCGAACCGCCGCATGTTGCGCCAGGCCAACCTGCTCCAATGCGCTGTGAGCAGTTTCCAACAAGGCCACATCTTTCATGACCGGCTTGAAAAACGACATCGCATGCCCGCGTCTCCCCAAGGCGCCAAGGACTGCGTTCTGCAAAACCGTATGCTCCATTGCCAATGACGAAATCTGAAATGTCCGCCCCAGCCCTCTGCGCGCGCGCCCTGCCGGCCCAACACCGGCGAGGTCTTCCTCCATCAGAAACACGCGACCGCTATCTGAGGCAAGATGCCCGGTGATCTGCTGAATCAGCGTCGACTTCCCTGCCCCATTTGGCCCAATGAGCGCATGAATCTCACCCGCACGCAGATCCAGCGAGACATCATTTGTCGCCTTCAGGGCCCCGAAGCTCTTGAACAGGTTCTCAACGCGCAAAACAGTATCAGTCATGGGCCTTCTCCCGACCGGCAAGCGCGCCAATCACGCCTCCTTTGGCAAAAAGAACGATGCCCAACAGCAATGCACCAAGATAGACGTGCCAAAATTCTGACAAACCGCCCAATACATGTTCCAGCAGAATGAAAATCATTGCACCAATGACCGGGCCAAACAGCCGCCCGACGCCACCAATGATAATGAATACAATGATCTCGCCTGACATCTGCCAACTCAGCATCGTGGGGCTGACAAAACGGTTCAGATCGGCAAACAGCGCGCCTGCCAAACCGGTGATCGCCCCGGAAATCACAAAAGCCACCAACCGCAACCGATAGGGCTCCATCCCCACCGACAGCACCCGCATCTCATTTTGCCGCGCCGCGCTCAACGCCAAGCCAAAGGCCGATTTCTGGATGGCATGCATCAGCCAGAGCGCCAAACACAGGATTGCAAAACACAGGCCAAAGAACTGGATCGGCACCAATGTGTTCAGCCCCGGAAAGTCGTTCCGCACATAGATCGACAGCCCATCCTCGCCGCCATAGGCCGGCCAGCTGATCGCAAAGTAATAAATCATCTGCCCGAAAGCCAAGGTGATCATGATGAAATATACACCCGAAGTGCGCAGGCTCAGCATACCTATTGCCAAAGCCCCCAAAGCGCTTGCCACGATCGCCACCAGCCAGATCACAATCATGGATTTCGTACCTTCAATAACAAAAGGCACCTCCATCAAGGGCGTGTAAGACTGCGCATGGCTGGCAAGAATTCCCATGGCATAGCCGCCAATGCCAAAGAATGCAGCGTGCCCAAGGCTCACCAAGCCCCCCAATCCAAGGGCAAGGTTCAAACCAACACCAGCAAGCGCAAAAATAACCGCACGCGTGGCTAATGTGATGGTGAATGGCTCATCTGCCATCCAGGCCCACAGAGGCACTCCGGCCAACACAGCCAGCGTTGTAATGTTGAGATAGGTTTCGCGGCTCATGTCAGCTCACCCCATAAAGTCCGCGCGGGCGCATCACCAGCACGCCAGCCATAAGGATGTAAATCAGCATTGATGCCAGAGCTGACCCAACCGAAACCGCCGCCGACGGCTCCATAAACAGCGCAAAAACCTGCGGCAGCAAAAAACGCCCCATCGTATCTGTAAGCCCAACCAAAAGCGCGCCGACAAAGGCCCCTTTGATGCTGCCAATGCCGCCAATCACGATCACCACAAAGGCAAGGATTAGCACAGGCTCCCCCATACCCACCTGCACCGATTGAATCGCGCCGACCAAAGCGCCCGCAAATCCCGCCAGAGCGGCGCCAAGCGCAAAGACAAATGTGTAAAGCTTGGCAATATCCACGCCAAGCGCGGCGATCATCTCCCGATCTGCTTCCCCAGCACGAATGCGAATGCCAATACGCGTGCGGTTGATCAGAGCAAACATCCCCGCCGCGACCAGCAAGCCAATCACAATGATGGTGAGCCGATACGCCGGATACTCAATGCCGCCGGGCAAGGTCACCGGCCCTGCCAAAGCGGCTGGTACATCCAGAAACAGTGGAAACGATCCAAACAACCAGCGCGTGCCTTCCGAGAAAATCAGGATCAGCGCGAAGGTCGCCAGCACTTGATCCAAATGATCCCGATCATACAGCCGTCGAATGATCGTCAGCTCAATCAAGGCTCCCGCCAGCGCCGCCGCCGCCAGTGACGCCATCAAGGCCAAAACAAAGGACCCTGTCGCAGCCGCCACAGCCGCCGCAGCAAAGGCCCCGATCATATAAAGCGAACCATGCGCCAGATTGATCAGCCCCATAACGCCAAATACCAGCGTCAGCCCGGCGCTCATCAAAAACAGCATCACGCCAAACTGAAGCCCGTTTAGCAATTGCTCAATGAAAAGAAGAGGTGTCATCGCCCTGCCCAACGCCACAACACGTGGCGCATCGCCGCGCTAGTGCGGCGGTATTCTTGTCGTTTTATCTACGAAATGCCCGCCAAGACCTCTGGTCAAAGGCGGTAAAATGGGGAGGGCACCCCCTCCCCATTTCCCATTACATCTTGCACTCAGCACCATACGCATCCGCATGGTCACTCAGACCCGTGGCGATGATCTTGTTGGTGAACACATCCCCTTCTTTGATCACTTCACGCACATAGATGGTCTGGATTGGATGGTGGTTATCCCCGAACGAGAAATCCCCACGCACAGAGTCAAACTCCGCTGCCTTCAGAGCTGCACGGAACGCATCCGCATCCGTCACATCCGCTTTATCCATCGCCGAGATCAATAGGTTCGCAGTATCGAAGCCTTGGGACGCATACAGCGAAGGCAAACGACCATATTCGACCTGAAAACTCTCCACAAAAGCCGCATTGGCTGCGTTGTCGATGTCTTTGTTCCACTGGCTGGTGTTTTTTACGCCCATGGCCGCATCCCCAACCGCTTGCAGAATGCCCTGATCAAAACTAAACGCAGGCCCTACCAAAGGCAGGTCCACACCGCTCGCGGCATATTGCTTCAGGAAAGAAATCCCCATGCCGCCGGGCAGGAAGAAGAACACGCTATCGGCACCAGATGCACGGATTTGGGCGATCTCTGCCGCATAATCAGTTTGACCCAACTTGGTGTAAAGCTCCCCGGCCAATTCCCCTTTGAAGAAGCGTTTGTAGCCGGTCAGAGCGTCTTTACCCGCCGGATAATTCGGCGCAAGGATAAAGCTGTTTTTGAAGCCGCTGTCAGTTGCATAAGCCCCAGCCGCTTCATGCAGGTTGTCATTCTGCCACGCCACATTGAAATAGTTCGGATGACACACTTTGCCCGCCAATGGCGAAGGTCCAGCATTGGGCGACAGATAGAATTTGCCCTGTGCTGTGGCCGCAGGCACCACGGCCATCGCGAGATTAGACCAAATGATACCGGTCAGAACGTCAACCTTTTCTGATTGGATCATCTTGTCTGCCAGTTGCATCGCCACGTCCGGCTTGCGCTGATCATCCTCAATCACAACCTCCAGATCGTCGCGCCCGGCCTGTTTGACGGCCAGCATAAAGCCGTCACGCACATCAATTCCAAGACCTGCGCCACCACCGGACAGCGTCGTGATCATCCCCACTTTGACATCCGCCTGCGCCGTTGCAGCGACCATCGCCATCGAAGCGGCCAAGACCGCGCTCCGCAATTTCATATTTTCGCTCCCTGATCCTTTGCAATCTTATGACAGAACTTTGGGCGTTCAGAGGCCAGTCCGTCAATAAAATATGAAAATACTTTTGTATCTTTTCATATCATTAGACCAAAAGATACGCGGGCCAATGTGAGGCCCAAAAAAGAAAGCGCCGGGACGTGCCCGGCGCTTCTGAAATTTATCCGCGAGACCACCAGCCACGCCGTTTCGGCTTAGGTGGCGCAGCAGGCTCAGGCTCAGCGGTCACGACAACCTCAGCCGGTACCTCGTTCACCTCAGGCTCTGCTTCCGCTTCAGGTGCATCCTCTTCCACGGTTTCCTCCGCGAGGGTCGACGTGGCGGTGTCTTCCACAACCTCATCCGCATTTATGTCCTCTGGCTGAGACACATCCGGTACATCAACTATATCAGACCCAATCTCTGCTTCTGGTTCTACGGACGCGGCTTCCGCTTCACCTTTCTCCGGCTCGACCGCTGCAGAGGCTTCTTCTGTCGTGTTTGCCTCCACATCAGAGGTCAACTCATCAGAACCGGCCTCAGCACTGGCGTTTTCCTCATCCTTTTTCGATTTGGAAGAACGGCTCCGTGACCGACTGCGGCTCCGGCTGCGAGAAGAGCTTTTCTTCGGCTTCTCCGCCTCACCCTCTTCGGTATCAGCGCCAGACTTGTCCGCCTCAGGCTCGTCTGACACCGCCCTGCCATCAGACGTGTCTTCTGATCCGGTCTCGCCATCTCCTGAAGCATCGCCTGCTTCAGAACCACCCCGACGACGGCGACGGCGACGACGGCGCTTCTTGGGCTTGGCTTCCCCTTCTTCCGCAGCGGGAGTATCAGTTGTTTCAACAACTTCCTCTTCCCCATCCGCCTCATCGATCGCATCCATAATGGCGATGTCGCCGGAGACAACGGGCGCCTCGGGCTCAGGTACGGAACGCGTTGCCGTTTTGAATTTCTCAATCGTGAAGTCAGGCGAGACAAGATGCGGGTCACCTTCAACGCGCACGGAAAGACCATACCGAGCCTCAATCTGTGCAATATGCTCCCGCTTCTGGTTCATAAGATAGTTGGCAATCGCCACCGGCGCTTTCACCAGAACCTCACGGGACCGACCACGGGTCCCTTCTTCCTCGATCTGTCGCAGAATAGACAGTGCAAGATTGTCATCGGAGCGGATCAAACCAGTGCCATGGCAATGCGGACAGGGCTGTGTTGTGGCCTCAATCATACCCGGGCGCAGACGCTGACGGGACATTTCCAAAAGACCAAAGCCCGAAATTCGGCCCACCTGAATACGCGCACGATCTGTTTTGAGCTTATCTTTCAGGCGCTTCTCAACCGCGGTGTTGTTCTTGCGTTCATCCATGTCGATGAAGTCGATAACGATCAGACCAGCCAGATCGCGCAGACGCAGCTGACGTGCCACTTCTTCAGCGGCCTCAAGGTTGGTCTTCAGCGCGGTCTCTTCAATCGAGCCTTCTTTGGTGGCCCGGCCGGAGTTCACGTCAATCGCCACCAGCGCTTCCGTGACACCGATCACGATGTAACCGCCAGATTTAAGCTGCACCGTCGGGTTAAACATGCCCGACAGATAGCTTTCCACCTGATAGCGCGCAAACAGCGGCAGGCTGTCCTGATACTGCTTAACGTTCTTTGCGTGGGACGGCATGATCATTTTCATGAAGTCCTTGGCGATGCGATAGCCGCGCTCGCCTTCAACCAGAACCTCATCAATCTCACGCGAATAGAGATCACGGATCGAACGCTTGATCAGGTCGCCTTCTTCATAGATCTTAGCAGGGGCGATGGATTTCAGCGTCAGTTCGCGGATCTGCTCCCACAGGCGTTGCAGATATTCATAGTCCCGCTTGATTTCGCTTTTGGTGCGTTTTGCACCCGCCGTGCGCACAATAAGCCCTGCGCCGGTTGGCACGTCAATTTCATTGGCGATTTCTTTGAGCTTCTTGCGATCTGCAGCATTTGTGATCTTACGCGAAATGCCACCGCCGCGTGCTGTGTTTGGCATCAAAACGCAATAGCGGCCTGCCAGGGACAAATAGGTTGTCAGTGCAGCACCTTTGTTGCCGCGCTCTTCTTTCACCACCTGCACCAGCATGATCTGGCGCACTTTGATCACTTCCTGGATTTTATAGCGGCGCGGCCGAGGCTTCCGAGGGGGGCGAATGTCTTCGCTGTCATCTTCATCCGCAACGGACTCGATGCTCTCATCCTTCTCAGAGGCGTCAGAACGTTTTGAACGGCTGCGCGAGCGACGGCTGCGCGAGTTGCGACGACCGCCTTTGCCAGTGTCTTCCTCTGCGTCTTCCGCATCGCCATCTTCATCTGCGTCAGCGTCGCTCTCTTCAGAAGCTTTCACTGCTGTGTCTGCTGGCGTATCCGTTTCAGCGACGTCAGTTTCAGGCGCTACTGCTGCCGCTTCTTGGCCCTCAGCTGAAACGCCTTCGGTTTCAGCAGTGCCTTCGGACGCTTCTTCCATAGCACCCTGCTCTGCGTCCTCTACACTTTCACTGACTTCTTCAACAACCGGTGCGTCTGCAGTGGCGGCCTCAGCCGTGTCATTTGCTTCCGCAGCAACGTTTTCTGTCTCTGCAGTGTCATCGGCAATATCTGCGGTAGCGTCCGCTTCAGCCGGCTCAGGTTGTGCACCATCCTCTAGAGAAGTTTCAGTGGCTTCCGTTTCCACCTCTTCGCCCGTCTCCGGGTCTTTACTGACAACGGCATCGCCACCTTCGGTGTTAGCCGCAATTGTTTTGCTCCCACCATCGTCTTTTTTGTCTTCGTCTTGAGCCGCAACTTCTTCAGTAGCACTCTCTCCAGCGCCCTCCTCAGAAGAAACATCTGCCTCTTCCGCTACGCCCTCAGGTGCGCTTGCGTCCTCAGAAACAACCGTTTCTGCAGCAGACACGTCATTCGTGTCCTCCGCAATGGGTGCATCGGCGACAGCGTCCGCCTCTGACTGTGCCTCATCAGACGCGCTTTCAACCGCATCAACGGGTTCTTCAACCGGCGTCTCATCCACCAATTCCATTGGCGAAAGGCCTTCACCGGCGTCTTCGCCTGCGTCTTCCACCAAATCAATGGTTTCCATGCCGGAGATCTCAGCCACCGGTGCAGAGGTCTCTACCGACTCTACGGGCGACGTGTCATCAGTCTTGTTTTCAGAAACCTGATCATCCGTTTTTGATTTACGGGAGCGAGACCGGGATCGAGAGCGCGAGGACTTTGGCTTTTCCTCGTCTTCATCACGTGACTTCAAAGACTCCGCATAAGCGCGCTCTTCTTCAAGAAGCGCTTCACGATCCGCCACTGGGATCTGATAATAATCCGGGTGAATCTCTGAAAACGCGAGGAAGCCATGACGGTTTCCACCATAGTCTACAAAGGCCGCCTGAAGCGACGGCTCAACCCGTGTTACTTTTGCAAGATAGATGTTGCCAGCAAGCTGGCGTTTGTTTTCGGATTCAAAGTCAAATTCCTCAACCTTGTTTCCGTCAACCACCACGACGCGGGTTTCCTCCGCGTGGGTGGCATCGATGAGCATTTTCTTAGCCATGTTGTCCGTTTGCACCCGCGCAAGCGCCGCGCCCCTCCCGGGGGATCGGGTCGTTGAACTTGAGTGGGGTGTCTTGTCTGAGCGAGGAGATGCGCGCCGCCGTCAGGGCCGCTTACGGCCTCTGCTCGGTCTCTCATGTCAATCGCGCGCTTCATCGCGTTTCTTCTCCGACACCGCGGGCGGATTGCGCCACGTCAGTGCCTGTTCTAAGCCCTCCGCGTACGGTGCGGGCGTCTCTATCGATCCGCTATGCGGACCCAATCGGTCTATTTGGTGCGCCGACCCGATGCCTCTTGGGCTGAGCGGATCAATTCGGAACACACCAAACAGCGAAACTCATGCGGCGGATCACATCCTGCCGTTAGACTACATAAGACCAAGCCCGTCCGGATTACAATGGGCAATCAACGCATGCGGCTCAGATGCCCCTGCTTTACAACGAAAACCTTTATTTTTCGTGCATTTCACAAACTGAAATCAATGAAACCAAGAGCCGTTTAGACGCCGCCATGGCCAAGTACACCCTTCACAGGTGAAACAAGTTATCCACAGGCCGACGAGCTCCGACTCATCCGTTCTCATCACGCTGAGAACTCAAAACTCTTCTTCCAAAACACCTATATGACGGGCGGCTTCCCCAAGATGCGTCACCACTTTCTGGCCAATGTCGGGAACCGGCACCTCAGTTGGACGCAGATCAGGAATCTGAAAGGTCGCGCATCCCGCCGCAATAGCCGCACGCGTGCCCAAATCACTGTCTTCAAATGCTACACAACGTGCCGCATCCACACCAAGTAGCGCAGCGCCAGTCAGATACGGCTCCGGGTGTGGCTTGTTTGCCCGCACCTCGTCCCCCGCACACACGGCATCAAAAAACCGAAGCAAACCTGCATGTTTGAGATGTTTACGTGCAAAACAGCCCGCCGTGGATGTCACAACCGCCATTGGGATATTTCGCACATGCAGCGCAGACAGCACCTCCAAAACATAGGGCTTAAGCGCAATTCCCTGAGCCGCATTGGCCGCATGATTTTCACGCCAGGCCAAATCGAACCCCGCTATATCGACACCAGACGGTAGAAACGCCCCCAGTCGCCGGGTTGTCTCGGCAGCGGATGTACCGACCAAAGTGATGAAAAAAGCCTCTGCCTCGGAAGGCGCAATATCAAGATCTGAAGTCAGCGCCACAAAGGAGCGCATAAACATGCGCTCCGTATCCAAGAGCAATCCATCCATATCAAACAGACAGGCATCAAACGCCTCAGGAGACGTTGGAAAATCACGCATTTTTCAAATCGTCCAAAACCAATGATTTAGCATTCAATGCCAAGAAAATCTGAACGCCACAATCCCCTAGAAGGACCATGGCGTTCACTTAACCCATCACAATGAAATATAGCGTATCAGAGGTAATCCGCACGTTGCAAACCATACTTGGCCATCTTCTCGTTCAAGGTGCGACGCGGCAGACAGAGCTCCTCCATCACACCCGCAATCGAACCGCGATGGCGTCGCATGGTGTTGTCGATCAACATGCGCTCAAAAGCCTCCACATATTCCTTCAGCGGCTTGCCTTCCGTGGTCACAACAGGCTGCATTTCTTCGTGATCATTCATCAGAAGCGACGCAATCGTGCCTCCGCCACGGCGGCTCTGTAGCACCGCGCGCTCCGCCAGATTGATGAGTTGGCGCACATTGCCAGGCCACGGTGCCTGCAACAGTTGTGCGGCCTCCTGAGCGCTGACCTTTGGGGCTTCACACCCATATTCTTCGCTGAATTGCTCAGAAAGCCGGGTGAACAGCGTCAGGATGTCTTCGCCACGCTGACGCAGAGGGGGCACCGTAATCCGCAAAGCAGCCAACCGGTAAAACAGATCAGACCGCAGCGCATCCTCGCAAGTACGATCCTGTTCCTGCATGTTGGAAATCGCAATGATGCGAGTTTCCGCAGGCGTGCCCTGCTCGTTGATCACATTGAGGAGCTTGGCTTGCAGCGTGTCGCTCAGGCTTTCGATATCTTCCAGCACCAAAGTGCCCCCACGGGCCTCTTCGATGGCGGGCAGCTGGCTGTCCTCAGGGTTCATTGGTCCAAACAACCGCTTGGCCAGCGCCTCTTCCTCAAACGCAGCGCAGCTCACAAGCACAAACTTTTTGCCACCACGGCTGCCAACCGCATGCAGCGCATGCGCGACAAGCGTTTTGCCGGTCCCGGTTTCCCCATCGATCAACACATGACCATCAGCCTGACCGAGATCCAGAATGTCTTCTTTCAGGCGCACCATGGTCGGGCTGGCACCGATCAGTTTGTTCATGATCTGGTCGCCGTCTGACAGCTCACGCCTCAGCGCACGCGCATCCAAGGTCAACCGCCGTGCATTGGTGGCCTTTTTGGCCAGTTGCGTCATGCGGTCGGGATTGAACGGCTTTTCCAGAAAATCAAACGCCCCAACACGCATGGCCTCCACTGCCATAGGCACGTCGCCGTGGCCAGTGATCATGATCACTGGCAGGGCACTGTCAGCCCCCATCAGTTTTTTCAAAAACTGCATGCCATCCATGCCGGGCATCTTGATGTCGCTAATGACAATACCCGGGAAATCCGGCCCAAGTGATTTGAGCGCATCTTCCGCACTGCCATAGGTTTCCGTGTCATATCCTGACAGGGCCAGCCATTGGCTGATGGATTGCCGCATATCCTGCTCGTCATCGACGATTGCAATTTTCATGCTCTGGGCCACGAATTCACTCCGCTGCTTCTATGTCTTCATTCAAGATAGGCAGCTGCACCTCAAATACAGCCCCCCGTCCCTGCCCGTTGCGCGCGGTCAGCCGCCCGCCAAGGTCATTCACGATGCCTGATGAAATCGCAAGGCCAAGCCCCACGCCCTCACCCGGCTGTTTGGTGGTGAAAAACGGCTCAAACAGATTGTCTAGATCTTCGATGCCCGGACCATTGTCCCGCACCGTCAACGTCGCCGTCTCACCCGCTGCCAAAAGAATCTCAATTTCAGGATCACTGACCGCCTCCGTGGCATCCAATGCGTTGCGCAGCAAGTTGATCATCACCTGTTCAATGCGCACCCGATCGCCCATCACCCGCACTTGTTCGGTGGGCACAATCTTACTGATGCGCACCTGTCGCTGGCGCAATTGTGGCTCCATCATCGACAGGGCCGAGGCCACCGCATCTCCCATATCGACGGGATGGAATTCATCGCCCCCTTTGCGCGCATAGGATTTCAACTGTTTAGTGATCGTTCCCATACGCTCAATCAGATCATCAATGCGCTGGAATGAGGTCAACGCCTCATCTGGTCGATTGCGGCTCACCAGCAGGCGCGCACCTGCAAGGTAGGTCTTCATTGCGGCCAGAGGCTGATTGAGCTCATGGCTCACCGCCGCCGACATCTCGCCCAAAGCCGCCAGTTTGGAACTTTGCGCCAGACTCTGCTCCGCCACTTCAAGGCTCAACTGCATGCGCTCTCGTTCGGCAATCTCCCGCTGCAACCGCAGGTTCAAACCGCGCAGCTCCACACTTTCACGCTGAAAAAACACCATGCGCGATGCGCTCTTGCGGCCCAACACGTAAAACCCAAGCGCCAGCAGGATCGCAAACCCCATGATTTCTAACGCCAATACCGCGTTCACCCGCTCGCGGACACTGGCATAGGTGGTGAAGCTTGTCATCTGCCACCCCCGGAAGGGAATACGGGCACCGATGCGCATCACGGCTTCACCGCTGAGATAGGCATCTGCTGGGTCCTGCGCCCAATCCGAAGTCACTTTGATTGCGCGCTCAATCGCCCCAAGCGCAGGTTGCCGCGCCAAGGCCTCTGCCTCAGTCAACCCCCGCCATCGTGGTTCACTAGATAGGATGATCACGCCTTCGCTGTTGGTCACAAGAATCGCATCTGAAATCCCAGCCCAAGCATGTTCAAATTTGTGCAGATCCACCTCAACTGCGATCACACCCAACGTGCTGCCGCCGCTTTCAAGACGGCGCGAATACATAAAACGGTAGGCGCCTGTCTCATTCTGAGACACGGTAAACAGCGTCAGATTAGAGCGCAGCGCATCAATAAAGAACGCTTGATCTCGATAGTTGGTGCCCAGTCGTGTACGGTCTGTCGCTGCCACCGTTCGGCCGCTTTCATCCAACAAAAGAAGAGACGCCGCCCCAATTTCGTCAACAAATGAAATCAAGCGTTGGGTGGAGGTGGTGAAGTCCTGAGAGTTCAGCGCACCAATCAGCGCCGGGTCTTTTGCCAGAAGCTGTGGCACAATTGCGTTACGCCGCAACTCACTGATCAAGTTTCCGGAATAAAGCGCCAACCGAAGCTCCGCACGATTGCGGGTATTTTCAGTAAAACGCGCTGTCAAATAGCTGTTTGTGACCCATATGGTCACCCCGGCGACAACCGCAATCAGCGCCAATACCACACGGGCGCGCCAACTGGCCGTGGCCGAAGGCACCATATCGTCAGGGGGAGCGGCGTTTTGCGTCATGAAACGACACTACGCCGCTCCGCCCAAAGCCTCAAGTCACGCTACGGCAAACTGATCCATCAACGCGCGGAACATTGCCACCCCATCGGTGCCACCGTGGCCGATATCCGCCGCCCGCTCCGGGTGAGGCATCATGCCAAGCACGCGACGGTTCTTGCTGACCACGCCCGCGATATCCGCCACGGACCCATTTGGATTGTCTGTGTAGGTGAAGGCAATGCGGTCTTCATCGCGCAGCTCTGCCAGCTTATCCTCTGTGACAAAGTAATTGCCATCATGGTGCGCAATCGGAACGTTCACCACGTCACCCTTACTGTAACCATAGGTAAAGGCCGTATTGGCCGAAGCCACTTCCAAGCCAACTGTGCGACAGATGTATTTCAAACCAGCGTTGCGACGCAGCGCCCCCGGCAATAGCCCGGTTTCCGTCAAAATCTGAAATCCATTACACACCCCAAGCGCGTAACCGCCGCGCTCCGCGTGCTGAATCAAAGACTGACAAATCGGAGAGTTCGCCGCAATCGCACCACAGCGCAGATAATCACCAAAGCTGAACCCACCTGGCACACCAACAATGTCGATGCCTTCTGGCAATGCTGTGTCTTTGTGCCAGACCATGGTAACATCCGCCCCGGCCTGTTCAAAAGCAACCGCCAGATCACGGTCACAGTTGGAACCCGGGAAAACAATGACCGCTGCTTTCATCAGCCCATCTCCACCCGGTAGCTTTCAATCACCGTGTTTGCGAGCAGCTTCTCGCACATCTCGGTCACGGTCGCCTCGGTGGTGCCTTCTGCCAGATCAAGCTCAATCACCTTACCCTGACGCACGCCTTCAACGCCGTCAAAACCAAGGCTGCCAAGCGCATGGCGCACGGCCTCACCTTGCGGGTCCAGAACGCCGTTTTTCAGCATGACATATACGCGGGCTTTCATCAGTGAACTTCCTCTTCATTCGGGTTGAACAATTCAAATCCCCGATAGTTCCATCCGTGTTCGCTCAAAATGGCGATGATCTCCGAAATGCGACGTTCAAACCCTTCTGTATCAACGCGTGTCAGATGATAAATCATCAAATCACCATCGCTGGGTCCAGAGCTGTAGTCGTCATAGCCGATCTCGTAGAATGTTGAACGCAAGATGTCTACCGAAGTGGCCTCTTCCGTGGCCATTTTCTCGCAGGAATGTATGATTTTTTGCGGTTTAGTAAGGTCTATACCACGCGCTTGAAGGCTACGAAGAAATTCCGACACATCCACAATTGGCAATTCGTATCGATCACCTGTCGCCTGTGCCTGATCTGGATGCGCGTCTAGGCCGTCGAGATGGTGTGATACAAACCACCAGAAACAAAGCGCCAAAACGACAAAAGCCGCCGCAAAAAAATTTGCAGCGGCCGTGTCGAAAACCGGGATCATTAGTTTACAAGCGTCGGCTTCGGCCCAGTGCCTTTGGGCAGCACACCCAGACGGCGCGCCACTTCGGCATAGGCGTCCGTCAGGCTGCCAAGGTCGCGGCGGAACACATCCTTGTCGAGCTTCTGTCCGCTCTCAATATCCCACAGGCGACAGCTGTCCGGGCTGATCTCATCGGCCACAACCAAACGCTGGAAATCGCCTTCATACACCCGGCCAATCTCGATTTTGAAGTCGATCAGGCGAATGCCCACACCAAACATCACACCGCTCAGCCAGTCATTGACGCGCAGCGCAAGACCAAGAATGTCGTCCATGTCCTGCTGGCTCGCCCAACCAAAGGCAGCAATGTGTTCTTCTGACACAAGTGGATCGCCAAGGCTGTCATCTTTGTAGCAATATTCAACGATCGGGCGTGGCAACTGTGTGCCTTCTTCGATCCCCAAACGTTTGCTCATGGATCCTGCCGCAAAGTTACGTACGATCACTTCCAGAGGGATGATCTCACAGTTGCGCACAAGCTGCTCACGCATGTTCAGGCGTTTCAAAAAATGCGTCGGCACGCCAATCTGGGTCAGACCGGTCATGAAATATTCGCTCAGGCGGTTGTTCAGCACACCTTTGCCATCAATCACGTCTTTCTTCTCCGCATTGAATGCGGTGGCATCATCCTTGAAATACTGAACGATTGTGCCTGGCTCAGGCCCTTCAAACAGAATCTTGGCTTTGCCTTCATAGATTTTTTTGCCGCGGGCCATGGCTGTATCCTCTTTTTCCGGCGATGAGTCCCGGATTCAGCCGCCCTCTTAAATGATGGGCAGCTTTGTCGCAAGCTTGCCGCGCCCTCTTGCGTCGAATGCCGCAAGTTGCCATATCTCTCAGAGAAGTTTGAGGGCCAAGAGGACCAAGTGACATGAGCACCTTTGACGAACGCGAAGCAGCATTTGAAGCCAAATTCGCACATGATGAAGAAATGACTTTCAAGGCGGACGCACGGGCCAACAAATTGCTTGGCCTCTGGGCCGCTGAATTGCTCGGAAAGTCTGGCGATGACGCCGAAGACTACGCCAAATCTGTTATCCGCGCAGATTTCGAAGAAGCAGGTCATGATGATGTGATCCGCAAGGTTGTCGCCGACCTTGAAGGCAAATCTGACGAAAGCAGCATTCGCGCAAAACGTCGGGAATGCCTTGCACAAGCGAAAGAGGAATTGGCAGCCTGATCAGGCCCACCAAATGCTCACTTCAGAAAGCGCGCCTCATCCGCGCGCTTTTTTTCTCTCTAATTGAAGATGTTAAGCCAGCGGAAACCCTGCGCCAGATAGCACTTTTGCATCACTTTGAAGAACATTTTGGGCGGGAACCTGGGGAATGTTGATTATTAAAAAGGCAAAATCCGTGCTTCGGCACATCTGGCCGCTGGCGCTTGGCACTATTTGCTGTGTCATTTTAGCGAGACAATTGGAGGGCATGGATCTTTCCGCCCTCTGGAGCGCCGTGATGGATGTGACGCCATTGCAATGGTCCCTCGCCATTGGCGCGACCCTTGTTAGCTTTTTGGCTGTGGCCCGTTATGACGTCATTGCACAGCGGCATTTCCAAATGGATCGCGCGCCCTCTGAGGCCATGTGGGTGGGCGCATCGGCCATCGGCCTTGGGCAAACCCTTGGCGCGGGTGCCATTGTTGGCACTTTTGTGCGCTGGCGCATGACACCAGGTCTGTCACTCAAAGACGCCGCGCGCATAACTGCGTTTGTCACCGTCACCTTCCTTGCCGCACTGGCTGTGACCATCGCGCTGGCTGCGCTGGCACTCCCGACGCCACATATTCCCGGCTACCTGCCCTATCTGATTCTCGCGGTCGCCCTTGGATTAGCAATTGTGGCCTTCATGTTTCCGGTCCTTTCCCGTCAAGGCCGCCGCTTCACGCTGCCCACCCTGCCTGCCATGGCGGCTCTTCTGAGCCTGTGCCTGATCGACACGGTTTTTGCCGCACTTGCGCTCTATGCACTGCTCCCGCCTGACATGTCCCTCAGCTTCGCCACGCTACTGCCTGTCTTTCTGATTGCACTGGGAGCTGCTATTTTCTCCGGCACCCCCGGCGGCGTGGGACCTTTCGAACTGACCCTTCTTGCGCTTCTGCCACATCAGCCAGAGCCCATCCTGCTTGCCGGTGTTCTGGCCTTCCGCGCGATCTACTATGCGCTGCCAGCCTTGTTGTCTGGAGCCGCTCTGTTGCGATGTCTGCTGCGCCCCTCTCTTGCACGCCAACCCCGCCACGCACGCGCGTTTGAGGCCTATGGAGAAACCCCTCTCTCCTCGGTCAGCCGCGCAGAACTGGGCGTTATTCGTCAAAATGGCGGCGCGCTCTTGTCCTGTGATGCTGGCCGCTATGGCATTGTGCGCATTGGCCAAACGCTGGTGGCGCTATTTGACCCGATCGAAGGCGATGCCAACAGTATGGCACGCCCTCTTAAACATGCCGCCCGCGCGCAAAACCGTATTGCCTGCAAATATAAAATATCTGCGCGTCAAGCTGTGAGCGCGCGCAAGGCTGGCTGGGCTGTGTTGCATATTTCGGATGAGGCACTCATCCACCCAGCCATGCACAGCACCGATGGCGCCTCCTATCGCCAATTGCGTCGCAAGCTGCGTCATGCCGAAAAGGCAGATATCTCAGTCTTGCGCCCTGAAGGCACATTGCCCTTAGGCGACATGGCCCGTGTGTCCTCCGCCTGGGAAGCGCGTCACGGCGTCCCGCGCGGGCTGACCATGGGTCGGTTTGACGATCTCTACGTCGGCCACCAGCAGGTTTTTCTTGCCTATCAGGGCGCACGGCTTGTTGGTTTTGTCAGCTTTCATACTACCGCGCATGAGTGGTGTCTGGATCTGATGCGTGTGCTTCCGGATGCGCCAGATGGCACAATGCATCTCCTTGTACAGCGCGCCATCGAAGCGGCTGCGGATCTCGACGTGCAGTGCCTGTCCTTGGCTGCAGCACCCGCATTGCCAACCGGACGCACCCGACTAGAGCAGTTTTTGCGCACACAGCACTTCAAACACGGCGGAGGTGCGGGATTGCGCCAATTCAAGGCGTGTTTCGCCCCGCGCTGGCAACCTCTGTTCATGGCGGCGCCAGGGCCTGCCCAACTGAGCTTGGCGACATTGGATCTGATCCGTGCCGTCAACCTGCGCAGTGCACCGGCGACCCCCATTGACTGCGCCCCTGTGGTCCAGATGGCAACGATCAAAGGTCACATGCGATCTGACTCATAATTGTCATGCATCAAATGAATTTGAGCCTTCGCGGCCTTCGTGGCACACGGCGAAGATAAACTACGCGGCCCGTCCGCGCCGAAAGGAGTCTCAGATGACGAACGCCCTCTCCAAACTCTTGGAAACCCGTGACTGGCTGATGGCAGATGGCGCCACTGGCACCAATCTGTTCAATATGGGGCTCACCTCCGGCGATGCACCTGAAATCTGGAATGACACACATCCCGAAAACATCAAGAAACTCTACAGCCTCGCTGTAGAGAGCGGGTCCGATATCTTTCTGACCAACTCCTTTGGCGGGAACGCGTCGCGTTTGAAACTGCATGACGCACAGGGCCGTGTCCGTGAGCTCAACCGTCTGGCCGCCGAAATTGGTCGGGACGTGGCAGATGCCGCCAGGCGTCCCGTTGTGGTTGCTGGCTCTGTCGGGCCAACCGGAGACATCATGGAACCGGTCGGCACTCTGAGCCACGCTGGTGCCGTTGAAATGTTTCATGAGCAAGCCGAAGGCCTGAAAGAAGGCGGCGCTGACGTGCTCTGGCTTGAAACCATCTCTGCGCCCGAAGAATACAAAGCCGCCGCCGAAGCTTTTGCTTTGGCAGATATGCCATGGGTTGGCACCATGAGCTTTGACACCGCCGGACGCACTATGATGGGCGTGACATCCGCTGATATGGCCCAGATGGTCGAAGCCCTTCCCAATCCGCCACTCGGCTTTGGCGCAAACTGCGGCGTAGGTGCCGCCGACCTGCTGCGCACCGTGCTTGGCTTTTCTGCCCAAGGAATTGAGCGTCCGATCGTGGCCAAAGGAAATGCCGGCATTCCCAAATACCACGACGGTCACATCCACTACGATGGCACGCCAGAACTGATGGCCGAATATGCGGTTATGGCGCGTGATTGCGGAGCCACCATCATTGGCGGATGCTGCGGCACAATGGCGGAGCACCTGAAAGCCATGCGCGACGCTCTGGAAACACGTCCTCGTGGCGAGCGGCCCACACTGGAGCAGATCACAGAAAAGCTCGGCGGGTTTTCTTCGACCTCGGACGGTACGGGTGAGGCGGAAGCGCCAAAACGCGAACGCCGTGGGCGCCGTCGCGCCTAAGTTCAATCACAATCACACATTTGGCAAACAGCCCGGCCACGTGCCGGGCTGTTTGTCTATACGATCAACAATAGCGTGCCCGCGCAATCCGGCTTTTGGCGGAGGGTCGCTCCAGATGGCGATAACGCCCACCC
This sequence comes from Shimia sp. R11_0, assembly GCF_017744035.1. Classification (NCBI taxonomy): domain Bacteria; kingdom Pseudomonadati; phylum Pseudomonadota; class Alphaproteobacteria; order Rhodobacterales; family Roseobacteraceae; genus Shimia; species Shimia sp. R11_0. The sequence goes on along the minus strand of NZ_JAGHQY010000002.1, from coordinate 130,047 downwards.
GAATAGCGGGCGCAATCAAGCGCGTGTCCCGCCGCAATCACGGCAGCTCCAATGTCTTCGCCATCTGCATAACAAACCCCGATGTGGCGATCATAAGAGCGTTCGCCCGTCAAATCACATTTCACGGATTTGCCCCGTAAGTAATTGACAGTCCACCGTTTCGCATCTTTTCCCGCACGCGTTTTAAGCTCCGGCGCGTCGACACCCTGAAATCTCACCGGCGTGCCATCCACCACTATGGTGTCCGCATCCCGCACCCTCACTTCTGCCCCAACAGGCGTGGCTGCCAATACCGCAGCCAGTACTAGTCTTTTCATTATTGGTCTTCATCAGTTAAGTTCCGCCCTCCACCTACCCTGATCTTCAACGCCTGTCATCCGCTCAGAAACCGATCACGACCGTTTCGTTGCGAGCAAAACTCCGCTACCAAAATCACGAACACCCACACCACTTGAGAGGCCGAATTTTGGCACATCTGGACACGCTCACCCTCCGCGTCAGCAACCCTGATGCACAGCGCTGCTTTTACCGCGATGTTTTCGGCATGTCGGAAAGCGATACCGGCACACTGAGCTACAGCGTCCAAGACGTCTCTCTACGCTTTGAACAGGCCCAGCACCCCTATGCCCCACAAAACAGCGATCTCTTCTGGAAAATTGCCATTGCCGTGTCAAATATCGATTTGGCCGTCAGCCAACTGCGTACCGCTGGCGTGGAGTGCACCACACCGAAACAGTTTCGCGACGTGGGATACCTCGCCAAAGCGATGGACCCTGAAGGCTTTCCAGTCGAACTGATAGATCATCATTTCAAAGGCAATCGCCCAACACGCCCCTATGACGAGAGCCTGCTTGGCGGCGGGCCACATATTAATCTCGTGACCCTGCGCACCTCCGATATCACCGCCATTCAGCCAGACATCCTGTCATGGGGCCTTCCGCTGCTCTCCATTCAAGACGTAACTCCCTTTGGCTTCACGCTTTATTTCTATGGCAGCACTCAGGCATCGCCGCCCAACGCGGATCCAACCGCGGTGGAAAACCGTCCTTGGCTTTATCAACGTCCCGAGACTTTGTTAGAAATTCAACATGTGCCCGCTTTGGAAAAGGAAACTGTGCCCCAGGTTGGCGCAGCCGGCTACGCGGGCCTGACAATAGCAACATCACAGCCGTTTACGCCCTGTCAGCGGCTGAAAATCACGTCCGTGCCGCGCATTCAGATCCGTTAAAAAAGCGCCATTTGCCCGTCCTGATCTATAGGCACCTCAAACAAATCCCGGCGCAACTCCGGGAGGGTCTTCAAAAGGCCCAGCCGCTTACGTGCCGCCTCAAAGCGCTGGGCAATCATTTCCGCAAAAATGCCCTCGCCCCGCATACGTTTCCCCCAAGCTGCCTGATAGAGGTCGCCGCCATGCATCTCGCGCAGGCGCGCCATCACTTTGCCCGCTCTTGCAGGGTAGGCATCCTCCAACCACTCCTCAAAGAGCGGCGCGACCTCTCCGGGCAAACGCAGCATGATCCAGCTTGCCGCCCTCGCACCGGCCTGCGCCCCAGCAGCCAACAAGCGTTCAACTTCGTGATCACTCAAACCCGGCACCACCGGCGCCAACATCACACGCACGGGAATATCGGCCGCACTCAAACGTCTGATCATCTCAACCCGGCGCGCAGGCAAGGGCACACGTGGCTCCATCGCTCTGGAAAGATCCTCATCAAGCGTCGTGAGTGAAACACCTACCTGCGCCAGCCCCCGCTGCGCCAAACGCTGCAAAATGTCGATATCCCGCTCAATCAACGTCCCTTTGGTCACAATCGCCACCGGATGCTGAAACCGCTCCAGAACCTCCAAAATCCCCCGCATAATCCGATATCGACGCTCAATGGGTTGATAAGGATCCGTATTGGTGCCCAATGCAAGCACGTCCGGCACATAGGATTTTGAGCGCAACTGACGCTCCAGCACTTGCGCCGCATTTGGCCGTGCCACGAGCTTGCTTTCAAAATCCAATCCGGGTGACAATCCGAGGTAGGCATGTGTTGGGCGCGCAAAACAATAGATACACCCATGTTCACACCCCCGGTAAGGATTAAGGGATTGATCAAACGGCACATCGGGCGATTGATTGCGCACGATCACAGAGCGCGGCGCCTCTTCACGCACTTCTGTAGCAAAACCTGCACGCTCTTCGACCATATCCCAGCCATCCCAAACCTCTTCACGCGAAGTCTCAAACCGGCCGCTTGCATTGCTGCGTGCCCCCCGGGCACGACGACGTCTGGGATCTATGCGCTCCAAATAGGCTGCCAGCTCATGTCGTTTTTCATCCACCATACGCCAAATATAGAACAAAAATAGAACACGGACAATAAAACCCATAATCTGAATGAAAAACTTTCATCAGAAACGCCATTTTTGCCCCTACACGTCGCACGCGACCTTGGCTATGTCGCTATTCAGACAGTTTGCCGCGTCAAAAAGACCGACATCTGGGACAACAGAGAGCGAGCGACGCCACGTAACCGGCGAAGCCATGATATGGGAACATGCACATGTCAGAAGAAGAAGACATCATCCTGTCCGAACTGGACGACGAGGAACTTGTCCAACAGATGTTTGACGACCTCTACGATGGCCTCAAAGAGGAAATCGAAGAAGCTGTGAACATCTTGTTGGAACGGGGTTGGGCGCCTTACAACATCCTGACCGACGCGCTTGTTGGCGGCATGACCATTGTTGGCGCCGACTTCCGCGATGGCATCCTCTTCGTGCCTGAAGTGCTTCTGGCTGCAAACGCCATGAAAGGCGGCATGGCCATCCTCAAGCCGTTGCTTGCCGAAACTGGCGCACCACGCATGGGGTCCATGGTGATCGGCACCGTGAAAGGTGACATTCACGACATCGGCAAAAACCTCGTTTCTATGATGATGGAAGGCGCGGGCTTCGAAGTTGTGGACATCGGCATCAACAACCCGGTCGAAAACTATCTGGAAGCGCTCGAAGAGCACAAGCCAGACATTCTGGGCATGTCTGCTCTGCTGACCACGACCATGCCTTACATGAAAGTCGTGATCGACACGATGGTCGAGAGCGGTGTCCGTGACGACTATATCGTTCTCGTCGGGGGCGCGCCGCTGAACGAAGAGTTCGGCAAAGCGATCGGCGCAGACGGCTATTGCCGCGATGCGGCGGTCGCTGTTGAGATGGCCAAAGACTACGTTGCGCGCAAGCACAACCAAATGAACGCCTAAAGGCCTTTGTTTCACTCCCCCGCACTTGCGGGTCTGGCCCGCCCTCCCCGGCGGGCCATTTTTGTTTAAACGCTCCCAGCGCTTGGAGGCGCCAGCCAACGTGACCGACAAGATCACCCAGCTCAACGACGCCAAATTGACGGAAAATGGCCTATCTCCAACAGGCGACACCGGCCGCGTGCTCCTCTTGGCCTGCGGTGCATTGGCACGTGAAATTCTCGACCTCATCGAGATCAACAGTTGGTCCCACATGGACCTTACCTGCCTCCCAGCGATTTACCACAATCATCCGGAACGCATTGCCCCGGCCATCGCCGAGGCTGTTGCGAAACACCGCGACAGCTATGAGCGGATTTTTGTCGTTTATGCGGATTGTGGCACTGGCGGTGCACTTGCACAGACCTGCAAGGACCTCGGCGTCGAAATGATTCCCGGCCCACATTGCTACAGCTTCTTTGAGGGCAACGACCGGTTCGCAAAAATCGCAGAGGAAGAATTCACAGCCTTCTATCTGACCGATTTTCTAGTGCGTCAGTTCGATGCATTTGTCATCAAACCCATGGGGCTGGATCGCCATCCAGAACTCAAAGACATGTATTTCGGAAACTACGAGAAACTTGTCTATCAGGCCCAAACAGAGGATCCCACCCTTACCGCCAAGGCTCAAGACTGCGCAGAGCGTCTGGGGCTGGCATTTGAGCGCCGCTTCACAGGGTATGGCGATCTGGAAACGGCTCTCAAACCTTTGAAGGCACGCAACTGAGTGTCGCTCACCCGAGTACCGCAAGCCGCTTCAAAATACCCAAAAATCCAAACGTTAACAAAATCTTAAAGCAGAAACCTAACGTTAAGAGAGGCAGATCAACCTTAAGTCAGAGATGTTACCCAAAGGATGGTGGCATCCTCATCGCTCACCGAAATCACATTGTGCCCCATAGAGCCGTCATAATAGGCGCTGTCACCGCGCCGCATTTCAACGGGCTCATAAAACTCCGTGTAAAGTTGCACCACGCCCGTGAGCACATAGAGGAATTCTTCCCCGTCATGGCGCACCCAGCCATCAAACTCATCCATGCTGCGCGCTCGAACCCGCGCGCGATACGGCAACATGGCTTTCTTGCGCAATCCTTCCGCCAGTAGTTCATGCTCATAGGTCGTGGTAACCTGATGCGCACCTTCACCGGATTTCACAACGGCCATACGTCCATTGATCTGGTCCTTCTGGGGAGCCGTGAAAAGCTGTGGGACGGAAATCTCTAATCCAACGGCCAGTTTTTTCACCGCATCATATGTTGGCGACATCTGTCCATTCTCGATCTTGGACAAGGTGGATCGTGCCAGCCCCGCCTGTGACGCGGCCTGTTCCAAGGTCCATTTGCGCGCCTTGCGCAATTCCCGCACACGCTCGCCAAGGTCAAGGGGCTCAACATGATCTTCGCCACCGCCCTCACGCGCGATACGGATCATTGATTTTGGATCTATGTCACTCATGACAGGCTTCTATCCTGCCCGGAGCCCTTCCTGCAACCGCAACGTCGCACTTGCCCCCACCCCGCCAACCGCTTACCCAAACGCCATGACATCCCTGTTTGATCAAGGCCCGCCGCCGCCCTGCCCCAAGCGCTTCAACATGGCTGCACATGTGCTCGGCCATGCCAACGCCCTGTCAGAGAAAATCGCTTTGTCCGTGCTGTCTGAGCCGACACCGCAGCATTATTCCTACGGCAAACTCCAAGCGGCCATCCTCGGCACCGGCACAGGGCTGCTCCGCACCGGGCTGACACCGGGTGACCGCGTGCTCATGCGTCTTGGAAATACGGTTGAATTTCCGATTGCCTATCTCGCTTGCATTGCCGTGGGACTGGTCCCTGTGCCCACATCTGCGCAACTGACCGCATCGGAAGTGGCAAAGATGCTCCCCACGCTGCAACCCGCAGCGATTTTACATGATGTCACAGTACCTCTGCCTGACACCCCGACCATAGCCGTTCTGACGACGGAAGATCTTGCTGCCATGCATGATCTTCCGGCCGCATCATTTCATATGGGCGACCCAAATCGGCCTGCCTATATCATCTATACATCTGGCACCTCCGGCACACCGCGCGCGGTGGTGCACGCCCACCGGGCCATATGGGCGCGCCAGATGATGTTTGAGGGCTGGTATGGGCTCACACAACAGGACCGACTGCTGCATGCGGGGGCCTTCAATTGGACGTTCACTTTGGGCACTGGCCTCATGGATCCCTGGACCATCGGAGCCACCGCGCTGATCCCAGCACCGAACACCGCCCCTCAGGATCTGCCCACCTTGCTGCGCCAGCACCGTGCGACTCTCTTTGCCGCCGCGCCGGGAGTGTACCGCAAGATGCTGGAGACACAGCCAGACCCGGCGCTTCCCGATCTGCGTCATGGACTTTGCGCCGGCGAAAAACTTTCCGAGCCTCTGCGCACGCGCTGGAACGCGGCCACCGGTACAAAGCTCTACGAAGCCTTTGGCATGTCCGAATGCTCTACCTTCATTTCCGCAAACCCCGATCACCCAGCACCCGCTGGCACGCTGGGTCGCCCACAAAAAGGCCGTCGCGTCGCCATTTTGGCTGACCAAAACCCGACACCTCTCAATACGCCCGGCACCATTGCCATTCACCGCTCCGATCCGGGTCTCATGTTGGAGTACTTAAATGCGCCGGAGGCCACTGACGCACGTTTTTGTGGGGAGTGGTTTCTCACCGGCGACTTGGGTCAAATGGACGCGCAGGGCCATATCATCTACATGGGGCGGGCCGATGACATGATGAACGCAGGCGGCTTTCGCGTCTCCCCGCTGGAGGTCGAAGCCACCCTGATCGCACATCCAGAAATCACGTCTCTCGCAGTGACGGATGTGGAGATCAAAGCCGACACCTATGTCATCGCCGCCTTTTATACCGCAGATCACGATATCGTGGAGACAGACCTCAAAGCCTTTGCAGCCACGCATCTGGCACGCTACAAGCAGCCTCGGCTCTTCCGGCGGCTGTCCAGCCTGCCGACCAATGCCAATGGCAAACTCAACCGCCGCGCCCTGCGCGCCCTGTTTAAGGCTTCATCATGATCAAGCTCGACATCATTTCTGACCCGATCTGCCCATGGTGCTTCATCGGCAAGACCCGCCTTGAAAAAGCCCTTGCACAGGAACCGGACCACCCGTTTGTGATCGAATGGCACCCGTTTCAGCTCAACCCCGACATGCCTGCGGCTGGCATGGATCGCCGGGACTATCTGGAGACCAAATTTGGCGGCAAAGAAAACGCTGTGCGTGTCTATGGAGAGATCGAAAAACATGCGCTTGAGGAAGGACTCAATATTGATTTTGCCGCCATCAAACGCACGCCCAACACCATCAACGCCCACCGCCTGATTCACTGGGCAGGCATTGAGCAAAAGCAAAATGCCGTGGTCGACGCGCTCTTTGCAGCCTATTTCACCGAAGGGCGGGACATCGGCGACACCGATGTCTTGGCCGATATTGCCGACAGCGCTGGCATGGATGCCGCGGTGGTGCGCAAATTACTCGCCTCTAACTCCGATGTGGAAGACATCCGAAACCGCGATGCCCACAGCCGCCAGATGGGTGTAAACTCCGTGCCGACCTTCATTGTGGCCAATCAACACGCCGTCCCCGGCGCACAGCCCGCTGATCTCTGGCTGCGCGTCATCGCCGATCTGCGTGCGCAGCAATCTTCTGAGAACGCGGCCGAGTAGGTTGTGCACCGTCCTGAATAAGTATTCATTTTTCGCCTTGTGACAGGTTTAGAGCCAAGCTAAGCTCTGCGGGTACCACAGGGCTATTTTTGCGCCTCGGGTATCCTCAAGCACGATCACCAAACGGGTGTCGGGTCAAAGCCCAGCGAGAACGCACAACTGCGTTCTTCCCGGCTTGTTATGTCCTTCACACGACCATTGCCGACGGAGCCAGTCATGACCAAAGACAATCTGCCCATGTCGCAGATCGAGTTCATTGCGCTTTGCGCCATGATGTTCTCCACCATTGCCTTCTCAATTGACGCCATGCTGCCCGCCCTGCCGGAAATCGCAGCGGAACTCAGCCCGGAGGCGCCAACGCGCGCCACGCTCATCATCACATCCTTCGTCATGGGCATGGGGCTGGGCACGTTTTTCACGGGCCCTCTGTCAGACCGCTTTGGCCGTAAGCCGGTATTGATTGGCGGGGCTCTGCTGTTCTCACTCTGCGCTTTTGTCGGCTGGCGCAGCCAGACTTTGGAACTCGTACTGATTGCACGTTTTTTTCAAGGTATCGGCGCAGCTGGCCCCCGGATTGCAACCCTCGCAATCGTCCGTGATCTCTTCGCAGGGCGCGAAATGGCACGTATCATGTCGTTTTCCATGATGATTTTCACGCTGGTGCCTGCGGTCGCGCCCGCGATGGGCGCGCTCATCATCGACCTTTCGTCTTGGCGCGGCATATTCGTGGCCTTTATCCTGTTCTCCATCGCCTCAATGCTCTGGGTTGGCATCCGCTTGCCAGAACCACTCGCCAAAGAGAACCGCCGTACTTTCAGCATGGGCAAGCTTTTGTCCGGCGTAAAAGAGATGTGGGCGATCCCGGCCGTGCGCACCTCGATGCTGGTGCAATCGCTCATCTTTGCCGGGCTCTTTGCCATGATCAGCTCCGTGCAACCCATCTATGCCCAGACCTTTGATCGCGCAGAGGAATTTCCACTCTGGTTTGCTGGCATCGCATTGATTTCTGGCACCGCAAGCCTGCTCAACGCCCGCTTGGTGATGGTGTTTGGCATGCGCAGCCTCGTCACCATCGCCGTCAGCACACAGATCTTTTTTGCCATCGCAATTCTTGCGGCCTACACCTCTTCCAACATCTCCGTGCATTTTGCCGCCTTTGTCATCTGGCAGACAGCCACCTTCTTCTCCATCGGCTTCACAATCGGCAACCTCAACGCCTTGGCGATGGAACCACTGGGCCATATGGCGGGCACTGCGGCCTCTGTCATGGGAGCCTTCGCCACCATTCTAGGCGGTCTTCTGGCGACACCAATCGGGCTGGCTTTTGACGGCACCCCTCTGCCAATGGCGATGGCCCTTGGCGTTTTCGCAGTGATCAGCTTTGGTCTGATGCTGCATATGCGCCGTCTGGAGGCACTCGCGACATGAATGCCTGAGTTGCACTGCGCGCTGCCCTTAACACGCCCTGAAAACAAGCAACCTGCCCCACGCACGACCGTCGGCATTGATGCAGGTTACGTGCTCGCTTTCGCCTTAGCCTTCTTCCGCTCGTTGACCACCTTCTGCGCAAGGTCCCGCGCAATTGCAAAGGCACCTTTGATCTTGTCAGATGATTTCCCCCAATCGCGCCGCACAACAATCTTGTTGTCTTTGACCTTGGCCAGCCCCTTCTGCTCGGTGATGAATTCCACCAGCCCCTGTGGCGAAGCGAATTTATCGTTGTGGAACTGGATGGTCGCACCCTTCGGCCCGCCGTCTAGCTTCGCAATGCCGGCTTTCTTACACATCTCTTTGATGCGCACGATCAGAAGCAAGGTGTTGACCTCTTTTGGCAATTTACCAAAGCGGTCGATCAGTTCGGCAGCAAATCCTTCCAGCTCCACCTTGCCCTGCAACCCGCTCAAACGACGATAAAGGCCCAGACGCACATCCAGATCCGGCACATAGGTTTCCGGAATCAAAACAGGCACACCCAGATTGATCTGCGGTGCCCATTGATCATCCCCATCTGACAGGCCTTCGAGTTCGCCAGCCTTGATCTTGGCAATGGCCTCCTCGAGCATGGATTGATAGAGTTCATAGCCCACATCCCGCATCTGACCAGATTGTTCTTCGCCCAAAAGGTTACCGGCCCCGCGAATATCGAGATCCTGAGAGGCAAGCGTAAAACCGGCCCCAAGCGTGTCCAGAGATCCCAGAACCCGCAGGCGCTTTTCCGCAGCAGGCGTCAGCTTCACACGTGGCTTGGTTGTCAGATAGGCATAGGCACGGGTCTTGGAGCGGCCCACACGCCCCCGGATTTGGTAAAGCTGCGCCAACCCAAACATATCCGCGCGATGCACGATCATCGTATTGGCCGTTGGAATGTCCAATCCACTTTCAACAATCGTGGTTGCCAACAGAACGTCGTATTTGCCATCATAGAAGGCGTTCATCCGGTCATCCAGATCACCTGCCGCCAGTTGGCCATGCGCCGTGATGAAACTCACCTCAGGCACATGATCACGCAAAAACTCTTCAATCTCAGGAAGGTCGCTCACACGCGGCACCACATAGAAGCTCTGCCCACCGCGGTAATGCTCCCGCAAAAGCGCCTCACGCACGGTCACGGCATCAAAGCTGCTCACGTAGGTGCGGATCGCCAGACGGTCCACCGGCGGCGTGCCAATGATAGACAGATCACGCACCCCCGAAAGGCTCAATTGCAGCGTCCGTGGAATCGGCGTCGCGGTCAAAGTCAGAACATGCACATCGCTGCGCATCTGCTTCAGCCGCTCCTTATGGGCAACCCCAAAATGCTGCTCCTCATCGATGATCAGCAATCCGAGGTTTTTAAAGCGGGTGTTTTTGGCCAAAAGCGCATGTGTGCCGACCACAATGTCCACCGTGCCCCGCGCCATGCCGTCGCGAGTTTTCTCAGCCTCTTTCGCAGAGACAAAACGCGACAACGACCTGACTTCTAAAGGAAACCCTCTAAATCTCTCTTGGAAACCCTTCGCATGCTGACGCGCCAAAAGCGTGGTCGGCGCGATCACCGCCACCTGCTGCCCTGACATCGCCGCCACAAAGGCCGCGCGCATTGCCACTTCGGTTTTGCCAAAGCCAACATCGCCACAGACCAACCGGTCCATCGGGCGTCCCGATGCCAGATCGTCAATCACATCGCCGATTGCGCGCAACTGATCATCGGTCTCCTGATAGGGGAAACGTGCGGAAAACTCTTCCCAGGCGTGATGCTGCGCCTCCAGCACAGGGGCGGAGCGCAATTCGCGTTCCGCTGCCACCCGGATGAGACGATCCGCCATTTCGCGAATACGCTCTTTAAGCTTGGCCTTTTTGGCCTGCCAAGCCCCGCCACCCAGACGATCCAAAAGCCCTTCATCATGGCCGTATTTGGACAGCAGCTCGATGTTTTCAACCGGCAGGTAAAGCTTTGCATTTTCGGCATATTCCAGAGAAATCGTCTCATGTGCGGCCCCGGCCGCCGTGACCACTTCAAGCCCAAGATAGCGCCCGATGCCATGGTCCACATGCACCACCAGATCACCCGGGCTCAAAGATTGTGTTTCCGTCAGGAAATTCTCCGCCCGCTTCTTCTTGCGCGGCGCCCGGATCAACCGATCCCCCAAAACATCCTGCTCTGAAATCACCGTCATATGCGGCGTTTCAAACCCATGTTCCAAAGCCCAGACCGCCAGATACAACCCGCTCTTGCCAATCCGGCGGGCATCTTTGACATGAATGGTTTCAGCCAGACCTTCATCTTCGATAAGCCCGCTCAAACGCTCGCGTGCCCCCTCGGAGTAGCTGGCAACAACCACCGGACCATCTGGTAATTTCTTGTTAATATGCTCCGCCAAAGCCCCGAAAAGGCTCAGATTTTCCTGTTGTCGCTCTGGGGCAAAATTGCGCCCAATCCGCCCACCAGCGTCAATTGTCCCGGGGCCAGAGGCCTGCGGCAAAGCCGAAAAATGCAACATCCGCCGCCCCGCAACAGCCTGATCCCACGCGGCTTCATCCAAATACAACAGGCCCGGCGGCACAGGCTTATAGACCGTGTCCATCCGCGCCTTCTGGCTCATCGCATGTTTGCGGGTTTCATATTGATCTTCAACGGCATCCCAACGCGCAATGCGCGCCACATCCATCTGATCATCAACAGAAATGGAAGCATCCGGTAGGTAATCAAACAGGGTTTCCAGACGCTCATGAAAAAACGGCATCCAGTGTTCAACACCCTGATGTTTGCGTCCGGCGCTGATCGCTTCATAGAGCGGATCGTCCGTGCCCGCCGCGCCAAATTCAATGCGGTAGTTCTGTCGGAATCGCGTAATCGCCGCTTCATCCAGAATGACCTCGCTGACCGGTGCCAACTCAATGTTGTCAAGCTTTTCCGTCGTGCGTTGGGTCGCGGGATCAAAGCGCCGCACTCCGTCCAGAACATCCCCAAAGAAATCCAACCGGACCGGACCGGTGTCACCGGGAGGAAAAATATCAATGATGCCGCCCCGAATGGCATAATCGCCGGGTTCCATCACAGTCGGCGCTTGAGAAAACCCCATACGTACCAAAAACTTACGCAATGCTTCTTCATCTACACGCCCATCAACATGGGCGCGAAATGCGGCCTCTTTGAGCACATCGCGCGCCGGCACACGTTGTGTCGCGGCATTCAGCGTTGTCAGCAGAACAAACTGCTGAGGCATCCCATGTACCAACCCCGCCAGTGTCGCCATCCGCGTGGCGGAAATATCGGCATTGGGGGACACCCGATCATAAGGTAGACAATCCCATCCCGGAAAGACAATCACCGGCATGTCGGGCCGGAAAAACTCCAGCGCCGCCCGGGTCGCCACCATCCGCTTGTCATCACGCGCCACATGAATGACCGGGCCGCCGCTCTTGTCTACCTCATTGAGAATAAGCTGTGCGTCAAAGCCTTCCGGCGCCCCGCCAACAGAGATGTGCTGCGCGTCTTTCATCACTCTTATCTTTCAATTTCAGTAGCTTGCTACTACGGGTTTACCCTAATGGTGAGACCAGAAGATTTTGGTACATACCCCACAATGAGGTCACAAAAATAGAGATCATACCAACAAATTGCACCCAAAAACGATGGCGCGCCAAACGCTTTCGCAAGGCTTCGCTCTGCAAGCTCTCCATGTGAATGTGCCGTGCAGCACGTATGCTCATGGCCCCTACGAGGCTCATTGGCAGAAAGATCAAAAATACCGCTTGTGCAAATTCGATCTGATATTGCCAGCCCAGCACGGCAAGGCCGGTGAGGATGAAGCAGGTGATGCCAATCAGCCAAAGGCCAGAAACCGTTGCTATATGCAGGATCCTATTGATGTTGATGCGCACCAGATCATGAAAATCTGCCTCTGCTTGCCCGCCATTGCGCTTGGCTCGCAACACAAGATCCCACGGCACCCCGAGCACCCAATGGCTGGCAGATGACCAGAAAACAGCCAGAGCGATCCAAAACCACAGGTTTGAAAAGCTGCGGAAGTCGATGAGTTCAAGTACGGTTTGGCTCAGGTCCAAGGTGTTTACTGCCCATAAGATTTTCCCCTCCACATACCCTGCCCATGCGGCAATTCCTAGCCTTGAGATGTGGGAAATTCCATGGCACCTGTGGGCATGGAATGTAACGGAGCCCGCAATGACCCTCACGCCTGCCAATTTCCCAACTGCGCGCCTGCGTCGCACACGTCAATCCCGCGCAATCCGCGGTCTTGTGCGCGAAAACACGCTGACCGTGGATGATTTGATCTGGCCTGTGTTTGTGCGTGACGGCGACGGCGTTGAAGAGCCCGTGCCCTCTATGCCCGGCGTCTTTCGCCGCTCGGTCGACAAAATTGTTGAGGCCGCGCGCGAAGCTGCAGATTTGGGCATCCCTGTAATCTGTCTCTTCCCCTACACCGATCCCGCCCTGAAGACCGAAGACTGTGCAGAGGCTTGGAACCCCGACAACCTCTCCAACAGGGCCACCCGCGCCATCAAAGCGGCCGTGCCCGAAATCGCCGTTATGACCGACATCGCATTGGATCCCTACAACATCCACGGCCACGATGGATTTGTAGAAAACGGCCATATTATCAATGATCGCACTGTCGAGGCTCTGGTCAAACAGGCGCTCTCGCAAGCAGAGGCAGGCGCCGACATTCTTGGCCCGTCTGACATGATGGATGGGCGGATTGGCGCCATTCGCACTGCCCTTGAAGCCAAAAATCATCAAAACGTGACCATCATGAGCTACGCGGCCAAATATGCCTCCGCTTTCTATGGGCCGTTCCGCGATGCGGTGGGGGCGTCCGGTGCCCTTAAGGGCGACAAAACCACCTATCAGATGGATCCCGCCAACTCCGATGAAGCGCTGCGCCTTGTCGCCCGTGACCTTTCTGAAGGCGCGGATATGGTTATGGTCAAACCCGGCATGCCCTATCTGGACATCTGCCGCCGTGTGAAAGACGAATTTGGCGTACCGACCTTTGCCTATCAGGTGTCTGGTGAATACGCGATGATCAAAGCCGCCGCGCAGAATGGCTGGATTGATGGCGATCGCGCGATGGTCGAAAGCCTCATGGCCTTCAAACGCGCCGGATGTGACGGGATTTTGAGCTATTTTGCGCCGGAAGTTGCCCGCAAAATGGGCTGAACATACGCACATCTAGTGACAGGTTGTTCGGGGCTGACTATACTGCTGTCAATCCCGGACCCAACCGGACCACGAGCAAACAGAATACAGGCAACATCATGAACAATCTCACTCGTCGCGGCTTTGCGCTGACCGGCCTCGCAGCTGCAGGCATGACCGCCGCATGCGGCAATGGCATCGGCTCTAATGGCGCCAATGAAATCGACGCACGCGTCGATACCACGCTGAATTATCTCTACAACGAATACCCCAACACCCGCGATCTGCGCGACAAATCCACTGGCATTTTGGTGATGCCGCTGATCACAGAAGCAGGTCTGGGCTTTGGCGGCGGATATGGCCGCGGTGCGCTGCGGGTCAACGACGTGACCGTCGATTACTACTCCGCGACCAAAGGCAGCGTTGGCCTGCAATTTGGAGCACAGCAACACGCACATGTTCTGTTCTTCATGACCGAGGGCGCCCTCTCTGAATTCCGCCGCTCCAATGGCTGGGCTGCCGGCGCGGGCGTTGAATATGTTGTGGCCAATGAAGGCGGCGATCTCAGCGCAGAGACCACCAACTTGCTGGCCCCGGTAATTGCCGTGGTGTTTGGTCAGGCAGGCCTCAAGATTGGCGCAACGCTCGAAGGCATCAAATACACGCGCATCATCCCATAAATAACGGCCCTGCCCGTTCATTTTCCAAAGATAAAGCGCGGGGCACCCCGCGCTTTACTTGTTTCTAAGAGCTTAGAAAATCAATCCAGCGCGCGCAGGCGTTTGATCAGGCTGGATGTGTCCCAACGCCCACCGCCGAGCTTCTGCACATCTTTGTAGAATTGATCCACCAGCGCCGTCACCGGCAAGCTCGCCCCAATCTCATCCCCCGTAGACAGTACAATGCCCAGATCTTTGCGCATCCAGTCCACGGCAAACCCGTGATCGAACTGATCATCAATCATGGTTTCATAGCGATTTTGCATCTGCCAGCTGCCTGCCGCCCCTCCGGCAATCACCTCAACAACCGCGCGCCCATCCAGCCCGGCTTTCTCAGCAAAATTCAGCCCCTCTGAAAGACCCTGAACCAAACCAGCAATGCAAATCTGATTGACCATTTTGGTCAATTGGCCAGCACCACTTTCTCCCAGACGTTTGATGGAGCGCCCATAAGCTTGCATGATCGGCTCTGCCTTGTCGTAGGCGGCTTGGTCACCACCGCACATGATCGACAAAATACCGTTTTCCGCACCGGCCTGACCGCCTGAAACAGGCGCATCCACAAAGGCGACGCTTTTTTCCGCGGCCGCACTGTAAAGCTCAGAGGTTACTTTCGCAGACACCGTCGTGTGATCAACAAACGTGGCCCCTGCATGCATGCCTGCAAAGGCACCAGCGTCGCCCAGACAGACAGAGCGCAGATCATCATCATTGCCCACACAGCACATGACAAACTCAGCCTCCAAAGCCGCTTCACGCGGCGTGGCAGCAAAAGCTCCGCCATGTTCGTTGGCCCAGGCCTCCGCTTTGGCGGTCGTGCGGTTATAGACCGTGACCTCATGCCCCTCTTTCACAAGATATCCGGCCATCGGATAGCCCATCACTCCCAAGCCCAAAAACGCAACTTTTGCCATTGGCTTTCCCCTGTCTGTCATTCGTCGTAATACTTGTCTCGCCTGCACCCGCAGAAGGCAAGAACAATCAGGGACAGAGACATGGCGACCTTTTTTCAATGGCTGATGCGCATCGCCAGCGGCTTGGTGATTCTCGTCGTGCTTGCAGTGGCGATGATCTATTTCCTCGCCTCGCGCAGCCTCCCGACCTACGATAAAACCTTCGCCGCAAGCGGTATTTCGCAACCTGTCGAAATCATCCGCAACAACGCCAATGTCCCGCATATTTTTGGGAACAATGACGAGGATGTGTTCTTTGGCCTCGGTTATGCCCATGCACAGGACCGGCTCTGGCAAATGATCACAATGCGGCGCACTGTACAGGGCCGCCTCTCCGAAGTGTTTGGGCAACAAACGCTGGAAATCGACACCCTGATGCGCCGGCTCGATTTGGCCACGGCGGCCCGCATGTCTGTGTCCGCACAGGATCCCGACATCCTGATCGCGCTTCAAGCCTATGCACGCGGCGTGAATGCCCGCATTGAGGAGGTCAACCAAGAAGCATTGGGCCGCGGCGCACCCGAACTGTTCTTGTTCCAACAGGCCTTCGCGCCCTGGCAACCCGCAGATTCCATTGCGCTTCAAAAGCTTATGGCGCTTCAGCTCACCGGCCACCTGCAATCAGAGGTGCTGCGCGCGCGCACATCCCTCGCCCTCGCTGATACGGAACGCCTGCGTGACATCCTGCCTGATGCCCCCGGTAAAGGCATCGCAACCCTGCCCAAATACGCCAATCTAGTGCCGGGAACGCCTGTATTTGCGCAGTCCCAACCTTTGCCTGCACATCCACTGTCTCCATTTGCGCCGCTCCCTCTGTCTGGGGCCTCCAATGCATGGGCTGCGGCCCCTTCGCGCAGCGCCGCCGGCGGCACCTTGCTGGCAAATGACCCGCACCTCGGTCTGTCTGCACCCGCAATCTGGTATCTGGCCCGCCTTGAGCTGCAAAGCGGTGGTGTGATCGGTGCCACCATTCCCGGCATTCCAGCCATTCTGGCAGGGCGCAGTGATCAGCTGGGCTGGGGAGTGACAGCGGCCTATGTCGATGATCAGGATGTCTTCATCGAAGAACTGGATGCGTCAAACCCAGAGTCCTATCGCACATCCACAGGTTTCAAGCCTTTCAAAACACGCAAATCGATCATCAACATCAAGGATGCCAAGCCCGTCACGCTCACCCTGCGCTGGACGGACAATGGCCCCGTTCTGCCCGGCTCTGCGTTCAATCTCGCGGCTGTGACGCCCCCCGGCCACGTAGCGTCCCTTGGTTGGACCGCGCTCAGCCCACAAGATCGCTCAACCACGGCGCTCATGGGGCTCATGCGCGCGACAGATATTTCAGCGGCGCTGGCCACTGGCAAAGACCATACTGCCCCCGGTTTGACCCTGACTTTGGCAGACCAAAATGATGTGGCTATGACTTTGATCGGCGCCCTACCGCGGCGCGAGACAAACCATCAAAGTCAAGGGCGGCTGCCCTCCCTCGGATGGCGGCCGGAAAACCAGTGGCAGGGCCTGCTTCCAGCCACAGACGCCCCCACCTTCGAGCAACCCTCAGGCGGCATTCTGGGCAATACCAACAATAAAATTGTAGAGCGCCCCTTCCCCCGCCATATCTCGTTCTTGTGGGGGGACAGCCAACGCATACAGCGCTGGCAACGCCTGATGCAGAACCGCCGCGTGCACACCCGCGACAGCTTTATCGAAGCGCAACTGGACACCGTCAGTTTCTCTGCCCGCGCGCTGCTTCCGCTGATTGCCGCTGATCTCTGGTATGCTAGCGAAGCCGCGCCAGAAGGCACTCCTGCACGTCAGAGGCAACGCGCACTGGCGCTGTTGTCTGAGTGGAATGGCGAGATGAACGAACATATGCCCGAGCCCCTGATCTATGCGGCATGGATGCGCAGCCTGCAAAGCCGCCTCATCCGCGACGACCTTGGCCCGCTGGCTGAGGAGTTCACCCATGTGGAACCGCTCTTCATCGAACGGGTGTTCCGGGATGTAGAGGGCGCCGCCATCTGGTGTGACGTCCGTCAAAGCGCGCGGGTGGAAACCTGCTCCGAAATGGCCCAGCTCGCATTGGATGATGCGCTTCTGGCAATTGAAGAGCGCTACGGCCAACAGCTAGAGGCACTGCGTTGGGGGGATGCCCATCAGGCAACCCATGATCACCCGACACTCGGCGAGGTTCCGCTCCTGCGCTATTTCGTCAACATCCGCCAATCCACCTCTGGCGGCGACAACACCCTTCAGCGCGGCAAAACTGCCGGTATCGGAGACAATCCATTTCTCAATGTTCACGCCGCAGGCTATCGTGGCGTCTACGATTTTGCCGATCCCGACAGCTCTGTCTTTGTAATCTCAACAGGGCAATCCGGCCATTTCCTGTCGCGCTTTTATGACGATATGGCACAGCTTTGGAGGCGTGGTGAATACATCCCAATGTCCTTGGACAAAGAGCTCGCGCGCGCCGCAGCTGTGGGCGTTACAATCATAACGCCCACACCTTAGGTCTCTACGAATGTCTGAAAATCAAACGCCTACAGCGTCTGATACTGCGCGCGCTGCTTGGCACTCCAAAGCACTTCGATTTCAAAGCCTTCGTCGGTCTGCGTTTCCGCTTCAACCACGCCTTCCTTAAACAGCCAAGCCCGCGCTTTGCCTTCCGAAAAGCTCAGGGAGAGCACTTCACGGGTCTTCTCACTGGCCAAGGCCTTGGCAATGGCCGCAAACATGTCATCCAGACCCTGACCACTGACAGCAGAAACCGCAAAGATACCCTCTTCACGCTCCGCCCGAGCCACAACAGCCTCTCTGTCATCGGCGTCCAACAGATCAATCTTGTTCCAGACCTCGATCTGCGGCGTCTCCTCACTCATTCCCAGAGATTCAAGAATGCTGTGCACGTCCTCAGCCTGATGTTCTGTTTCAGGATGTGCAATGTCGCGCACATGCAGCACCAGATCCGCCGCAAGCACCTCTTCCAGTGTCGCCCGAAATGCCGCCACAAGCTGTGTCGGCAGATCACTGATGAACCCCACCGTATCCGACAGGATCACCTCAGGTCCGTTATTGGGAAGCTCCACCGCCCGCATGGTTGGATCGAGCGTGGCAAAAAGCATATCTTTCGCCATCACATCCGCACCGGTGACACGGTTGAAAAGCGTCGATTTTCCGGCGTTGGTATAGCCCACCAGAGCAACAATCGGAAACGGCACTTTCGCGCGCGCTTTGCGATGCAATTCACGGGTTTTCACCACCTTTGCCAATTGCCGCCGCAACCGCACCAGTTGATCGTCAATCGCACGACGATCCGCCTCGATCTGGGTCTCGCCGGGACCACCAACAAAACCAAGGCCGCCGCGCTGACGCTCAAGGTGGGTCCAAGCCCGCACCAAGCGTGTACGTTGGTAGGACAAGGCCGCCATTTCGACCTGCAGCACACCTTCACGCGTGCGCGCCCGATCAGAGAAAATCTCAAGGATCAATCCGGTCCGGTCCAGAAGTTTGACCTTCCATTCTTTTTCCAGATTGCGCTGCTGCACCGGCGTCACCGGTCCATCAATCAAGACCAGCTCCACCTCATTGGCCTTAAAAAGCGCCTTTAGCTCTTCGATCTTGCCCGATCCAAACAGCTTACCGGGCTGCGCTTTTGACAAACGCACAACATTTGAGCCTACAACTTCAAGCTCAGGAAGCGCCGCTGCAAGCGATATGGCCTCTTCCAATGCGAAAGAGGCCTCGCGCCGCTGCTCAGCGCCAGTGATATCGGGATGCAGGACCCAAGCGCGGGTAACCTGCGTGTCATGCTCCATCAAGAGGCGTCTTCGCCTTCATAAAGAGAGATCGGCTGGGCCGGCATGATGGTAGAAATCGCGTGCTTATATACCAGCTGACTCTGGCCATCGCGGCGCAGCAACACACAAAAATTGTCAAACCAGGTGATCACACCCTGCAATTTCACACCGTTAATCAAAAAGATAGTCACCGGAACTTTGGTTTTCCGGACGTGATTCAAAAAAGCGTCTTGGAGATTCTGTCGATCCGAAGCCATGTCGCGTTTGCCTTTGTTCTTGTTCGTGCATCGGGTAGTCGTGCGAGGCGAGTATGGAACGCGTTTTTGAGACTTACCAGCCTAAAAAGTTAAGTTTTTTGCCAGCCTTATCACCAAACGCATCATTTCTGCCACAAATCAGGGGACATCAACGCAATGATCGCCAAAGCTTCCAAACGGCCAACGATCATAGCTGCACAAATAATAAGCTTTTCTGGGGCACCAAGTGAGGAAATCGCAATCGGAAACTCACCCGCCACCTGTGTCAGAGGCCCGGTCGTGGTCAAAGCAGAAATCGCGAGGATCAAAGCCTCCTGAAAGCTATTGCCCAACACAGCAAGCACCATTGTTACCGCCGCCAAAGACAGCGCAAAAAGCATGAAAAACACCCAGGCAATCACTGCGCCCCGGCGTCGGATGCCCTGCGCTGCCGCACGTCGGCGTCCTAGAACCACGTTTGGATGCACAAGGCGCTCCATTTCACCTAACCCCTGCAGGTAAAGCGCATAAACCCGGAGCAGTTTCACCCCGCCCGCAGTGGTCGCCACGCCGCCGCCCACCATAGCCAAGGCCAAGAGGATCAAACCGGGCGTCTGAAGACCGCTCCACTCTCGTGCCACGCTCCATTCGGAACTTTCAAAACCGGTTGTGCTCAGGAAGCTCAGCACTGTGAACACCCCACCCCAAGCCGCTTTTATCGCCGCCGCACTGTCGTTGATGGCCTCTTCTTCCAGAGCTCCAAACCAATGGCGCATAAAAAGCATCGCTGGCACAGCCACGACAATCAAAAAGCCAAGACGCAGTTCAGGATCATCCCAAAGGTTGCTGCGCTTCACGGCCCCCGTGTCCGAACTGAACGTACCGCGCGACAACGCAAAAAGCAGAAAGAGAAAAATAACCAATTCTCCCGCCACCCCAGAAGCTGCATCAGCAACACCACCAATGCCCGAAATACCGCTGGTTGAGAGTGTAGCCATGGCATGCATCAAAGCCGTGATCGGACGATCCCCAAGGATTAGGAGCATCACCCAAAGTGCAAATGTCAGACCCACATAGATGGGCACCAAGGCCCGCGCGGCCCGGCTCCATCGCTTCATCGGGCGCGCACGCTGCATCTGACCATGATTGTTACTGTTTTGCCCAGCATCCCCCAAAGCGGTAACTTCAAAGCCACCCAGGCTCAACGGCGCAAGCACAGCCGCCGCCGCCACCCACATCAACAATCCGCCCATCCAGCCGACCATCCCGCGCCAAAGGTGCAGGGCCTCAGTCAACATGCTTGCCGGTTCAAAGGTGGTCATTCCAGTTGTGGTCAGACTGCTGACCATTTCAAAGTAGACCGTGACAAAAGGCACAATATCCAGGGATTCATAAACCGGTATGGCCAGAACAGCGGGCAGCAACAACATCGCAAGAAACATGGCCTTCAGGTTGTCGATGATACGCAAGTTGCGACGTGTGCCCTGCACCGCCAAAGCAATCAGCGCACAGGCAAACATAACCAGCAGACCAGAGTAGAAAAACATCTGCGCCACGTGATCATCGTTCTGCCGGTTGGCCACCACCGCGGGCACAAACATCATGCCCCCAAACATCAGGGCCATCTGCACAAGCAGAGGAATACGTGACAGGCTCAGCTTCATCTGATCAGAAGAAGTCGATAGAGACCTGCAACAGCTGCTCCACTGCGGGCACATCCGCAGTCAAAACAAACAGCGCGATCACATCGCCTTCGTCAATACGCGTACCACCTTTTGGCTTCACCACCTCTTTGCCTTTTTGAATGGCACCGATCAGCACGCCTTCGGGGAAGTCAACATCACGTACCATCTGCCCGGCAATGGGCGAGGTAGAGAGCACTTCGGCCTCGATGATCTCCGCTTCCGCATCGCCGATGGAATACACGGCACGCACACGTCCATGACGGATGTGGCGCAGGATCGAACTCACCGTAGTGGCGCGCGGGTTGATGAAGGCATCAATGCCCAAAGGCTTCATCAGCGGTGCCAAGGTAGGGTCATTGATCAGCGCAATCGCCAGCGGACAACCATTGGCCTTTGAGCGCACAGAGGCCAGCATATTGGTCTTGTCATCATCCGTCACCGCCAGAATCGCGTCCGCGCGGTCCACGCCCGCTTCGGTCAAAAGCGCGGCATCCAATCCATCCCCATTCAAAACAATGGTCCGTTCCAACGCCTCTGCCGCACGCTCAGCCACTTTGCGATCGCGCTCAATGATTTTCACGCGGATACGGTTGGCACTTTGCTCCAACCGCTGGGCCACCATCAGGCCAACATTCCCGCCGCCCATGATAATGGCGCGTTCCTGCTTGTTTTGAGGTTTGCCAAAAACCTCCATGGTGCGGTTCACGTCCGCTGCAAAGGTGAACACATAGATTTCGTCACCAACAAACAGCTGGTCTCCCGGCTCAGGCGCGAAAAGCGTGCCACCGCGCCGCACACCAACCACGACCGCACTCAATGTCGAAAAAAGATCCGTCAACTGCCGCAGAGGGGTGTTCACCACTGGACACTCCTCGTCCAGCAAAAGGCCCAACATCTGCACTTTGCCCTTCAAAAAAGTCTCGGCATCAAATGCGCGCGGCGCGGTCAGTCGTTTTAACGCGGCATCGGCAACTTCGCGCTCAGGCGAAATCACAACGTCAATCGGCATATGATCGCGCCGATAGAGATCCGAATATAACACATCCAGATAAGACTGGCTGCGCAGGCGGGCAATCTTGCGCGGCACCGCAAACACCGAATGTGCCACCTGGCAGGTCACCATATTCACTTCATCGGAATAAGTCGCCGCGATCAGCATATCCGCATCCCGCGCTCCGGCCCGATCCAGCACATCGGGGTAGCTCGCAAAACCAGAAATCCCTTGAACATCAAGGGTATCCGTGGCGCGGCGCACGAGATCAGGGTTATTGTCGACAACGGTGACGTCGTTATTTTCACCGGACAAATGGCGCGCAATTTGCCATCCGACCTGACCGGCCCCGCAGATAATGACCTTCATGTGCTTCCCTCATGGGTTTCAAAAAAGCCATGCCAGAAGGGGGAACGGAGGTCAATTGTTACCATTGACCTCGCCCCCCAATCGCGCTTTGATTGTATGCAATTTCAGTTGGTTGAGGCGAGAGTTCGCAATGAAAAAAATAACATATGCCATGGCTGCCGCAGCAATCGCTGTCGCCGGGTGTAGCCCCACCACCTATTCCGGGTTTTCTCATCCTTCCGCGTCGCGCGAAACAGCCTCACGTGACGATACCGCCTGTTCTGTCGAAGCCAACCAGCTTTTCCCTGCTGCCAATTTCACCACAACAGTCTATGGGGGGTTCCACGGTGGGTACGGTGGCTATGCAGGCGGTTATTGGGGCGGTTATCCGGGGTATTGGGGCGGTTCTCATGTTCAGATGCGCGACGCCAACGCCTCCATGCGCGCGGAACACCGGCAAGACTGCATGACGCTCAAAGGCTACACGCCCGTCACGCACCCTATCTGCACAGAAGCACAGCTTAACGGCCAAAACTATCGCCCGATTTCTGGCGCGCCCAAGCCTGCACCAAATATCTGCGCCATTCGTGCTCAAAGCGGCGGCGTTGCTTTGGTTGATCTAAACGCCCCCGTGTAAGAGAGAAGGACAAAACCGTGAAACATGCTTTCGTAACAGGTCTTGCCGTACTCGCACTCAGCGGCTGCACCGAATTCAAAACCTTCTACAAAGTGGGTCAGACCAAGACAGACTTGAACGTCGATCAAGCGCAATGCAATCGCGCCGCCGCTGACGCATACCCACCGCGCATCGTCACGGATTGGTGGCCGATCTATGATTCCAAAGGCCGCGTCGTCAGCCAGCGCATGGAGCAATATGACATCAACGAGGGCCCGCGCTACACTGCCGCGCGCAACTGTATGGTGGAAAAAGGCTATGAACGCGTGACCATCCCCTATTGTAAGGATGAACAGCTCGCTGGCCGCAACTATGCCAAGATCGAAGTGGCCCCAGAACTTACGCCCAGTATCTGTGGTCTGCGCACCGAAGGTGGCGGACGCGTCTTGATCGATCTGAGCAAACCAATCTGATCAGGTTTTGATGAAGGGGGCCATGCGCCCCCAGAAAGAGGCAAGCGTCAGCTTGCCTCTTTTTCTGTGCCATCGCCTGTCTCGTTGACATGTGCCACACGTGCACCCGCCTTGTTCGACGTCACGACGCCCAGAGATTTCAGCTTGCGATGCAAGGCACTACGTTCCATCCCAACAAAACTGGCGGTCCGGCTGATATTACCCCCGAAACGGTTGATCTGGGTCAAAAGGTATTCACGCTCAAACGCCTCTCGCGCTTCTCTCAAGGGAAGTGTCGCCAAAGTGCCAGACAAGACGACCCGCCCGTCATCAGAAGGCACCTCACTTTCTCCGGGCAACTCGCGGCTCTCAATCGGACCTTGACCGTCGCCCAGAATAAGCACGCGCTCAATCAGATTCTTGAGCTGGCGCACATTGCCCGGCCAAACCATGGTCTGCATCAGCGCCACAGCCTCTGTGCTCAGCTCACGCAGTGGCAGGCCCTGCCCTTCATGTAGTTGCTGAAGGAAGTACCCGGCGAGCGCAGGAATATCTTCGCGACGCTCCTCCAGTGATGGCACAGCAATCGGCACAACGTTGAGACGGTGATAGAGCTCTTCCCGGAAGGTCCCATCCGCAATGGCCTGCCCCAAATCCCGGTTTGTCGAGGAAATGACACGTAAATCCACACGCACCTTCTTGGAGCCACCAACACGCGTGAATTGCTGATCGACCAGCACACGCAGGATCTTGCTCTGAGCGGCCAATGGCATGTCAGCCACTTCGTCAAAATAGACAACACCGCCACTGGCCTGCTCCAACAGACCTGTTTCAATGCCCCGTTCAACGCTCTCACGACCAAACAGGATTTCTTCCACACGGTCCGGATCCATACCCGCACAGGACACTGTTACAAAGGGCGCCGTCGCACGATTGGAATTGGCGTGAATATAGCGCGCTGCCACATCCTTGCCGACGCCTGCCGGTCCAGTCAGCATCACCCGCCCGTTGGATCGCGTCACCTTGTCCAACTGAGAAATCATCCCGCGATAGGCTGCACTTTCCCCAATCAAATCGGTAGGCTTACTGTCCTGACGTTTCAGCTCCGTATTTTCCCGCCGCAACCGGCTGGTTTCCATCGCGCGTTTGATCACGACCAAAAGCTGATCGATGTTGAAGGGCTTCTCGATAAAATCATAGGCGCCCTGCTTGATCGCCGCGACCGCGATTTCAATGTTGCCATGTCCGGAAATAATCACCACCGGCACCTCTGGATAATCGGTCTTCACAGCTTTTAGGATGTCGATGCCATCCATATTGCTATCCTTCAGCCAGATATCGAGGATCATCAGGGCGGGCTGTTCCCGCGTCACCTGCTCCATGGCCTCGTCAGAATTGCCTGCCAACCGTGTGCTATATCCCTCATCCTTGAGGATATCGGAAATCAGTTCGCGAATGTCGCGTTCATCGTCAACAATCAGAATGTCACTCATAATACTCGCTCTCTTTCTCTTCCGCCGAGGAGACCGCTGACGCTGTCAGCGGCAGGCGCATCTGCGCCATGGCTCCAAAGTGGGCATTGTTTTCAAACACCGGTGCATCCAGCAAAGAGAGCTGGCCCCCGTGTTCTTCGATGATCTTTTTCACGATGGGCAGACCAAGCCCGGTGCCCTTGTCACGTGTTGTCACATAGGGCTCAAAAAGTTTGGCACGATCTTCAGGAAGGCCAATACCATTGTCTGCAATACAGACAATCGCCTCGCGCCCCTCCACAGAAAGATCAATGTGTATTTCCGGGACAAACCCATCCGGAGCAGATTTTTCCATCAAAGTTTCAATGGCCTCTCCGGCATTCTTGATAAGGTTTGTCAAAGCCTGCGAAATCATTGTCGCGTCCAGTTCAGCCGCCAATGGCCCTGCGCAAATGTCGCGTACAAACCGCACGTCAGGCTGACCAGCCTCCTGCAACAACACCGCCCCAGACACCAGTTCCACCACATCAACGGGTCTGCGCTCCGGCTCCGGCATACGTGCAAACTTTGAGAACTCGTCGACAATACGGCGCAAATCATTTGTCTGGCGCACGATCACATCTGTCATCTGCTCCAACTGATCGCTGTCCTCGCCCACACGGCTGGCAAATTTGCGGCGAATACGCTCCGCACTCAACTGGATCGGTGTCAGCGGGTTTTTGATTTCATGCGCGATACGGCGCGCCACATCGCCCCAAGCCGCCATACGCTGCGCCGTCACAAGCGATGTGACGTCATCAAAGGCAACAACATAGCCTTCAAGCGACCCATCATCGCGGCGACGCGTGGACATGCGCACAAGTAGGTTTTCCAGCCGTCCGGAGCGCGAAACTTTGATTTCTTCCTGAGCCACTTCTTTGCCGCTGTCACACAGGGCTTCAAACATCGGACCAAACTCAGGCACAGCCAAAGTCAGCGGCATATCCTGCCGATCATCGGCCCACTCCAACAGGCTTTCAGCCGATTTATTGACAAAGGCCACCTTGCCTTCCGCATCCAGTCCAACAACCCCTGAAGTCACCGAACTCAAAACGGAATCAAACATGCGGCGGCGGCGATCAATCTGGCGTGTATTGTCCAACAGCGTTTGACGCTGCACCTTCAGTTGGCGCGTCATCTGGTTGAAGTAGCGGCTGAGCATGGCGATTTCATCGTCGCCTTCCTCCTCCACAACGCGCACATCAAGATCTCCGCCCCCAACACGCTGCGCCGCGCTGGTCAAACGTCCAACAGGCCGCGAAAGACGCTCGGCAAACCACATGCCCATCCAGATCGCTGCCAACACGAGAATAAGCGCAAAGCCGAGGTAGATCAGGCCAAATTCAAACAACCGCCGTCCACGTTCGCTCTCCAATTGCGAATACAGCATGGCACTGGCCTGCGTGTCGTCCAACAGTTGAAAGATCTCTGCATCAACATCGCGACTGATGTAGAGGAAGCGATCCACAAAAGCGTCCAGCCGCACCAGAGCCCGCATCTCGTTGTTTTCGAGATCACGAATAATGGCATAGCCCTGCTCAAGGGCTTCCGCCATTTGCGCTTCGCTGGGCTGTTCAAAATCAAACAGATAGGACCGCTCGCCACGCGCACGGATTTCCCCCGTTCCGTCAATGACAAAGGCTTCCTTCAATCCGCGTTGAATTTGCACCTGCCCCGCCGCCAGCAGAACGCGCAACTCCCCGGAATCCATAAAATAGGTCGCGCGCCGCTGTGCATTCAGGAAATCCGCAAGCGCCGCAGCATCTTCCTTAAGCGCTTCGATGTGCTCTTCTTCATAGGCCTGCGCAGCAGAAAGAGAGTTGCCAACGACCTGGCGCACCCGCTCGCTAAACCACCCTTCCAGACCGATATTCAACGTCAGCCCGGCAAAAACCGCCACTGTAACGGCTGGCACAATCGCCAGCACCGTAAAGGCCCCTGTCAGTCGCAGATGCAGCCTTGATCCGGCAGACCGCGCGCGCCTTGACGCAATTGCACGCACCACGTTCTGCAGAACCAACGCAGCCACGGACAAAACATAGACAAAATCCACAAGCAGAATCGCACGCAGCGCGCTTGACGAAGCCCCAAGATCAAAAGGCCCCAGAACAAGAAACGTGGCCAATGCCAGCGCGGGGCCCAACACAACGAGACCCAAAGTTGCGGCATTCTGAACACGCCTCTGTCGTCGCAGGCGCTGAAAACGCGCCCAATGACTGGTCACTGTCCGGCTAGACACCCGACTACCTCAATTGATTTGGTACCGCTTTCGCGGTCCTCCGCCATATCCAGTGGCATCTTCAAGGCCACAGAACTTTTCTAAGAACTGCGACCCTCGCGCCACGCTTATGTGGCGTTTTTACATCAATTTGCGACGGCGTGTCACGTGAATATCCAAATCAGTGATCTTTTTACGAAGCGTATTCCGGTTGATCCCCAAAAGATCAGCGCATTTTGCCTGATTTCCACCCGTCGCATCCAAAGCGATTTCTATCAGAGGCAGCTCTATTTCACGCAGAATCCGCGCGTATAGCCCCGCAGGTGGCAGCATATTGCCATGCAGATCAAAATACCGGCGCAGATGGCGCGCCACGCTTGCAGAGAGCTTCTCGCTGTCTTCACCGCCCAACAATGGCCCGGCCTGAGGTTGCGCTCCCAATACCATTTCCGCCTCAGAGAGGGTCACTTCTTCTGCTTGCGCGGTCAACACAAGCCGCCGCACAGCGTTTTCCAACTGGCGCACATTGCCAGGCCAGCTATAGGCGCGAAACAGCTCCATCGCATCTTCAGAGAAAACCCGCATGGGCGCCCCTTCGCGCTCAGAGCGGTGCAGAAAATGCTCCACCAGCAGCGGAATATCATCGACGCGCTCACGCAATGCAGGCACATGTAGCGCCGCACCGTTCAGGCGATAGTAGAGATCCTGACGCACAGAGCCATTTTCCATGGCCGTATTGAGATTAACCTGGCTCGTGGCCATGAAGCGCGGGTTCTGATCGCCCGGCGCATCAATCATGCGCACAATCCGCGCCTGCACCTCATCATCAATATCGCCAATCTCATCAAACAGAATTGTGCCGCCCTTGGCCTTGGCCAACACCCGCGCCGGACCTTCAAGGTCGCTCAACTCAGATGCATTCACCACCACAAAGGGCAGATTACGCCGGTCAGAGAAATCATGCACTTCCTTGGCAATCAGAGACTTTCCCGTACCGCTTTCGCCCGAGATCAAGACCGGCAGATCGGTGTTCATCACCCGCGCCACCAAACGGTAAAGCGCCTGCATCGCCGGCGTGCGCCCCACAAGCGGCAGCTCATCAGGGCGTTCATCCTCCGCCACCGGCGCGGCCGGTGCGCGCCGTTTCTGCTCGAGCGCTTTGCCAGTGCGCTTCATCAGATCAGGCAGGTCAAACGGCTTGGGCAGATAGTCATAAGCCTCTGCTTCTGCGGCCTGAATCGCGGTCATGATGGTGTTTTGCGCAGAAATCACAATCACCGGCAATCCGGGGCGATCCTCTGAGATTTTTGGCAACATCTCCAAACCGTTCCCGTCCGGCATCATCACATCCGTGATCACCACATCGCCTTTGCCCTCCCCGACCCAACGCATCAGCGTCGTGAGCGAGGACGTTGCATGCACCTTGCACCCTGCGCGCGTCAGCGCCTGGGTCAAGACCGTGCGGATTGTGCGGTCGTCGTCTGCGACAAGAACAGTGCCATCCATCAGAGGCTCTCCTCATATTTCAAAAGGGTTTCTTTACTGGCGCGGGGGAGCGACAGTTTGAACACCGTGCGCCCGGGCACGCTGTTCACTGAGATCAGACCGCCATGGTCTGAGATAATTTTGCTGACCAGAGCCAGCCCAAGCCCCGTGCCATTTTCACGCCCGGACACGAAAGGATCAAAAACGTCTCCCTCAAGATCACGCGGCAGGCCGGGACCGTCGTCAATAATCTCAATCTGCAGGGGCAATGGCTGGCCACTGCCATCAGAGCGACGCAACCTGAAGGAATGCTCGTAGTAAGTCCGAATGCGGATCTCACCCATTTTTTCGGCGGCCTCTGACGCATTCTTCAGCAGGTTCAGGATCACCTGTAAAAGCTGATCCGCATCCCCTTCGGCAGGCGGCAATGAGGGATCATAGTCTTCAATGATCGACATATGCGCACCATAGCTGACCAAAGCCGACCGTCGCGCCCGATCCAGAACATCGTGAATGTTGACCGGCTTGCGCTGTGGCAAGGACAGATTGCCAAATTGTTCCACCTGCTCCAGCAACTTCACGATCCGGCGGCTCTCCGCCACGATCAGATCCGTCAGTTGCAAATCATCGGGGCTCAGGTTCATGGAGAGAAGCTGCGCCGCACCGGTGATCCCAGCAAGCGGGTTCTTGATCTCATGAGCAAGCATTTCCGCCATGCCTATGGCGGATTTTGCCGAGGATTTGACCCCTTGGCTGCGCGTCATACGCCCCGCGAGTTCCCGGCTGGAAATCAAAAACAGCATCTCCCCCGGCGCATCGGCCAGCGGGGCGATCTGAAGATTGCATTGCACAGGTGGGCCATCGCCCGTGCCAACATCGGCGTCATTGACGAATAAGGGCGTGCCATGTTCACGCGCCCGGTGAAACGCCTCTTCCAAAGGCGCATCAATCATCACCTTGTCCCAGATAGGTTGCCCGACCATCGCTTTGGCAGAGGCATTCAGAAAGGTCTCAGCAGCAGGATTGATCCGCAAAATCTGATCCGTGTCATCCACCACCAGTGCCGGCACCGGCAAGGAATTCCATATGGGGTTTTGCGCGTTCATGCCGCCTCTTTATTTCCTGAAGTTGTTGTATCGGGCGCTCCGTCAGTCGGCATCAATGCCTCTTGCAAAAGTGCAAGAACCTCCTGCGGATCACGGCTTGTCTGTACGCGGCGGCGCAATCCCGCTTCTGTGCCGACACCATCCATGTACCAACCCAGATGCTTCCGTGCGACGCGCAGCCCCAAATCTGTGCCATAGAAAGACAACATGGCCTCATAGTGCCCCTGCACCATTGCAACCAATGCTGCACCTTCTGGCGTAACAGGCGCATCGCCTCCGAAAAGCGCTGCAGCAAGCTGCGCCAGAATCCAGGGTTTGCCCTGCGCACCGCGCCCCACCATCACGCCATCGGCACCCGAC
This sequence comes from Shimia sp. R11_0, assembly GCF_017744035.1. Classification (NCBI taxonomy): domain Bacteria; kingdom Pseudomonadati; phylum Pseudomonadota; class Alphaproteobacteria; order Rhodobacterales; family Roseobacteraceae; genus Shimia; species Shimia sp. R11_0. The sequence goes on along the minus strand of NZ_JAGHQY010000002.1, from coordinate 99,938 downwards.
GCGGCAAGCGCCGCTTTGGCCGACGCCAGATCAACTATATCGCCGTTGGCAATCACAGGGATCGACACGGTATCTTTGACGCCCTTAATGGCCGCCCAGTCGGCCGCCCCTTTATAAAACTGACACCGCGTGCGCCCGTGTATCGTCAGCATTTGCACGCCGGCATCCTCTGCGCGGCGGGCAAGCTCAGGTGCATTCAGCATCGTATCATCCCAGCCCAGCCGGGTTTTCAGCGTCACAGGAATATCAACGGCTCCCACCACGGCCTCAATCAGCGTCAGCGCATGATCCAGATCTTTCATAAGTGCTGACCCGCTGGCCCCTGCACCGCTCGCACTGGTTACCTTCTTTGCAGGGCATCCCATATTGATATCAATCAGCCTCGCCCCATTGGCTTCGACCTGACGGGCGGCTTCCGCCATCCAATGGGCCTCACGCCCTGCCAGTTGCACGGATGTGGTCGCCTCCCCAAACCCCAGCTCAGCGCGCTCACGCACGCCCGGCTTGGCCTGAACCATTTCCTGGCTCGCCACCATTTCACTGACCACCAGCCCGGCCCCAAAGCGGCTCACCAGATCGCGAAAGGGGCGATCTGTGATGCCGGCCAGCGGTGCCAGGAAAACCGGCGGTGTTAGCGTTAGATGTGCGACTTGAATGGTCACGTGCTTAATCCTTGTGCAGCACCTCCGGCGTAGCTGACCCCTAGATCGAACTCAATGAAGGCGTGGTGATAATTTTGGCAATAACTCGCATGTGCTCATTATTTAAGCAAACACATAGGGGCAATTGCCACTCAGACTTGCAGCTTCTACACGGCAGACCTCCAAATTGCCTCATTCATCGGCGTCTCAGAGATTCTCGCTATAGGTGTTTTTAGTATCCAAGAGACTCAATCTCCTCCGCGCCAGACAAATGGTGAAATGCACCGCTTTAAAAAGCGTCGCTGAACGGATGCTCATCACCTTGCAGCCCGCCCCCAAGTTAACGCACATTGCCCGCAACACTGAATCGATCCGATGTGCAGATAAGAGCCCACTTTGGGATCAGCGCTGCAAATTGTGGTAGGCAGCAAAAGAGATATAAGTACCCCTCTCCGGGAAACCAGATTCCGGAAAGATACATAGCGGCCTCAGTGGCCACAAAGGAAGGATTGCCGCGCCCAGTGGCAAATTGAGTGAACGCATGAGCAATTTGATTGCAACTTTCTTTGGCGTCGGCCGACTGCCCTTTGCGCCCGGCACCTGGGGATCGCTGGCCGCGCTGATCATCGGTTGGGCCGCTGAACGCTATGTCGGCGTCTGGCTTCTGATCGTACTCACAGGTTTGGCCATTCTCGCAGGCTTTTGGTCCTGCAATCGGGAGCTCTCTGACAAACCCGGCGAGGACCCCTCTGAAATCGTCATCGACGAAGTGGCGGGCATGTGGATTGCGCTTTTGTTCCCGGCCATCGCATTTGCGATGCGCGATATGTCCATGGTCTGGCCCGGCCCCGTGGCGGCCTTCCTATTTTTCCGTCTGTTTGACATCCGCAAGCCGTGGCTTGTGGGACGTGCGGACAGACGCCATGATCCCATCGGTGTGATGCTGGACGACATCTGGGCAGGGATCTTTGCAGGCTTCGCCACCATGGCAGCCGCGGCGCTCTATCATATGGTGCTGATCTGATGGTGGATGTCACTGCACTCCTCGCGGCCTGCCGCGCCGCTGATCTGCGCATTGCCACCGCCGAAAGCTGCACAGGAGGCATGGTGGCCGCTGCGCTGACCGATATCCCCGGCAGCTCCGCTTCTTTCGAACGCGGTTTTGTGACATATACCAATCAGGCCAAAGTCGAGATGCTGGGCGTCAAGCAGCCAACGCTCGACGCGGTCGGCGCCGTTTCCGAAGAGGTGGCTCAGGAAATGGCATTGGGCGCACTACGGAACTCGGACGCGGACATTGCTGTCTCCATCACTGGCATCGCAGGCCCCGGCGGCTCTGAGTACAAACCGGAGGGGCGCGTCTGTTTTGGCCTCGCCACCCACGCGGCCTGTCGCACGGAGACAATTGAGTTTGGCGCGTTGGGACGGGACAAGGTCCGTATCGCCGCGCGGAATCACGCGTTGACGCTCATTCTGGCGGGCACATCCACCGCATGATGCAAATTTAAACATCACACCACTTTGAGCGCCTTATTTTTAATCATGTTGCAAAACGCATGATTTTAAGGCGCTCTCCGCACAGGCTTTCCTTTGTCCCGCATGGTTTTTCGTCTCTTTGACCAAAAAACCATCACTCGCAAGACAAAAGGGAAGAGAAATGAACGGAGCGGACACCGCATGGATCATCGTGGCCACGGCCTTGGTGCTCTTCATGACACTACCGGGACTGGCACTTTTCTACGGCGGACTTGTCCGCGCCAGAAATGTGCTCAGCGTCTTTATGCAAACCTATGCCATTGCCTGTTTGATGAGCGTTTTGTGGCTCGTATTCGGCTACACAATCGCTTTCGGCAATGAGGGCGGCGCGACTTCGCTCTGGGGCGGCCTGAGCAAAATGGCCCTCTCCGGCGTCACGACGGAAAGCCTCTCCGGCACCCTGCCCGAAATCCTGTTCTTTGCCTTTCAGATGACCTTCGCGATCATCACCCCCGCCCTCATTGTTGGGGCCTATGTCGAACGCATCGGCTTTGGCTTTGTCCTGCTGTTCTCCGGTCTCTGGATGCTACTGTGCTACGCACCGGTGGTGCATTGGATCTGGGGCGGCGGCATGATGGCAGATGGCGGGATCTTTGGCGAGACTGGCGTGCGTGACTTTGCTGGCGGCATCGTGGTGCATGAAACCGCTGGTATTGCCGCTCTGGTGATCGCCGTCATGCTCGGCGCGCGCAAGCACCGCACCACGCCACCACATGCCCCATGGATGGTCATGATCGGCGCTGCCATGCTTTGGGTGGGCTGGTTTGGCTTCAACGGCGGCTCCCAGCTCGCCGCTGATGGCGGCGCTGCCATGGCTTTGACCGTCACCCATATCTCCGCCGCCACCGCCTCGCTGACTTGGGCGCTTTGGGAACGCATCAAATATGGCAAAGCCTCCCTTGTGGGCCTCGTAACCGGCACCATCGCAGGTCTTGCCTCCATCACACCTGCGTCGGGTTTTGTGGGTCCCATCGAAGCGTTGATCATTGGTGCAATCGCAGGCGTGCTCTGTCAGGAAGCGGTCAATGTTGTGCGCAATGGATTGAAGATTGACGACACATTGGATGTCTTCGCCGTACACGGCGTGGGCGGTATCTTTGGCACCATCATGATTGCTGCCTTTGGTGAAGGTACATGGCTGGCGCAGCTGGGTGCTTTGGCCGTGGTCGGCATCTTCACCTTTGTGGTGACGGTTGTGCTCGTCAAACTGGTTGGCTTGGTCACCCCGCTTCGGGTGGATGAAGAAAGCGAAGTCAATGGGCTGGATCTATCTGCCCACGGCGAACGCGCCTACGACATCGCCTCCTAAAGCGCGCCTTACCCATAACAATCAAACACAACAGAAAAAGGGCGGCTCACACACGAGTCGCCCTTTTTCTCTCAAAAATCACTGCCTGCGCAGCAGATGAACTTCCTCAACCCCATGCCCAACCGCCTTGGGTGGGCTGGTAATCGGGGTACTCTGCAACACACCTCGCGTCATGATGCCCCGCATCAACCGATCAATTTCCGCCCCTGAAACGCTAAAGGGAGGCCCGACCTTCAAAGAAGGGTCATAATCAAACGACACCAGCAGGATAGGCGCCTCATCGCTCAGCAGGCGCATATGATCCACATAGGCCTGCCGCTGCGCAGGCGCCACGGCCACCAAGGCAGCTCGATCAAACACCGCCCCAACGCTCGGCAGATGAGCGCGGCGCAGCGAGAAAAAATCTCCGCAATAGAGTGTCAGATCCCCGGCGTGATATCGCGTCAGCCCCGCAACCTCAGAAATTTCCGGCGCCAGTTCCAGCCGGGCAAACACCTCTTGAATGGCCGCTTCATGAAACTCGACACCCACCACCGGGTGCCCGCGCGCCAACAGCCAGTCGATGTCGAGCGTTTTGCCACAAAGCGGCACAAAGATCGCACTATTTGGAGCGAGATTCAGTGCCCCAAAATGAGCCGTCAAAAGCGGATTTGGAACCGCCTCGTGAAATCCGATCTGCTGATTTTTCCAGCGATCCTGCCAAAAAGCTTCTTCCATGGGCACCTCTTTTTTCCGGGCCATAGAGACCGCGCTCAAGCGTAAAGCGTCTGAGCCCGTTCCTCAAATGCCGCAACGATACGGTTCATGGCCTCAAAAAACACAAGCCCAATAGCCTTTTGCAAAATGATGTTCTTGAATTCAAAATCCACAAAGAACTTCACTTCAACACCATCGTCAACATCGGCAAAATCCCAGGTGGATTTCATATATTTGAACGGACCATCCAGGTATTCGGTATCAATATGCTTGGCGTCCGGGCATAAAATCACGCGGCTGCCAAACCGCTCACGGAACACTTTGAAAGAGATCACCAGATCCGCCAGCATCTCCTCAGAGGCGCCCCACTCCGTCTGCGTTGGGGTGCAGGAGCGGATACGCGCCGCAGCACACCAGGGGAGAAATTTCGGATAAGCGGCAACATCTGCCACCAGATCATACATCTGCTGTGCGGAATATGGCAGGGTGCGGGTCTCAGAATGCGTAGGCATGGGCTCTCATCTTGGCGTGCCAGAATTTTACGTGACAGCCCCGCGCGTCCCCGCTAAGAACGGCCCCGTTTGCCGCACATAGCGGCGCATGATGGTGAAAATCAAGAGGGTCTCATGTCAGAGCGTCCATATGTCATCGATGAAATGATCTCCGCAAAGTCGATTGCTGCCCGCATCGAAGAGCTCTGCAAAGAGATCACAGCCGAATATCGGGACACCGACAAACTGATCGTCGTCGGTCTTCTGCGTGGTTCTTTTGTCTTTATCGCCGATCTCGTGCGAGAGCTGAACCTGCCCGTTGAGGTCGACTTTCTGGAGGCATCCTCTTACGGAAACGCCATGGAAAGCAGCCGTGAAGTTCGTATTTTCAAAGACTTGCGCGGTGAAATTGAAGGGCGCGATGTTTTGGTTGTCGAAGATATTGTCGACACCGGCCATACGCTGACCCATGTGTTGCACCTGCTGAAAGCGCGCAATCCACGCAAGATCAAAACCATCGCCCTGCTTGATAAACCCAGCCGCCGTGAAGCTGATATCGCTGCGGATTGGATCGGCTTTTCAATTCCCGATGAATTTGTCGTGGGCTATGGGATCGACTACGCCCAACGCAACCGTAACCTGCCTTTCATCGGCAAAGTGCGCTTCGTCGAAGGCGGCTGATCTTCGCGCAGTTTGTATCAACCGGGCAGATCTCCTAGATTTTGCCCAACCGACCCCATGAGGACGCGCCATGAATTTCAGACATCTCATTCGCATGAGCCGCTGGGCGCGCAACCCACCGTCTGAAAAACGCGTCAAACTGGTCTTTGGAGTCATTCTGGCCTGCCTTGCGCTTGTCGCTATAGAGCGTTTCATCGGCTGGCCAGACGCGCTCACCACAAAGCCCATCCCGCGCGTCAAGATCTCTCAATAAAGGCGCTGAAGACATACAAAAGCCGGTACAGATCTGTACCGGCTTTTTCATTTCAACAGGTTCGTTCAGGTCAATTGATGGTATCAAACAGCGCAGACACCGGGCCCAGAGCAACGGTGTTGATCCGATCCTGCAACGCCCACAAAAGCAGTGCCGAAAGCGTCTCATCCCGCAGACGCCCCACCATGACAACACCATCCTCCTGCGCGGCCTTGAACGCCGCCTGATCCAGAAAACGCCGCATCACAGCGGATGTCTGCCCTTTGTCATCGAAATCACGGAACACGCTGGCCGAAGGCACCCCTTCTTTGGCCGCAAGCTTTTGTGCGGTATTAAGCCCGTTTGTGAACATCAAAAGCCCATGGCCACTGCCCATCAAAGCTTCCGTCACCTGATCACTGATCACCTTGCTGCTTTGCAGCCCTTCTTCCAGACCTTCAACCACCCCAACAAACTGGTCAGACACCGACAAATGCGCCTGCATGGCCTGCTCGACATCCGCCGCACCTGCTTCCGCAGGCAGATCAATCATCGCAAGCACCTCCAGCCCTTGGGACCGATAGGTTTCCACCTTTTGGCCTGCCTGCGGATCCAGCGTGCTGACAGCGATGCTGACCGGATACGGAAAGCTGGTGAGCGCTTCCATGTCAAACTCATGTGCTCCGGTATCCACCAGCACAATCGCCATCAAAGGCTTTTGATCGGGGTTTTCAAAAGTTTCCGCATTGGCCTCTACCGGGCGCGCCGCCCTCGGTGCCGGGGCCTCTGCGTTTTCTGCCGCCACCCCAACGGTTGGCAAGCGTGTGGATTTATGCTGCGGAAAGGCCTCATTCAGATCACCTGCAGGCTTGATCATGGTTTCCGCAGTCTCAGCGGGTGCAGGCGCCTCCTCTGCCTCAGCGCGCGGTGTCACATCTTCGGCCTCAGGGCTCGGCACCGCCTCAGAAACAAGCGCGTCACCACCGTCAGCGCCGCTGTCATCTGCGCTGCCCTCTGTCGTGATCTCAACCGGTGCGTCCTCCGCCTGCGCTGGCACTTCAGGCGCGGCCTCAGGCGTCACAAAAGCTTCGCTGGCTGCAACCTCTGGCGCAGAAGGTTGCGCGGGATTTGTAGAAATCGACAACTCAGTTTCCACATCAGGCGCTTCCGGGTTTTGCGCCTGTGGGTTTGGCAACACAGGGCTCTCTGCCTCAACAGCTACGGCACCGCCACCCTGCGGTGCCACTGGGGCCGCCAAAGCCGCCTCAACACCACCGGTTTCTGGTTTGGGAGCAGACTCCGTATCACTCAAAGGGGGCTGATCTCCACCAGCCTGACTTGGCGCATCCGCAGCGGGCGCAGCTTCGACCGTGGTGTCCGCCTCCGACGTGTCCTGCAAAGCACCGCTCACAGGGGCAACTTGTGACCCATCTTTGGGAGCCTCAGCCGATGTCTGCGGCGTGACCGTCGCTGGCAGTGGCAACAACAATGACACCGCCGACAACACACCGCCCACCAAGATGACGCCCCAAAACGCCCCCGCCAATACTCCGCGCAACATCATCCACTGCCCTTCTTTGTTCCCAGTTTGGGAGTTTGTTCCCAATTTACGGGGCGAACCTGCCTGTGCCCCTCTTGACCCTCCGGGCCAAGCCTGAGCATGTATACCGCGAGCAGGCCCTCGGCCTCCACCCCTTTCGCATCTTTAGGACAAGAACCCACAAAATGCTGCTTCTGATCGATAATTACGACAGTTTCACCTACAACCTTGTGCATTATCTTGGCGAGATGGGCGCCGATGTGCAGGTCTGGCGAAATGACGCGCTGACTGTTCAGGATGCAATGGGCATGAACCCATCGGGAATTCTGCTCTCACCCGGTCCATGTGACCCGGATCAGGCTGGCATCTGTCTGGCGCTGACTGAGGCCGCCGCAGAAACCCGTATTCCTTTGATGGGGGTGTGTCTGGGGCATCAAACAATCGGCCAGGCCTTCGGCGGCGATGTGGTCCGGTGTCATGAAATTGTACACGGCAAGATGGGCACCATGCATCACATCAACAAAGGTCTGTTTGCCGGCCTGCCCTCTCCGTTTGAGGCGACGCGCTATCACTCTCTAGTGGTGGATCGCGCCACCCTGCCCGACAGTCTTGAAATCACCGCCGAACTTGAAGACGGCACCATCATGGGCCTGCAACACAAAGAACTGCCCATTCACGGCGTGCAATTCCACCCCGAATCCATCGCCTCTGAACACGGCCACGCGCTGCTGAAGAACTTTCTGGACATGATGCCTAGCAAAAAAGGCGCGGCGGCATGAGCACAGATATCAAGTTTCTGATCGGCGCCGCCGCAGAGCGCCCGCTCACCCGCGCCGAAGCCGAAGACGCCTTTACTCTGCTGTTTGAAGGCGAAGCTACCCCAAGTCAGATGGGCGGTTTGCTCATGGCCATGCGCACACGCGGGGAAACTGTCGATGAATACGCCGCCGCCGCTGCTGTTATGCGCGCAAAATGCAACGCCGTAACCGCACCTGAGGGCGCAATCGACATCGTCGGCACCGGCGGTGATGGCAAGCACACGCTTAACATCTCCACCGCAACGGCTTTTGTTACCGCAGGCGCGGGCGTGCCTGTGGCCAAACACGGCAACCGCAACCTCAGCTCCAAATCTGGCACCGCTGATGTGCAGACACAGATGGGCATCAACGTGATGGTTGGCCCTGAGGTGGTTGAAAAAGCCCTCGCACAATGCGGCATTGCCTTCATGATGGCCCCCATGCACCATCCGGCCATTGCCCATGTGATGCCCACACGGGCCGAGCTGGGCACCCGCACCATTTTCAACATTCTGGGCCCGCTGACCAACCCGGCAGGCGTGAAACGCCAGCTGACAGGCGCCTTCACCCGCGATCTGATCCGCCCGATGGCGGAAACACTGGGCCAATTGGGCAGCGAGCGCGCCTGGCTTGTGCATGGCTCTGACGGCACCGATGAATTGACCATCACAGGTGTCAGCTGGGTCAGCGCGCTTGAAGCGGATGGCCAGATCAAAGACGTGGAGCTGCACCCCGAAGACGCGGGCCTGCCGGTGCATCCCTTTGAAGCCATCGTAGGCGGCACGCCAGAGGACAACGCCAACGCCTTCCGTGCGTTGCTTGATGGGGCCGCAGGGGCCTATCGCGATGCGGTTCTGCTCAACAGCGCTGCCGCGCTTGTGGTGGCCGATGCCGCAGCGGACCTGCGCGAAGGCGTTGAAAAAGCCCGCGAGAGCATCGACAGCGGGGCCGCCAAAGCCAAGGTTGCAGCCTTGGCCAAAATCACTTCAGCCGCAACGTGAACGCCATGACACCGCCTGCCAATTGGGCCCATCTGGCGTTTTTTGAGACCCGCTGGCCCAAGCTTCAGGCCCAGATCGTGGCGGACACGCGTGACATTCTGCCCCCCGCAGAACAGCGTTTCGCCGCGCTGGAGCGGGTGGCCCCGAAGGATGTGCGCGTGGTGATCTTGGGGCAAGATCCCTACCCAACCCCGGGCCACGCCCATGGGCTGTCATTTTCTGTGGAACCGGATGTGCGCCCTCTGCCGCGCTCGCTCAACAACATCTTTAAGGAACTGCGCGAAGATCTCGGCACCGCGCCAGAGACAGGCGATCTGCGATTCTGGGCGGATCAGGGGGTTTTGCTGCTCAACACAGTGTTGACCGTGCCCGCCGGTGAGGCCAATGGCCACAAAGCGCTGGGCTGGCAAGACCTCACCCATGAGGTGCTTGCAGAGGTCTCACACCAAAGGCCCTGTGCCTTCCTTCTGTGGGGAAAACAGGCACAAACGCTTGCACCACACATTCAAGCGCCTAAAGATGGCGCTGAACATCTGATGATTGAAACGGCGCACCCCTCTCCGCTCTCCGCAAGGCGCGGTTTTTTCGGGTCTCGGCCGTTTTCCAAAATCAACACCTGGCTTGCTGATCGCGGCGAGCGGCAAATAAACTGGACGCACCCATGACCGAAACCGTTCTGGACAAAATCAAGGCTTACAAACTTGAAGAGGTCGCTGCTGACAAAGCAGCCAAACCGCTGGAAGCGGTCGAAGCCGAGGCCCGCGAAGCTGGCCCCACGCGCGGCTTTTCCGATGCGCTGCACAAAGCCAGCCGTTCCGGCTATGGTCTTATTGCCGAAGTCAAGAAAGCCTCCCCCTCCAAAGGGCTGATCCGCGAAGATTTCAATCCGCCTGTCTTGGCCAAAGCCTATGAAGAGGGCGGCGCAACCTGCCTTTCGGTTCTGACGGACACACCAAGCTTTCAGGGGCAGAAATCCTTTCTCACCGAAGCACGCAACGCCACCACCCTGCCCGCCCTGCGCAAAGACTTCATGTATGACACCTATCAGGTCGCCGAGGCCCGTGCGCTGGGCGCGGACTGTATCCTGATCATTCTGGCCTCTGTCAGCGATGCACAGGCCCAAGAGCTCGAAGAGGCCGCCTTCAGCTGGGACATGGATGTGCTTCTGGAAGTCCACGATCAGCAAGAGCTGGAGCGCGCGAGCCTGTTGAAATCACCGCTGATGGGCATCAACAACCGCAACCTCAAAACCTTTGAAACCACGCTGGACACCACGCGCACCCTCTCCAAACTGGTGCCCGAAGACCGGCTGATTGTCTGTGAAAGCGGCCTGAACACACCTGCGGAACTGGCCGATATGGCCCGCTACGGCGCCCGCACCTTCCTGATTGGGGAAAGCCTCATGCGACAGGAAGATGTCACAGCCGCCACCCGCAGCATTCTAGCCAACCCGCTCAATGCCATGGGGGGCATGTGATGGCCGCGCAGAGCTCAGGCCTCACCCATTTTGACGGCAAAGGCGACGCCCATATGGTCGACGTCTCAGAAAAAGCGGTCACCTCCCGCATTGCCACCGCCGAAGGCTGGGTCAAAATGGCGCCAGAAACCCATGAAATCATCGCTGCTGGGCGCGCCAAAAAAGGCGACGTTCTGGGCGTTGCCCGCCTCGCAGGCATTATGGGTGCCAAGAAATGCTCTGACCTGATCCCGCTGTGCCATCCCCTGCCGATCACCAAAGTGGCGGTAGAGCTGACCCCAGATGCCGATCTTCCGGGCGTGCGTATTGAAGCCACCGTAAAAACCACCGGACAAACCGGTGTCGAGATGGAAGCGCTCACAGCGGTCAATGTTGCCGCCCTGACGGTCTATGACATGTCCAAAGCGGTCGACAAAGATATGGAAATCGGCGGCATCCGCGTCATTCTGAAAGACGGCGGCAAATCAGGACGTTACGAAGCAAAATGATCTCCGTATCTGATGCCCTCGCACATCTGTTCTCTCTGACATCTACGTTGGAAACGGAAACCGTCCCGCTGGGTCTGGCCAACGGGCGCGTGTTGGCCTCCGCTGTGACCGCGCGCCGCGATCAGCCACCCTTTGCCGCCTCTGCCATGGATGGCTACGGCGTTGGAGCGGCTGGCGTCGCCCCCGGCGCGCGCTACAAGGTGATTGGCGAGGCTGCCGCAGGTCATTCCTACGCAGGCACAGTCAAACCGGGCGAAGCCGTACGCATTTTCACCGGCGCACCTGTGCCCGATGGGGTTGATCGTGTGATCATCCAAGAAGATGTCACCCGCGAAGGCGATGTCATCACCCTATCCGACAGGCTCGACAAAGGCACCCATATCCGCCCTGCCGGGGGCGATTTTAAGACCGGCCAAACCATCGAAGGCCCGCGCCTTCTGCGCCCCTCTGATGTGGCGCTTATGGCGGCTATGAACATCGCCGAGGTGCCTGTCACGCGCCGCCCGAAGGTGGCCATTCTCTCGACCGGCGACGAATTGGTCATGCCCGGCGAAACGCCAAATCCGGATCAGATCATCGCCTCCAACAGCTTCGGGCTGCAGGCCATGTTGCGCAACGCCGGTGCCGAGGCACGGCTGCTGCCAATTGCCAAAGACACCAAGGCCTCACTCCGCATGGCGTTTGAGCTGATAGATGACGCAGACCTGCTGATCACCATTGGCGGGGCCTCTGTGGGGGATCACGATCTGGTTGGAGATGTGGCCCAAGAGCTCGGAATGGACCGGCGCTTTTACAAAATTGCCATGCGCCCCGGCAAACCGCTGATGGCGGGCAGCATGGCCAATGGCGCGATGATGATCGGCCTGCCGGGCAACCCGGTGTCCGCCATGGTCTGTGGACATGTTTTTGTGCTGCCGGTGATCCGTGCCATGCTTGGCCTGAGCAAAGCCGCCAGCCCACGCCTGAGCGCTCCTCTTGCCACAGCCCTGCCCGCCAATGGCCCGCGCGAACACTACATGCGCGCCCGCCTGCAAGACGGTCAGCTGCACAGTTTCGGAAATCAGGACAGCTCCCTTCTCACCATCCTGTCCGAGGCAAATGCGCTGATCGTCTGCCCCCCAAATGCCGCAGAACAGCCTTCAGGCACCCCCGTGGAATTTATTCAAATTTGATTTAATTCATTGAATTCAAACGCGTTTTCACGCATTGTTTCCGCAATGTTCTCAAAATGTTTTGACACAAAACGAGAACATGCGTAGAACAAGGTTAATACGTGTAATAAAGGGGTCGTCGAGCATGTTGACCAAGAAGCAACTGGACCTGCTGGAATTCATTCACACCCGCCTGCAACGTGATGGTGTGCCGCCCAGCTTTGATGAGATGAAAGACGCGCTGGATCTGCGCTCAAAATCCGGCATCCACCGGCTGATCACTGCGCTGGAAGAGCGTGGCTTCATTCGGCGTTTGGCCCATCGCGCCCGCGCGATTGAGATCGTGAAACTGCCGGAAAGCATGGGCGGTGTCCCATCTGCGCCCACGGCGGCGGGCTTCACACCCAAAGTCATCGACGGGCCGCATCCCTCCCCGGCCAAACCGGCCAATATCACCCCAGATGAGGTACAGCTCTTTGCCCGCGAACTGCCGGTGATGGGCAAGATTGCTGCGGGTGTCCCGATTGAGGCGATCAGCCATGTAGACCATCACGTGGCCGTGCCCGGACAAATGCTCTCTGTGGGGCAAAATCACTACGCACTGGAGGTCAAAGGCGACTCCATGATCGACGCGGGCATCAACAATGGCGATGTGGTGATCATTTCCGAAACCAACGCCGCCGACAACGGTGACATCGTGGTCGCGCTGGTCGAAGATCAGGAAGCGACGCTGAAAACCTACCATCGCAAAGGGGCCTCAATTGCGTTGGAGGCGGCCAACCCGGCCTATGAAACCCGCGTCTATCCCGAAGATAAGGTCAAGGTTCAGGGCAAACTTGTCGGGCTGATCCGCACCTATTGATGGCCTCGCTCTGCGCGGATCTCTGCATCATTCCAAAGGCGACGGCCTGCCACTTGGCGAGCCGTTTTTAGTCTGACACCCGTTTCTGTGACAAACACCGCAATCGCACCACTGTCCTTCAAATCCTCTACATCCAGCACCTGACAGGGCACAGGCGCGTCAAACGGCACTGAAGAAATCACCAGAGCCTCCGGCGCACAGCCCGCAAACTGCGCCAATCCACGTTTTCCCACCACATGTTGAACCGCGCCCAGATGGGGCAAGGGCGGCACATCCTCCCAAAGCTTGGCCGCCCCCTCCTGCGCCAGAAGCACCCCGTCATTTTCCAACCAATTGCGCGCTACAAACCCCTGCCCGCTGGGTTTTGACAAAGCTCTGCCCTTGTCTGTCAGAACCCCAACAAGCCCGGCCGTATCCGAAATCAGCACATCCGGCCGAGGGGTCAACACCCAGACCAAGGCCGCCGCCAGCATAAGCGGCACGCCACCCCATCGCCCCCGCCCCTGCCACAGCAATACAATGACGCCGCCCATCGCCAGCAGCGGCAAGGCCCATCCGCCACCGCCTTTTACCATGCCCTGCGCCCCCTCAAGCCCACTGACAAAAGCGGCCACTGATAAGATCCAGCGCAACCCCTGCGTCATCACCCACAGGGGCAGCGCTTCTAACCCCAGCGGAGCCAGCACAGCCGCGATTACCGCACTTGGCATCACCAAAAGCCCCATCACCGGCACGGAAATCACATTGGCCAACAGACCATAATGCGCCACCAGATTGAAATGCATGGCCGCAATCGGCGCAGTGGCCAATCCCGCCACCAGAGAGGAAATCATCACCGCCACAATCGGGCGCAGCCACCACGGCCCAAGACGCCAGCCGCTGTCGCGAATCCAGCCAAATACTCCCACCAAAGCCGCAGTCGCCGCAAAGGACATCTGAAATCCGGGCCCCAACAGTGCCTCTGGCCGCATCATCAACACAAGCACCGCCGCCAGCGCCACCGCCCGCAGGGTCAAGGCCCGGCGATCCAGCAGCACCGCAAGCAAAACCACCGCCGTCATCACAAAGGCGCGCTCCGTGGACACGCTGCTGCCGGACAACACCAAATAGGCCCCTGCCCCCAGCATCGCCAAACCAGCGGCAATTTTCTTGCCATTCACCCGCAGCCCCAGCCAGGGAAACAGCGCCACAATGAACCGCACCGCGCCAAAAACAAAACCGGCCAATAGCCCCATATGCAGCCCGGAAATTGCCAGCAGGTGCGCCAGATTGCCCCCCCGCAGCGCCTCGGTCACCGCCTTTGGAATGGTCGATCGATCCCCCGTGGTGATCGCCGCCGCTACCCCGGCCACATCCTGCGGCATGCGCGCCTGCACCTCTGCGGAAATCCACATACGCAGCCCATAAATACCCCCACGGATCGGCGTGGGATCCAGACGCACCACCGGGCTGCGCGTATAGCCCACCGCGCCAATCTTCTGAAACCAGGCATGGCGCTGAAAATCAAAGCCACCGGGCTCCACCGGCCCGGACGGCGGCGCCAGATGCCCGGTCAGCCCCACCAGCATGCCCGCCGCTGGCGCGACGCCAATCTGTGCGCCATGTAAGGCCACCCGCACGTGCCGGGGCGTCTCATCCGGGCGCATTTCGCCAAGCCGCACCTGCGCCAATGTAAGCCTCAACGCCTCCGAGGCGGAGCGGTCAATTTTTACAACCCGCCCCTCAATCGGCCCATAATACCGCCACTGTAAAACCGGCCCCGCCACACCATGCGCGCGCGCGCCAGCCAGAGAAAATCCCGCGGCAATCAGCGCAAGCGCCCAGATCGCGGCTGCCAGATCCGCCTCCCGACGCCATGTGAAAAGCACTAAAATGAGAAAGACCGCGCCCGCACCGATCAACAGGGTGCCGCTTGGCTCCACGGACACCACAAAATAAAGCCCGATCCCCATTGCCAGACAGACCGGCACCCAACAAAACAGATGCCCGCGCTGTGCCAACAGGGACAGACGCAGGGATGCGACGATGCGCAAGCCTTGTCCTCTCCCGACCGTGTCGCTAGACAGTGCTCAACGCTAAATCACCCATGGTTACTGAAAGGTTAAGCCCGCTATGACAGGCCAGGTCGTCACCCGTTTCGCCCCTTCGCCCACCGGCTATCTGCATATTGGTGGCGCGCGCACGGCGCTGTTCAACTGGCTTTATGCCCGTGGCCGCGGCGGCAAGTTCCTCCTGCGCATCGAAGACACCGATCGCGAACGCTCCACGCCAGAGGCTACAGAGGCCATTTTGCAAGGCATGCAATGGCTTGGTCTGGATCATGACGGCGAGGTCGTCAGCCAATTTAACGGCGCGGCGCGCCACGCCGAAGTGGCACAGCAACTTCTCTCCGAAGGCAAGGCTTACAAGTGTTTTGCCACACAGGAAGAAATCGCCGCATTCCGTGATCAGGCCCGCGCCGAAGGCAAATCCACGCTCTATCACAGCCCCTGGCGCGATGCCGATGAAGCCACACATCCCGATGCACCCTATGTGATCCGCATCAAGGCCCCACGTGAGGGCACCACCGTGATCCGCGATCAGGTTCAGGGCGATGTGACCATTCGTAACGACCAACTGGATGACATGATCCTGTTACGTTCCGATGGCACGCCCGTGTACATGTTGGCGGTAGTTGTTGATGACCATGATATGGGCGTGACCCATGTGATCCGGGGCGATGATCACCTCAACAATGCCGCACGTCAGATGATGATCTACACCGCCATGGGCTGGGATCTGCCGGTCTATGCGCATATTCCTCTGATCCACGGCGCAGACGGCAAAAAGCTCTCAAAACGTCATGGCGCACTGGGAGCACAGGAATATCAAGCCATGGGCTATCCTGCGGCGGGCATGCGCAATTACCTCGCTCGACTGGGCTGGAGTCACGGAGATGACGAATTCTTTACTGACGCTCAGGCCAAGGAATGGTTTGACCTGAACGGCATTGGCAAAAGCCCCGCCCGCTTTGACACCAAAAAGCTGGAAAACATCTGCGGTCAGCACATGGCCGTGGCCGACGATGCTGCGTTGCTGCAAGAAACCCTTGAATATATGGCTGCAGCCGGTCTGCCTGCCCTGAACGACGCGCAGACCGTATTACTACGGGCGGCGCTCTACTGCCTCAAAGACCGCGCCAAGACTTTCCCTGATCTCCTTGAAAAAGCTCACTTTGCCGTGACCAGCCGCCCAATTGACGTAGAGGCAAAAGCGGCCAAAAACCTTGATTCAGTATCCCGTGGTATACTGACTGAATTGACGCCGCAGCTGCAAAATGCTAGCTGGACCCGTGAAGGGCTTGAGGCTGTCATGAACAGCTTTGCAGAAGCCAAGGAAATCAAGTTCGGCAAGATGGCAGGCCCGCTCCGGGCTGCGCTGGCGGGCCGAGCCGCAACCCCCAGCGTCTTTGACATGATGCTTGTGTTGGGTCGCGATGAAACGCTCGCACGTCTGACAGACGCTGCTGACAACGACACTGGGGAGTGAGGGCGCGTAACGTATCCTTAATCCGCAGCATAGAAAAAACGCCGGGGCGATCCGCGACCCCGGCTTGAGAAGAAGGGAAAGAGCCATGTCCGAGACTCAGAAAACAGCCACCCTCACAATTGACGGTGCGACTTACGACTTGCCGGTCTACTCGCCGACATCCGGTCCGGATGTGTTGGATATCCGCAAACTCTACGGTCAGGCGGGCGTCTTTACCTATGATCCCGGCTTCACCTCCACCGCCTCCTGTGAATCCACCATCACCTATATCGACGGTGAAGAAGGTATCCTGACCCACCGTGGCTACCCAATCGGAGATCTGGCGGGCAAATCCCACTATCTCGAAGTCTGCTACCTGCTGCTTTACGGTGCCCTGCCAACCGCAGCAGAACTGGAAGATTTCGAAAGCACCATCACCCGTCACACAATGCTGCACGAGCAGATGGTGAACTTCTTCCGCGGTTTCCGTCGCGATGCACACCCAATGGCCATCATGGTCGGTGTTGTGGGTGCCATGTCCGCCTTCTATCATGACAGCACCGACATCAATGACCCACGTCAGCGTGAGATCGCCTCTCATCGTCTGATCGCAAAGATGCCAACCATCGCGGCGATGGCGTATAAATACACCATCGGTCAGCCGTTTGTGTCCCCGCGCAACGATCTGGACTACGCTTCCAACTTCCTGCGCATGTGCTTTGCTGTGCCTGCAGAAGACTATGAGGTGAACCCGATCCTGTCCCGCGCGATGGACCGTATCTTCACCCTGCACGCGGATCACGAACAGAACGCATCGACTTCCACCGTACGTCTGGCCTCTTCTTCCGGCGCAAACCCATTTGCCTGTATCGCAGCGGGCATCGCTTGCCTCTGGGGTCCGGCACATGGTGGCGCAAACCAAGCCTGCCTGGAAATGCTCAAAGAGATCGGTTCCGTGGATCGCATCCCTGAGTATATCGCCCGCGCCAAAGACAAGAACGATCCGTTCCGCCTGATGGGCTTTGGCCACCGTGTTTACAAAAACATGGACCCACGCGCGACCGTGATGAAAGAAAGCGCCGACGAAGTGCTGGAACTGTTGGGTGTCGAAGACAACCCGCTGCTGCAGGTCGCTAAGGAGCTGGAGCACATCGCGCTCAACGATCCTTACTTCAAGGACAAGAAGCTCTTCCCGAATGTGGACTTCTACTCCGGCATCATTCTGGAAGCGATGGGCTTCCCAACGTCGATGTTCACACCGATCTTCGCGCTGTCCCGCACCGTGGGCTGGATTTCTCAGTGGAAAGAACAGCTTTCCGATCCGGCGCATAAAATTGGTCGCCCACGTCAGCTTTATCTCGGCGAAGACGTGCGCTCCTATGCGGACATCGAAAACCGCTGATCACGCGTTGACATGCAAAACACCAAACGCGCCGGATTTCGGCGCGTTTTTTTATGGCCACCGTTTGTGAGAAACAATCCGTTTGATCCTGGGCCATTGATCCCGATTTTTGGCGAATTTCCCTCAAAGTCTTGACACCTTTAGCGTGTTTTTGCAGGTTTCCACCCAACCAAGACCGCCGAAGCGGTCCATCACACATACGCATTATTTTGAACAGAATGTTTGACTGTGCACCCAAACGCGTCTGCATCATTTTCAGCAAGACGCTTCAGACCCAAATTTAAGACGTGGCGCCGCGGCGTTGCGACGTGCAAGGACGAAGACCATGCTGATGTTAAGCCTCCTTTTGACCGGTGTTGCCGTGGGCGCAATGGTGGGTGCATTTGACAGTGACGATTCTGATGAGAGCACCGGAAGCCCGGAGCCAAGCGATGAACGGACCCCAATTCAGCGCGATGGCGAAGTTGGTGAACTGATCTCCGGCAATGACAGTGATGAGCAGATCTTTGGCACAAACGGCCCCGATATTCTGTCAGGCCAAGACGGCGATGACAGTCTGCGTGGCCGGGATGGTATCGACTTCCTGCTGGGGGGCGATGGCGAAGATTCCCTCTATGGCCAAACCGGCACAGATGAGCTGTTCGGCGGCAGCGGCGATGACGAACTCCATGGTGGTCGAGGCGACGACGTTCTCTATGGTGCCGCAGGCAACGACACGCTTTATGGCGGCCCTGGTGATGACGATCTGGTGGGCGCAGATATCACCAACCGCGATCTGGAAATCGCCGACCGTCACGATGATCGCACCCCTTCCAGCCCCCTGAGATTTGAAGTGCCCACCACGGCCGAAGCCAATGTGCTTGATGGTGGTGAAGGTGATGACACCCTTCTCTTGGGAGAAGGCGACGTTGCAACAGGCGGCGAAGGCGACGACGATTTTGACGTGGGCCATTGGGTCGATGACGAAGACAACGTGCCTCTGGTGACAGACTTTGACGAAGAAGATGACACCATCTCTGTACTCTATCCGGCGGGCGAAACCCCACCAACCATCACGCTGGGCAGTGAAAACAATGAAACGCTTGTTTATGCAGATGGCCAGCTTGTCCTGCGCGTACAAGGCGACGGCGGCCCCTTCTTTGCCAGTGACGTTGTACTGAGCGCCGTCACTGTGACCTGATCTCTAAAGCGCCATGGCCGCACAACACGTCGACCATGGCCCCTCTTGCGTTTTCACCGGCTTGCGCGTAGCTGTTGTCTCAGGGTCCGCAGTTCACCCAGGCGCCGCCGGTCATATGACTTCGCTAAACCTGCCAGACACATCATCGACAGCATACTTTTGCACGTGCCGTCGACAAGGGCGGCCATCGACCCCGACCTTATCGGGATGCACGATTTCAAAAGGATGCCCTCATGTCTAAAGACGTGATCCCTCTTTATGTGGCGGATGTTTCCGCCTTCACCAAAACCCTGCGCGCTGCTTTGTCAGATCGGGACAGCCTGCCCGGACATGCCACCATGTTAACGCTGGTGGCCAAAGCCGCAGGGTTTCAGAACCATCAACATCTCAAAGCAGACACAAGCGCCACTGCACCCACCCTAGATGAACTCGCCCTCAAGCGGGCTCTACGTGTGTTTGATGAAAACGGCCTCATGAATCGCTGGCCCAAATGGACCAAAGTGCAAGGGCTGTGTCTCTGGCCTTTCTGGGCACGCCTGCCTGCGCATCAGGATATCTCCGAAAAGCAAGTCAATGAGGTGCTCAAAGCTGGCCTTGGCTTTGACGATCATGTGCTTTTGCGGCGCTCCCTGATCGACCATAAGCTGGCCACACGCACGATTGATGGGCGCGTCTATCGTCGTATCGAACAAAGGCCAACGCCCGAAGCGCTGGCCCTTATGAAACGCCTGAAAGAATGCTAAGCTCAGCGCCCCTCGTATTTCGCGGGGCGTTTGTCCAGAAAAGCCACCACGCCTTCCTTGAAGTCACGCGTCTTGCCCAATTTGCCCTGGCGCTTGGCTTCCTGAGCCATCTGCGCACCCCAGTCATTGCCATAGCTTTCATGGATAGCGCGTTTGATTTCCTTAAAGGCCAGTGTCGGACCATTCGCCAGATAGGTCGCCCGCGCCTGTACCTGGGCACTATACGCCTCATCAGCAACCGCTTCCCAGATCATACCCCAGTCATCCGCCTGACGGGCCGTGATTTTATCCGCAAACAGCGCAGCTCCCATGGCCTTGGCCGCGCCCATGGACCGCGGCAACTCATAGGTGCCCCCAGCATCCGGCATCAGGCCAATACGCGAAAACGCCTGCATAAAATAGGCGCTTTCCTTGGCGATCACCACATCCGCTGACAGAGCAAGGTTCGCGCCTGCTCCGGCTGCTGGTCCATTCACGGCACAAATGGTGGGTACGGGGCACTCCCGAATGGCTCGGATCATCGGCAGGTACTCGTCACGCAGCGTGCGCTCCAGATCGAGATTGGCCGCGCTGGAGCCATCCCCCAAATCCTGACCAGAGCAAAATGCCTTGCCCGCACCGGTCAACACCACAACACGCGCCTCCTTGCCCGCCACACCCAATGCATGGGTGATCTCTGCGCGCATCTGCTGGGTCAGAGCATTCAAAGTCTCTGGCCGGTTCAATGTCACCGTCGCGACATTGTCCGTAAGCTCATACAAAATGGTTTGGTATTCCATAAATCCCCTCCGCCCGCTGCCTTATTCCGACAGCCCGCTCTCATATGCGCGTCATGAACCCCAGATCATTCCTTCAGGATTTCACTCAGGCGCGCCTGCTCCTCGGCACTTAAACCCCGTTCGGTTGCGCTGCGCGCCTGTGAGCGGCGGCGTGTATAGGCAAATCCCATACCCAACGCCAAAAGCAACATCACCGGCCCGGCAGCATACAGCAGGATATTCGTCCCACTTGTGCGTGGGCGCAAGAGAACATATTCGCCATAGCGATCCACAACAAAATCTACGACCTGCACATTGCTGTCCCCGGCCACAAGGCGCTCGCGCACCAATATGCGCAAATCCCGCGCCAACTGGGCGTTGGATTCATCAATGCTCTCATTGCGACACACCAGACAGCGCAGATCTTTGGAAATCACCCGCGCCCGTTCTTCCAGCGCAGGATCAGCCAGAACCTCATCCGGTTGAACCGCCAAAGCTGGTGCAGCCGCGCCCAGAACACATGCCCCGGCCAGCACAAGGGCTTTCAAAGTTTGCATCCCCCGCATCATTCTGCCGGCACTCCCGCTTTTGGTGCCTTGCGCGCGCCTGCGGCCACCCGATAGCGGCGGTCTGTCAGGCTCAGGCAGCCCCCCAGCGCCATCAGAGCGGAGCCGAGCCAGATCCAGTTGGTCAGAGGTTTGATGTAGGTCCGCACCGTATAGGCCCCACCTGCCTGCGCATCCCCAATCGCCAGATAAACGTCGCGCATGGGGCGATAGTCAATCGCCGCTTCGGTGGTGGGCATGCCCGCCACAGGATAAACCCGCTTTTCAGGCTGCAACAGCGCGATCTCCCGACCATCTTGGCGCACACGGATATCCGCCATGGTGCTCAGATAGTTTGGTCCTTCCACCTCGCGCACCTGCTCCAATGTGATTTCATATTTGCCAACCACATAAGGTTCATTCAGCTGCGCCACGCGGATGTCTTCCTGCTCCCAGGCCATCAACCCGGCCACGCCCAGCATGGTGATGCCAAAGCCCGCATGCGCCACCGCCTTGCCCCAGTCGGCGCGTGGCAAACGGCCCAGTCGCGCAAGCCGTTCCGTCAGTCCGCCGCGTCCGGTACGCGACATCAGGTCCACCCCCGCACCAAAGACCAGCCAGGCCCCAAGAAACAGACCAATTGGCCCCAGCAAAGAGCGCCCACTTTGCATCGCCCAGGCCAGCCCGCCAATGGCCAGCGCCAACACCAGAGCCGGGATCAGCGGCTTCACCACCCGATCCAGTTTGGCGCGCTTCCACGGCAGCATCGCCCCAATCGGCAAAATCGCGCCCAACAGCACCATAAACGGCGTGAAAGCCATATTGAAGAACGGCGGCCCCACGCTCAGCTTCCGATCAAAGAACATCTCGCTCACCAGCGGCCAGATAGTGCCAATGAACACCACAAAACAGCTCACCGCCAGCAGGATATTGTTCAGCACCAGCGCGCTTTCGCGGCTGACCACGCCAAACACACCCTTGGCCTCCATCGCAGTTGCCCGCGCAGCAAAAAGCGTCAGCCCGCCGCCCGTAAACAGCGCCAGAATGGCCAGAATAAACACCCCACGCTCAGGATCATTGGCAAAGGCATGCACCGAGGTGATCACACCAGAGCGCACAATAAACGTCCCGATCAGAGAGAAACTAAAGGCCATGATCGCCAGCAGGATGGTCCAGCTTTTAAGCGCCTCGCGCTTCTCCACCACAATGGCTGAATGCAATAGCGCCGCCGCCAGAAGCCAAGGCATGAAAGAGGCATTTTCCACCGGATCCCAGAACCAGAAGCCGCCCCAACCCAGCTCATAATAGGCCCACCACGAACCAAGCGCGATGCCGATGGTCAGAAATACCCAGGCCGCCAATGTCCATGGCCGCACCCACCGTCCCCAGGCCGCATCCACGCGCCCTTCAATCAGCGCGGCAATGGCAAAGGAAAAGGCCATCGAAAGCCCGACATAGCCCAGATAGAGAAACGGCGGATGCAAAGCGAGGCCCACATCCTGCAACAGCGGGTTCAGGTCACGCCCGTCAAACGGCACCACCTCCATGCGTTCAAACGGGTTGGAGGTAAACAGGATAAAGGCAAAAAACGCCACCGCCACAGAGCCCTGCACTGCAAGCGCACGGGCGCGGATGCCGGGGGGCAGATTGCCGCCAAACCATGCCAGACAGGCCCCAAACAATGTCAGGATCAGCACCCAGAGCAGCATAGAGCCTTCATGATTTCCCCAGACCCCGCTGATTTTATAGAGCATCGGCTTCAACGTATGTGAGTTGGCCGTGACAAGATTCAGTGAGAAATCAGAGGTGACAAAGGCGTAGGTCAGCGCGGCAAAGCTGAACAGAGTGAAGACAAACTGCACCCCCGCCGCAGGTTCAGCCACGGCCATCCAGCCGGGCCAGCGCATTTGCGCGCCAATAAGAGGAACAATCGCCTGCACCAAAGCGGTGACGGCGGCTAGGATCAGTGCAAAATGGCCGAGCTCGATTATCATGACGCCAATATAGAGTGCGGCTCAGGCGGGGCCAATGGCATTTGAGTCAATCAGACGATCACTTTGTTGCGGCCCCGCGCCGCACCCTCAACGCTCACGCGTGCGATCCTGTCCCTCCTGCCACGCCCGCAGCGCCGGATTGTCACCGCCATCGCTCGCCTCCAGTGACTTGTGGCCAGCATTGGCGCTGGTACGCATCACGTATTGCGACATAACACGCTGAAATTCCTGACCCTTTGCCTGATGGCGCGCCCCAAAGTAGAAACTCACCACCACACCCAATAGCCACCACAAGGGCTCAGGCACCAAGGCCATCCCCCGCATGCGTGCCCCAAACCAATCCGGGTTGACCATAGCCGCCCCAAATAGCCCAAGACATCCCAACGCCATCGCCGGGCGCGGCAACCGGTTGATCCCATCCATGATCCGGTCAAATCGTCCACGTTCACCATGCGCAAACTCCGCCGCATGGGCCTGCATCGCCGCTACCTGAACGCTCTGCGCGCGCTGTGCTCCAGCGTCGGCATTTTCCCGAAACACCTCAGCCGTTTCTGCAATCACATTCCGCCCGCCGCCGAACACAAAAGACAAAAGCCGCTCGATCATCCCCATGCCGCCACCCGCTGCTGAAATTCACATGCATTCAGATGATAGCGCGGCGAAATGAAACTCTCCGCCCGTTTGATCCAGCCCCCTTTGTTGCCTGCACGCGTGCGCGCAAACTTGCGCAACTTGGGGCGCTTGTCGGCCAGACGAAAATAGTAATTGCGCCGCGCAATCCCATAGGCATCGGCCAGATGATGGGGCGCCGCAGCGGCCGCCGCCTGCGCCGCGCCTATGGTTTGTGGGCCAATCTGCCCATCCACGGCCACTTTCTGCCCCATCTGCCCCAAGAGCCGCTGCAATATTCTCACCGCATGCGCCCCGGCATTGACATACATGTCAAACACCGACGCCTGCAGCACCTCCGGCAGTTGGTCGATCTTTGGTCTGTGGTAGTAGTGCCGCAAAAATACCTGCTCTGCGTCCTGCGGCGTCAATCGGCGCACATCATCAATGTCCACATCTCCGTCTGCGTCTTTGTCCAGCCCCAAACGACGCGCGGTCGCCAAGGTCACCCCATGCTTTGTCGCCCCGCCCGGATCATCTGGGTCATTCACAAACCCACCTTCCCGCGCCACGATCTCTTTTGCAATTTGCCGCACGTCCACCATGCCGACCTCCTGAATGCGATACCCATTCAGTCTCGTGGTTTGGCCTTAAAACCCCCAAAGCGCGGCGCGCGCTGCTGTTGCAACAAAAACCCCCGCAGGCACAGCCTGCGGGGGTCAAATTCATGGAAAAGCCAAAAGTGATCAGCCATCACCCTCTTCATAGTGTTGATAGACACCCTGCTCCTTGAGCGCATCCACCACCTCTTTGGGCATGTAGGTTTCATCATGTTTGGCGAGGATTTCGGTGGCCACAAACACCCCATCCACATAAGATCCCGTGCCCACCATGCCTTCGTTTTCTTTGAACAGATCCGGCAGGATGCCAGTAAATGTCACCGGCACCGAGGCACCGCCATCTGTCACCGAAAACCGCACAGTTTCACCTTCTTCACGCACAAGGGAGCCATCCTCCACAAGGCCGCCAATGCGAAACACCTCATTGGCGGCTGGCGGCTCAGCCACCACTTGCGACGGAGAACGGAAGAAATTGATGCCATCGCGCATCGCATAGCCAATCAGGGCCGTGGACACGATCAGGGCTACGAAGGTCAGGATAATCACCTGCACCCGGCGTTGCTTTTTGAGGCTCTTCATCTTTCCTCTCTGGCGCGTACGCGCAATTTACGGGAAGCAAGGGGCCAGCATCAGGCCAGCCGTCTCTTCCTCACCCAACATCAGATTGGCGTTCTGCAACGCCTGCCCGCTGGAGCCTTTGGTCAGGTTGTCCAGCGCCGCAATCACAATAGCGCGCCCTTCGATCCGGTCCCCAGTCACACCGATATGGCAGAAGTTCGAGCCACGCACATGGCGCGTGCTCGGCGCTTCGCCAAAGGGCAGCACCTCAATGAACGGTTCCTCTCCATATGCCACCGCGAGAGTCGCATGGATCTCTGCCGCATCGCCCTGCACATAGACCGTCGCCAGGATGCCCCGGTTGGCAGGTACCAGATGGGGCGTAAACTGCACCTTCACCTCACGGCCTGCGATCTTGGAAAACTCCTGATCAAACTCGCCCAGATGCCGGTGCGTGCCGCCCACGGCATAGGCATGATAGCCTTCGCTCAACTCCGCATGCAGCAGGTTCTCTTTCAAGGACCGCCCTGCGCCAGAGACTGCACATTTCAGATCCAGAATGATCTGATCAAGATCAATCACACCCGCTTCAATCAGCGGACGCAACGCAAACTGACCTGTGGCCGCGTTACAGCCCGTGCCCGCCACAACCCGCGCCGCTTTGATCTCGTCGCGGTAAAATTCCGTCAGGCCATAGACAGCCTCTTTCTGAATTTCGAGCGCATCATGCTGACCGCCATACCATTTCGCGTATTCCTCAGGGTCGCGCAGCCGGAAATCCGCGCTCAGATCCACCACTTTTACATCCGACGGTAACGCTTTGATAACCTTTTGAGATGTGGCATGGGGTAAGGCACAGAAACACAGATCAACATCGGCAAAATCGATCTCATCAATCTTGCAAAGCGTTGGCAGTGACAGGTGGCGCAAATGCGGAAACACCACGGCCATTTCCATGCCTGCTTTACGATCGGCGGACAGAGCCACAATTTCCATGGATGGGTGGGTGGCAATCAACCGGACAAGCTCTGCCCCGGTGTAGCCGCTGGCGCCAAGAATAGCGATTTTATGGGTCATCTCTTCGACCTCTTCCCTTCATCAGACCGCAGCTTCCACGCGATCGCCCCGTCATCTACGAGGTAAATAATCCGAAATACATGTGATTGCGAGGGCCTGCGCCCGCAGGTCGCAGCCCTCTGTGCGCATCAGCGGCGGTCAGGCCGCCTGAAAGCTGATTTGTCGTCGCAAAAACTGGGTGGCGCGATCACTCACCTTGCGGGGATCGCCTGTTGTCAGAAACAGATTGTCTTTGCCTTCACCGATCATTTTCGGATGCCGCTCCAGATAGTCCGCCAGCGAATCTGCCACCAGATTGGCCTGACTATACACTTTTACGCCCGCGCCTAAAGCATCTTGGAAAGTGTCATGCATCAACGGGTAATGGGTGCAGCCCAAAATCGCGGCCTCTGGCGCGGGCATCTTGCGCTGCAAGGCGTCCACGTGGCTGCGCACCAAAGCTTCGGCAAGGATCAGATCCCCGTCTTCAATGGCGTCCACCACGCCGCCACAGGCCTGCGCCTCCACATCCACACCAATCGCACGAAACGCCAACTCGCGCTGAAACGCACGGCTGGCCACCGTGGCCGGCGTTGCAAACAGCGCCACATGTTTCACTTCCACTTCGCGCGGCGGGCTGTTGTCGCCCCAGCTGCGTTCCGTCAGCGCCTCAATCAGCGGCACAAACACGCCCAGCACACGTTTGTCACTGGGGATCCAGCTTTCCTGCATCCGGCGCAGGGCGGCTGCGCTTGCGGTGTTACAGGCCAAAATGACCAGATCACAGCCCGCATCCCACATACGCTCCACCGCCGCAGTGGTCAGGTTGTACACATCATCCGCATCCCGCACCCCATAGGGCGCATGCGCATTGTCGCCAAAATACACCAAAGGCACATCCGGCAAACGTTTGCTCACCGCATCATAAACGGTCAGCCCACCAAGCCCACTGTCAAAAAGTCCAACTGCCACGACACACCTCAATCCGCCTCTTGGGCCTAATGTCTATGTCAGGCCCGATATTTTTCTTCAAACTCATAGCCGTAGCCCAAATTGGCAATCGGCTTTGGCGACAAAGAATATGTGCTGTGTCGCAGAAAGTCCATGAGCGCCTTGGTGTCTTGCGCGCGGCGCTTAAGCGCATCGGCATCAAGTGGCTCACCAATCACCACCCGCACCGGCGTGTCCACGCGCTTTTTGAACTCACGGATCAAAAACCCCATGCGCAACGTATAATGCAGGTGGCTTGCAATCTGAAACAAACGGCTGGTGTGGCCGTCAAAATACACCGGCACCACCGTCGCCTCAGATTTCGCCACCATCCGCGCGGTAAACCCACGCCAGCCCGGATCCAGCGGCGTGCCAAAAGGCCGCTCTGCGGTGGAGACGGTGCCCCCCGGAAAGATGCCCATCGCACCGCCCTGCGCCAGATAGTCCAGCGCAGTCTTGCGGGTTTGCAGATTGAGCTTCACCGCCTCTTTGGTCTCATCAAAGCTGATCGGCAAAATGATACGGTTGAGATCTTCAGCCTTGCGAAACACCTGATGTGCCAGAATGCGAAAATCCCCGCGTGTCTCACTCAGGATATGCCCCATCATCAACCCATCCAGAATACCATAAGGATGGTTTGCGATCATGATCAGCGGGCCGGTTTTGGGAATATTGCTGAGCGATCCACCAATCACATCCAGCGTCAGCCCATACCGCTCACGCATGACTTCCCAAAAGTCACGTCCGGCGGCCACTTCATCCTCATAGCCACGCGCACGTTTGATCAGCCTCAAACGTCCCGTGGAGTTTTCCATCATACGGATCATGGCCCGCCCACTGCGGGTCTGGGCGGAATAGGCATAGCTGATGTCGCGGGCAGATTTGAGGGCGGAAGGCATGGCAGGTCTCAGATGTCGTTACTGCGCGCACCCTATGACAGAAATGCGAAAGTTTTTTAACCTTCCTGCGGATCGCAAGCAAAATTCTCCCATATTCTGCAAACAGACCTTGTAAAAGCCCGCCGCAAAAACGGCAGGCTTCCAATGCATAGCCGGCGCAATCAAAGCTTACTCGACTTACTCCGCAGCAGCCTTAATCTGATCCCCTTGCTGCAAAGCCGCCAGAAGCTCCTCGCGTCGCTTGGCAGCTTTGGCTTGATTGGCCATTTTCACCGGCCCAAACCCTTTGATCTGCAATGGCAGCTCTGCCAGCGCCACAGCCGCATCAGGCGCATCCGCACCATGCTCGGATATGATCTCAGCCAGATCCGCCTCATATTGCGCAATCAGGGCGCGTTCCATTTTCCGTTCCGGGTGGCGCGCAAACACATCAAGCGGCGTGCCCCGCAGGCGCTTTAATCTGGCAAGCAGCGGAAACAGCCACATCATGCCTGCACCATACTCCGACTTAAGCGGGCGCCCATTTGGCCCTTCCTTCGCCACAAGCGGCGGCGAGAGATGGAACTTCACGGAGAAATCTCCCTCAAAGACCTCTTCCGCCTTGGCGCGTGTCTCCAGATGCAGCCGCGCGACTTCATACTCATCTTTATACGCCAGCAGTTTGTGATAGCCCAAAGCCACGGCCTGCTTCAAACGCGGGTCGGAAATGCTCTCCACCAGCTTGCGATACTTCTTGGCCAACCCCTTGCCCTGATATTTGACAAGATGATCGGCTCGAAAAGCGATCTTTTCCTCCAGTGACTTTGGCATCTGAACCACTTTGGGAGACAGCATGCCAGCGGCCTCTTCCGGATAGAGCACTGCCCAGCGACCAATCTCAAAGGCGCGCAGGTTTTTCTCAACCGCCGCGCCATTCAGCTCAATCGCGCTGACAATCGCCGCGTGGCTCACCGGCACCAGCCCATTCTGCCAGGCCGCCCCAAACACCATCATGTTGGAGAAGATCGCATCGCCCATCACCACCCGTGCCAGCTCAGAGGCATCAAACAGCGCCAGCTTGTCCCGCAGCCGCGCTTGCAACGCCACTTCCAGACGCCCGGTCGGCAGCCTAAAATCCGTATCTCGCGTGAAGTCGCCGGTAATGATCTCATGGCTGTTCACCACAGCGCCCGTGCGCCCTTCCGAAGTCAGCCCGAGCGTTTTTGCACCCGCGCTCACCACCAGATCTCCGCCAATGAGCGCGTCACATTCGCCCGTGGCAACCCGCACCGCACTGATGGCCTCCGGCGTCTCCGCGAGACGACAGTGGATGTGCACCGCGCCGCCCTTCTGCGCCAACCCGGCCATTTCCATCATGCCTGCGGCCTTGCCATCAATCTGCGCAGCCTGACTGAGGATCGCACCAATGGTCACAACACCGGTGCCGCCCACGCCGGTGATCACCACGTTATGTGTGCCGGCAATCGGCGCAATCTCGGGCATCGGCATCTGTGGCAGGTCCAGCGACGCCGTCGCCGCCTTTTTGATCTTGGCCCCTTCGACGGTCACAAAGCTGGGGCAAAACCCGTTGAGACAACTGAAATCCTTGTTACAGCTGGATTGATTGATCTTTCGCTTGCGCCCCAGCTCGGTCTCCACAGGCTCGATGGAAATACAGTTGGACTGCACCCCACAATCGCCACAACCCTCACAAATATCCGTATTGATGAACACCCGCCGATCCGGGTCCGGGAACTGCCCCCGCTTGCGGCGGCGACGCTTCTCACTGGCACAGGTCTGCACATAGACAATGGCGCTCACACCACTGATATCGCGAAACTTTTCCTCAACACTCTGTAGCTCCGCGCGCTCTTTGAAAAGGATGCCAGACGGAAACAGACTGGGGTCCACCTCTTCCTTTTCATCATAGACCACCGCAAGCGCCTCCACCCCCATGGCATGAAGCTCATGCGCGATCTTCTGTGGGCTCAGATTGCCGTCATTAGACTGCCCGCCGGTCATCGCAACCGCATCGTTGAACAGAATTTTATAAGTGATGTTGGTCCCTGCGGCGAGCGCCGCCCGGATCGCCTGCACACCTGAGTGGTTATAGGTGCCATCCCCAAGGTTCTGAAACACATGTTTGGTTTTGGAAAACGGCGCCTCACCAATCCAATTGGCCCCCTCGCCGCCCATATGGGTAAAGCCGGTGGTCTCGCGATCCATCCACTGCACCATATAGTGGCAACCAATCCCCGCATAGGCGCGGCTGCCTTCCAGAACTTTGGTGGAGGTGTTGTGTGGGCACCCCGAACAGAACCATGGCGTGCGCGTGGCAATGTCTTCGGCATTGTCCGCCCGCTGCGCCTCTTTCAGGGTTGTCATCCCAGCCTTCACCGCATCTGTGCCCCGCCCTTCTTCAATCAAAATATCGCCGAGCTTTTCAGCAATCATAATCGGGTCCAGCGCACCACGCGTCGGAAAGAGCTCTTCGCGCCCCATCAAGCCTGCGCCGCCCTTATACCAGCCATAGACCCGACGCCCGCGCCGATCATCAAAGATCGCTTCTTTGATTTGCACCTCAATCAGCTTGCGCTTCTCTTCCACCACCACAATCAGATCAAGCCCCTCGGCCCAATCCGCAAAGGTGGTCATATCCATCGGGAAAGTCTGCCCCACCTTATAGGTGGTGATCCCCAGCCGCTCTGCTTCCCGCTCATCAATCCCAAGAAGCTGCAGCGCATGCACCAGATCCAACCAGTTCTTACCTGCGGCCACAAACCCAATCTTGGCCCCCGGCTTGCCCCAGACCCGTTTGTCCATCTTGTTGGCCCGGCTGAAGGCTTCTGCGGCAAAGCGTTTGTGATCAATCATCCGCGCTTCCTGCGCATGCGGCGTATCGGTGAGCCGGATGTTTAGCCCGCCTTCCGGCATATCAAACGCGGGGGTCACAAAAGACAGCCGATGCGGATCACCATTCACCACCGCGGTTGCTTCAATTGTGTCCTTCATGGTCTTGAGCCCAACCCAGACACCCGCAAACCGGCTCAGCGCCAGGCCATAGAGCCCATAGTCCATGATCTCCTGCACGCCTGCAGGTGAGACCACCGGCATATAAGCATCCACCAGCGCCCATTCGGATTGATGCAGCACGGTCGAGCTTTCGCCGGTGTGATCATCCCCCATGGCCATCAGCACACCGCCATTGGGGCTGGTGCCTGCCATATTGGCATGACGCATCACATCTCCGGTGCGATCCACTCCGGGCCCCTTGCCATACCACAGCCCAAAGACACCATCGAATTTGCCCTCGCCCCGCAGCTCTGCCTGCTGGCTCCCCCAAAGCTGTGTGGCCGCCAAATCTTCGTTCAGACCGGATTGAAACAGCACGTCATGGGCTTCGAGCTCGGCTTTGGCGCGCATCATCTGACTGTCCACCGCGCCCAATGGCGACCCGCGATAGCCGGTGACATATCCTGCCGTGTTCAAGCCCGCCTCGCTGTCTCGCGCCTTCTGCATCAACATCAGCCGCACAAGCGCCTGCGTCCCATTCAGCA
Organism: Shimia sp. R11_0; assembly: GCF_017744035.1. Classification (NCBI taxonomy): domain Bacteria; kingdom Pseudomonadati; phylum Pseudomonadota; class Alphaproteobacteria; order Rhodobacterales; family Roseobacteraceae; genus Shimia; species Shimia sp. R11_0. Next base: position 68,639 of record NZ_JAGHQY010000002.1, on the reverse strand, counting down.
AAACATGCTCTTTGCTCAGATCCAGTCTGTCATTCAAAGATACCTTTTGGATACTCATCTTGCGCTCCCCTCGCTGGACGGTGTCTTCCAATATAGTGCCTATATTAGGTCGCAATACCTGACCTATGTAAACATTTTTTTGAACGTTTGTTCACTTATCCTTATACGCACGCCGCGCGTTTCCGGATTGCCTTCGGACAAGCATCTGAATTCAATGTATTTTCCAAAAATCCGAGAATAACAAAAATTCTACCACCCAAGCCCCCCTGCCCCTTTCACTCAAACGTGAAATGCAACCGTAGCCGTCATCGCGCACAGTCTTGGATCGCATTTCTCACAGCGCAGGCAGATGCCCTTTTCTTGATCACAGACCAAGGGAAGTGGCGGCCTGCCTGTCAATGTCCACCAAGCCAACACAAGACTTTGAAACTTCGTACAAACTTCACTTTTCTTCCGAAGAAATAAGGCCTATTCGGTGCGCTTCTAAATCGAGCATTGGTCAAAAAATCTTTGACTGACAACTAACCGCATGACACAAAACAACAAAATGGAGCCGTCATGGATTGGGACAAACTCAGAATTTTTCATGCCGTCGCGGATGCGGGCAGCCTGACACATGCAGGGGATGTTTTGCACCTGTCCCAGTCGGCGGTTTCGCGCCAAATTCGCGCTTTGGAAGAATCTCTGAACACCACGCTGTTTCACCGCCATGCCCGTGGCCTAATCCTCACCGAGCAGGGTGAATTGCTGTTTGATGCGACCACCGCCATGAATAAACGTCTGGACGCCGCCTCCGCGCGCATCCGCGACAGCGAAGAAGAAGTGTTTGGCGAGTTGCGCGTCACCACCACCATCGGTTTTGGCACCCTCTGGCTCGCCCCGCGTCTGACCAAACTCTACGAACAATACCCTGACCTCAACATCGACCTGATGCTGGAAGAAAAAGTGCTCGACCTTCCAATGCGCGAAGCCGATGTGGCCATCCGCATGAAAGAGCCAAGTCAAGCAGATCTGGTCCGCAAGCGCCTGATGAGCGTGCGCATGCGCCTTTACGCCACACAGAGCTACCTTGAGCAGCACGGGGAACCTGAAAATCTCGCCGATCTGCACGACCATCGCCTGATCTGCCAAAACGTCAATTCCGAACAGATCGGCGCAGGCGCCAGCTTTGTCACCAGCCTGCTCGCCAATGACGTCACCAAGATGCTCTACGTGAACAACTACTTCGGAGTGCTTCAGGCCGTCACACATGATCTCGGCATTGGTGTTCTGCCCGATTACCTGATCCAGGATTTCCCGGATCTGGTGCGGGTTGGCGAACACATCGAATCTGCGGAAGTCCCAGTATACTTGGCCTTTCCAGAAGAATTGCGCCAATCCAAGCGCATTGCAGCCTTCCGTGATTTTGTTCAGGAAGAGATCATTCTGCACCGCAAGCAATTGCGCGACAAAGAGATTTCCTAAGCTATGCGATAATCGCATAGCAGGCATGCTGCGCCTGCGACAGAAAATCTCTTGAAGGTTTATAAACTGACTACTAATTGATCTCTCGAAGACGATGATTGCTTAGAAGCGCATCATCTTCACCTCCCTGTTGGACTAAGGCCGAGCTTATTGCTCGGCCCTTTTTTTGCCCAAGTGTTGTATCATTTCGATTTCACTTTTTGAAATTGTGAACAACGGCTGGGGTCAAGCCTTGACCTGATCACGTAAAAGTCATCTCATTGATGAGATTGTTTTTTTCATCATAGAGTCCCCCATGAGACACATCGTAACGTCCATATTGCTGACGCTTCTGCTGAGCGTCGGCGGTATCACGGCGGCGCAGGCCCAAGGCCTCCCAACCACCACCGCATCCTCGGCCCCTGCCGAAGACGTGGTCGAAATCAACCCATCAGAAATGACGTCCGAGGCCATCAACGCCATGGTCGCCCGCATGTCCGACGATCAGGTGCGTTCGGTTTTGCTGGACCGGCTGGATGCCGTGGCTGCGGATGGCACAGCGCCTGAGGCTCCCCAAACGCTGGTAGAACGGGTCTCCCTGCTTTGGACAGCCTTCTCTCAGCCTCTGCTGGACGCCGTACGCAAACTGCCTGCCGTCATCCCCGCTCAGATCGAGGCCTTTGGAAACTTTTCCGCTGCACATGGCGGCTTTGGTGGGGTCCTGTCGCTCTTTGGCGTGACGGCCTTGTTGCTCGTCGTGGGTCTTGGCGTCGAATATGCTGTGCGCACCTGGCTTATCAAAGTGCGCAATCCTCAGGTTGCAGAGGGGGATACGACCCTTAGGGAAGCCCTGACTTTCCTGTTCAAACGCTTCCTGCGCGAAATCTTTGGTCTGGTGATTTTCTATGTCACCGTGCGCGCGCTTGGCCGCACCATTCTGGATCCGCAGCAAGCCACCTTCGTAGCACCTTTCATTGGCTACATGATCTGGATGCCCCGTATCGCGGCGGCCTTCTCTCGCTTCTTGATGGCGCCAAAGCGCCCGGATCTGCGTCTGGTCAATGTCAATGACCGTTGGGCCAGCTTCATCCACAGACACATCATCGGCATTGTTGTCTTGGGCGGCGCAACCATTTTTGTGGTGCAGTTCAACGTGCTCAATGGCGTGCCTGCCGGGGAAACCCGCATCGGTTTCTGGATCGACTCCATGGTCTATCTCTATATCGCCTATGTCGCATGGACAGCCCGTGAAGGCTTTGCGGACATGATGCGCGGCGACGATCCCGACCGCACCGAGTTTGACGAAGCCATGGCACGGGCCTACCCATATTTCGCGCTGATCGTTGCGGGCGGCACTTGGGTGCTGGTCTCCATCATCATCGGTCTGGGCAAGGTTCAGCTTCTGCTGAATGGCGCGCATTACACCACTATGTTCTGGCTGCTGATCGCCCCCGTGATCGATACCGGCATTCGCGGCCTTGTTCGCCATCTGGTACCCCCGATGCAAGGCGAAGGTGCCGTCGCACAGGAAGCCTATGTGGCCACCAAGCGCAGCTATGTGCGCATCGGTCGTGTGATCGCTGTTGGTGCCGTGCTGGCGCTGATTGCGCGCGCATGGAATGTCGCCCTGTTTGATCTCTTCCAGGATCGCGCAGGCATTGGCGACAATCTCTTCAGCTTCGCCATGACCGTGATCGTGGGCTACGTGGTCTATGAAGGTGTCAGCCTCTATATCAACCGCCGTCTGGCGGCGGAGATGACCGCATTGGGCATGAGCCAGGAAGATGCCGACAATGAAATGGGAGGCGGCGGCGCATCGCGTCTCTCCACTGTACTGCCCCTTCTGCTGGTGACCGCACAGGGCGTGATCATTGTGATCTTCGGCCTGCTTTCGATCGGCAACCTTGGCATCGACATCACGCCGCTTCTGGCCGGTGCGGGTATTGCAGGTCTCGCCATCGGTTTTGGCGCGCAGAAACTGGTGACCGATGTGGTCTCTGGCGTGTTCTTCCTTGTGGATGACGCTTTCCGTGTGGGCGAATATGTGGAGATTGACGGCACCATGGGCGCGGTTGAGAAAATCTCGATCCGCTCCATGCAGCTGCGCCACCACCTTGGCCCTGTGCACACCATCCCCTACGGCGAAATCCCCAAACTCACCAACTACTCGCGTGACTGGGTGATCATGAAGCTCAAATTCACCGTGCCGTTTGACACCGATCCAAACAAGGTCAAAAAGATCTTCAAAAAAATCGGCCAGGAAATGCTGGTGGAAGAACTCTACAAAGATGACTTCCTGCAACCGTTCAAATCGCAGGGCGTGTTTGACATCGATGATGTCGGCATGATCATCCGCGGTAAGTTCATGGCCAAACCGGGCAAGCAGTTCATGATCCGCAAAGAGATCTACAACCGCGTCAAAGCTGCCTTTGCAGAAAATGGCATCGACTTTGCCCGCCGCGAAGTGCGCGTGGCCTTGCCAGAAGCGGCCAAAGACCTGCCAGAGGCGGACAAGGCTGCCCTCACCGCTGCCGCTGCTGCCGCCGCTCAGCAGCAACAAGAAGGCGAAGGTGCCGCAGCCCCCTCCAAAGGGCCGGATTGATCTTCAAAGGAAGCATAAGATGGCACTTCCCCTCTTAGGCAAAACACAGAAACGGCAGGCGCATTTTGCGCCTGCCGTCTTGTTCTGTGCCAGCCTGATTTCCCTTATGGCATTGAGCCCCGCAGCCTTTGCCGATCCCGTCGAAAACAACCCGCTGGGGCAACCGCTGGAAACCGCAGCCTCAGATGAGGGCTACGGTTTGCGCGAAGGCTCCTTTGTGGTGGCCCCCATTCCCTTCAAAAACGTGTTGATCGGTGCTGGCCTGGTGCTCGGTGGCGGCTACCTGTTTCAAATGGATGCGGAAAGCGACACCTCCTATCTGGGTGTGGCCGCCATGCGCAGTGAAAACGGCTCGCACGCCGTTGGCCTTGGCGGCAACTTCGCCTTTGACAACAACCAATGGCAAATGGGCGTCACGCTGGCCGATGCGGAGGCCAAATATGATCTCTACCTTGGCAACCTTCCCGTTCCTGTGCGCCAAACTGGTCAGATTTTTGACAGCACACTCTTTTACGGCCTCACGCCAGAACTGCTGATCGGCGGCGGTCTGCGCTATGTCACCACCTCACTGGGGTATAACAGCGCCGCAGGCGGCCCGCCCCTGCCCGAAGCCGATCTGGATCTCGCCCATATCAGCCTGCTGGGCAAATGGGACACCCGCGATGACAGCTTTTCGGCCCGCACGGGCCACCTGCTTGAGGCCGACATCAGCTATGGCAATGTCGTCAGCGCCAGCAGCCGCGACTATGTCAAAGCCTCCCTGTCCTTCACCTATCACCAGCCCGTTGGGGCTCAGGACAGCCTTGCCCTACATCTGGTTGGCTGCACGGTCTCCGATGCCGCACCGTTCTTTGACAAGTGTTCTCTGGGCGGCACCGACAATTTCCGTGGCTACAGCCCGGCGGAATTTCTGGACAACGATCTGCTCTCCGCTCAGATCGAATACCGCCACCAATTGTTCTCCCGCCTTGGGCTTGTCGCCTTTGCCGGCGTCGGCGACACAGGCAGTGCGCTTTCTGACATCAACGACGATGGCCTGAAATACGCAGGCGGCCTTGGCCTGCGCGTCCAACTCTCCAAGAAGTTCAAAGCCATGCTCTCTGTGGACGCTTCTGTAAATGAGCGCAGCGAAGACCTGCTTTATGTCTATGTCGGGCAGCGCTTCTGACATCTGGCAGACCCTGATCATTGCCCGGAGCACCCCGCGCATTGCGCCACGCTCTGGGCATATTTACAGCATCGAAAGCAAGCGCAGCCTGACGTGGCGCTTTAATCTCTTCCCCTTTTGTCTCTCCTGCCCTAAAAGCCCCTCAAACGCTATTTATTGGGGACTCTCGCCACATGCAGGAACCGGCCATCACCACCGATCTCATCGAAGCTCATGGACTGAAGCCTGACGAATACGAATTGATCCTTGAGATCATCGGACGCGAGCCCACCTTCACTGAGCTGGGCATTTTCTCGGCCATGTGGAATGAGCACTGCTCTTACAAATCCTCCAAAAAATGGCTGCGCACCCTGCCCACCGAAGGCCCACAGGTGATCTGTGGCCCCGGTGAAAACGCTGGCATCGTGGACATTGGCGATGGCGATGCGGTTGTTTTCAAAATGGAAAGCCACAACCACCCGTCCTACATTGAACCCTATCAAGGTGCCGCCACCGGTGTTGGCGGCATTTTGCGTGATGTCTTCACCATGGGCGCACGCCCCGTGGCCGCCATGAACTCGCTCTCCTTTGGCGAACCCTCCCACCATAAAACCCGCCAGCTTGTGAACGGTGTGGTCGAAGGTGTCGGCGGCTATGGCAACTGCTTTGGCGTGCCCACCGTGGGCGGCGAAGTCCGCTTCCATGCGGCCTACAATGGCAACTGCCTTGTGAATGCCTTTGCCGCAGGCCTTGCGAAGACCGACAGCATCTTCTACTCCGCCGCCTCTGGCGTCGGCATGCCTGTGGTCTATCTGGGTGCCAAAACCGGCCGTGATGGCGTCGGCGGCGCAACCATGGCCTCTGCCGAATTTGACGACACCATCGAAGAAAAGCGCCCCACCGTTCAGGTCGGCGACCCTTTCACCGAAAAACGCCTGATGGAAGCGACGCTGGAGCTGATGCAGACCGGTGCCGTGATCTCCATTCAGGATATGGGCGCAGCCGGTCTGACCTGTTCCGCCGTGGAAATGGGCGACAAAGGCAAACTGGGTGTCAAACTCAACCTCGAAGACGTGCCACAGCGCGAAGAGAACATGACAGCCTACGAAATGATGCTGTCTGAGTCTCAGGAACGCATGTTGATGGTGCTCAAACCAGAGCTTGAGGCCGAGGCTCGCGCCGTCTTTGAAAAATGGGATCTGGATTTTGCCATCGTCGGTGAAACCATCGCCGAAGACCGATTCCTGATCCTGCACAACGGCGAAGTCAAAGCCGACCTGCCGCTCTCCCCGCTCTCTGGCCGCGCACCGGAATATGACCGCCCTTGGGTGGAAACCCCGGCCGCCGAAGAACTGGGCGACGTGCCCTCCATTGATGCCATCGACGGCCTCAAGGCGCTGATCTCCACGCCAAACTATGGCGGCAAACAGTGGGTCTATGAGCAATATGACACCACCGTCATGGGCGACACGGCCCAACGTCCTGGCATGGGCTCCGGCGTGATCCGCGTGCATGGCACCGACAAGAAACTGGCCTTCACCTCGGACGTGACCCCACGCTACGTGAAAGCCAACCCAACCGAGGGCGGCAAACAGGCCGTGGCCGAAGCCTACCGCAACCTGACCGCCGTGGGCGCCAAACCACTGGCCACCACCGACAACCTGAACTTCGGCAACCCGGAAAAGCCTGAGATCATGGGGCAGTTTGTGGGCGCAATCAAAGGCATCGGCGAAGCCGTCGCAGCGCTGGACATGCCGATCGTCTCCGGCAACGTGTCGCTTTATAATGAAACCGACGGCTCCGCGATCCTGCCAACGCCAACCATCGGCGCGGTGGGTCTGATTGCTGCGGGCGAAGAGCCTATCTTAGGCGACGTGCGCGACGGCCATGTGGCACTTGTGGTGGGCGACACCACCGGCCATCTGGGCCAGTCCGCCCTGCTGACCGAAGTCTTCAACCGCGAAGATGGCGACGCCCCCCATGTGGATCTGGAGGCAGAGCGCAAAAACGGTGAGTTCATCCGCGAAAACCGCGACTGGATCAAAGCCTGCACCGATCTGGCGGATGGCGGCCTTGCGCTGGCAGCCTTTGAAATGGCCGAAGCCGCAGGCGTGGGCATCCAGCTGGATATGGACGACACCCCAACGCTGTTTGGCGAAGATCAGGCCCGCTACCTGGTGGCTTGCAACTTTGATCAGGCCGAAGCGCTGATGATCAATGCGGCCAAAGCCGGTGTTACCATCACCTCCGTGGGTCGCTTCAGCGGCGATACTGTGAAATTCGGCGGCGCAGAAGCCCCGCTGGCAGAGCTTTCGGACATCTTCCGGGGCAGCTTTGCAGCGGCGGTGGCCTGAGAAAATGCAACGGAGGGCGCCGGAGCTCCCGGCGCTCTCTGACGACTGCGCCAACTGTGCAGCCCTCTGCTGTGTGGCCTATCCCTTTGACGCAGACGAAGACTTTGGCCTGCTCAAACGCGCCGACACCCCCTGCCCCAATCTCTCTGACAGCTGCTTTGACTGCACCATTCACAAGGACCTGATCCCGCGCGGCTTTGGCGGCTGCGTGGCCTATTCCTGTGCTGGGGCCGGGCAACGAGTCACCCAGCAACTGTTTGAAGGTGAGAACTGGCGCGAAGATCCCGATCTGCTGGAACATATGACCTATGCGCTGCGCGTGCTGCGCCCCATCCATGAAGCCCTTCTGCTGCTCAAACAGGCGCAGCAAATCCGCGTGCCACAAAGCGTCGCAGACCAGGGCGCGGCCCTGATGGCAGCGCTGTGTCCGCAAGACGCCAAATCCATCTATGATTTTGAGGATTATGAAGTGCAGGATGCTTTGGCAGATGTGCCTGCCTACCTTCAATCGCTTGCGCCTTTCGTCTGAGCTGCAGGAATCCAGCTTGCAGAGCAGCGCCGCGCCACTTACATTTTTTCTGAACGACACAAAGGAATAGCCAATCATGCCGATGAGCGCCCATCAAATTGAGGAACTTCTGCGCGAGACTTTCCCGGACGCCGATATTCAGGTCGGCGGTACCGACGGTGTGCATATGTCCGCCATGGTGATTGACGAAAGCTTTCGCGGCAAAAACCGCGTCCAGCAACAGCGCGCCGTCTACGCCGCCCTTAAAGGGAAGATGGATGGCCCCTCAGGTGAGTTGCACGCGCTCGCATTGACCACCAAAGCACCGGAATAAGCGCAAAATATGGATGGGCTCTTACCCTTTCTGATCCCTGCTGTGGTCGCCTTGGTCGCTTTGAATGCCTGGGTCGGTCGCAATCGCAGCGGTCTGGTGGAAGAAGAAGACGATCCAGACAATCACGTGCTGCGCTCCGACTATCAGTCCGGCATGGGCGGCGGTGCACAGCGCACTTGGAAAGTGCCCAAAGACCCGGATGCCTACGCCCGCCTGTTTGTGCCCAAGGACAAAGACTGACTGAGAGAGATCAGGCGCTGCGCGAACCTGCGCTTGATCATTGGCAAGCCCCGCCTGCTCTCCTATATGACATGCAACTGACACGGCCCAGCCCGCCGAAAGGAAACGCAAATGACCGACGTTAAAGACCGCATCGACGAAATCGTGAAAAACAATGACATGGTGCTCTTCATGAAAGGCACCAAAGATATGCCCCAATGCGGCTTCTCCTCCCGCGTGGCTGGCGTGCTGAACTACATGGCCGTGGACTATGCAGATGTGAACGTGCTTGCGGACGAAGAAATCCGTCAGGGCATCAAAGATTACTCCGACTGGCCCACCATCCCGCAGCTTTATATCAAAGGCGAGTTTGTGGGGGGCTGTGACATCATCACAGAGATGACCCTGTCGGGTGAGCTGGACACGATGTTTGATGACAACGGTGTCGCCTATGACAAAGAGGCCGCAGATAAGATCCGCGAAGCCAACGCGTAAAGTGCTCTGATAAAATTACCAAAGCCCCGTCATCTCTGACGGGGCTTTTTGTTTGCGCCGCTCCTTGATCAGACCCGGCCGATCATACGACCCAATGTGCCGTCGCGATCCAGAAATTGGTGTTTCAAAGCCCCCGCAATATGTAAGGCCACCGCTGCCACCATAGCCAGAGCCATGATCTCATGCACAGCATAGGCCGCATCTGACACCCAGTCGATTTCTGGCCCGGCAGGAACGGTGAACAGTCCAAAAAATCCAATGCCACGCCCGCCAAACAGGGACCCAAGCACACCAGACAAGGGCAGGACGACAATTCCGGCCAACAGCACCCAATGGGCCAGACCGGCCATGACGTGCTGCCAACCGCGATGCAAGGGTTCAATAAATCCCTGACGCAGACGCCATCCCACGCGCCACACGCCCAACATCAGGATCAGCAAGCCAAGCGCCTTGTGAAAACCGATCAGCTCGCCTTTGCCGGGGCCTCTGGGAACCACCCGAAACACGTAAAATCCAAACGCCAGCGCCCCAATCATCAAAATCGCGAAAATCCAATGATTCCAACGCGATACCCGATCATAAACAGCTCGTACCTGCGACACGACACACTCTCCTGCAAGATAACATTTCCAAGGTCCAAAGACCTTCTGTCTCTTGCACGCACCGCGTGCTCCTTTCCGTCGCACAGAAGCAACTTTTTTCGCTTTGCTTGTGCCTAGCGGTTAAAGCCCGGAATATTCCCTTCCACACGATAAACCTGCAAACGCCCATCCCGGCTCAACCCGCCCGGATGAGAGCCCGGTGCCCCTTCGGGCACCTCCTGTCCCACCTCCGCATAATGCGCCACCCACTCCGGCATCAGCTCCCCGCTTTGCGTGTCCCGAAAACTCAGTGGCGTATTGGGAAACAACGCCGCGCCCCCATTGGCATGGCGGAACATCTCAAGGATCAGTTCACTGCAATAAAGCGCCTCAGAGCTGCTGCTGTAGTAAGGATCATAAGGCACCCCAAGCCGCGCGCGGCCAAATTCCAGCGCAGCTGGGATCAACATCCGATAAGGCGCGCTCAGCCGCGCAAACACCAATCTGGGCCGAGCATGCGCGCAATGGCTCCGCGCGGCGTACTCCTCCAAAGATGTCAGCCGTACAACCGGATCAATCGCTTCCAACACACAGAGCGCGCCGTCCTGATCTATGACGATGCCAACATGGTTGAGTCGAGCTCCGCGATGACCTTCGACCACCGCAGAAATCAGATTGTCATCTTCCCCAATGGCCGCAAAAATCAAGTCTCCTGCGGCCAGTTGCGACAGGTCATTCCGGCTCACCCGGCAGCCTTTTCCTCAACCAGATCCGCGAGCGATTCTGCCCGCGCTGCCATCTCTGCCAGCGTCTGTGTCACCGTTTCGGGAATGGTGGGCACCTCAATCTTCTCAGGCTCCGGCAAAGGCGCATCGCGCAGTTCTTTGATCTCTGCCTCTCGCGTGGCGATCTTGGCCTGCGCATCCCGCAGCTGATCTTCCAGCCCAGCGGTCTTATCCGCCAGCATCAACCCTGCCATCAGCAACATACGTGCCTCAGGGATCCGACCGGCCTGCGCAATCAGAACTTTCGCCTGATCATCCAGCATCTGAGCCGCAGCACGCAGAAAGTGCTGTTCGCCATCCTGACAGGCCACTTCAAACACCCGTCCGCCAATTTCAATCTGAACCTCAGGCATTATACGTCTCCTGCCTCTTCACGGGCCTCGGTCATTACCTCTTCCTCAGGGGTGTCCTCTGCGGGCGCCACCACCTCAACAACTTCCGCGACACCGCCCTGCACAAGCGGGCGCAGCTCCGCCAGAATCAAAGCCGTCTCTGTGATTTCCGCTTCTCGCAGCGCCGTCAGCGTTGCCAGATCCGCTTGCAGTGCCTGGGTCACAGTGGACAGCTCCACCATCTCACCTTTTTCCACCTGATCGCGCAATTGCTGATTGGCCCCCCGCTCCCGGCGTACCATCTGACGCAGACGCCGCAGGCGCTTGGCCAGCTCATCCAAAAGCGCACGGTTCTCCGCCACCGCAGCGGTCTCTGCCGCATTGGTTTCGGTCGGCGCTTCCGCCGCAGCATCCTGAAGCTCTTCCAACTTGTCAGCCGCTGCCGCAGCCGCCGTCTCCGCCGCCTCCGCGCGGGCTTCTGCGGCCATCAAAGCCTGCGCATGCTCTTCTGCTGCCTTGCTCAACGCAGCTTCAACTGCAGCCTCGCCTGCGGTTTCCGAGGCAGTCTCTGCCGCCGCACGCGCCTCTTTCTCCGCGCTCAATTCTTCTTCGAGTTCGTCTTGCCGCGCCGTCAGCGCACGCACGCGTTCTTCCATCTGCGCGGTGACCAGCGCTTCGTTTTCCAACGCCCGGCGCAACGCCTGAACGTCATCGCCCTCATCCGGCTCAGCAACCACGGCCTGCATCGCATCCACGCCACGCGCAATGCGCTCCAGCGCCGAGCTCAGCCTGCCTTCAAGTTCGCTGATGTCACTCATGTGCCTCGTCCTTTCCGGTCGGGTTCTTGTTGACCCGCGTTTTGACCCACGTTCTGTCGCGTGTCCGTCTGCTTATGACGTCGTCTTAACGAATCGCGCCAGCACGCTCAATGGGGTGAGTGTATCCAATGGCTTGCGAAATTGCGCCCCCCTCTCCGCAGGAAAACCACCCGCATTTGCCGCGTAAATTAACACCTCAAAGCCCTTGTTAGGTTGCTATTAAGCATAAAACTGCTATTGACCCGACAACCTAACCCCTAGACCCAGAGGAGCGCATCCGTGGATATCGCCGCACTGCGTGAAAAGAACCCTGAACATTGGATGAAAGCTGCTGCCATCCGTGCCCTGACACTGGATGCGGTTGCTGCCGCCAATTCCGGTCACTCCGGCATGCCTATGGGCATGGCCGATGTGGCGACCGTGCTGTTTGAGAAGCACATGAAATTTGACGTGGCCGCGCCAAACTGGCCGGATCGCGATCGTTTCATCCTCTCCGCTGGCCACGGCTCCATGCTGATCTACTCTCTGCTCTACCTCATGGGCGACAAGCAACTGACCCATGAGCAGCTGGTGAACTTCCGTCAGATGGGCGCCCTCACCGCGGGTCACCCGGAAAACTTCCTGCTCGACGCTGTGGAAACCACCACCGGCCCATTGGGTCAGGGCATTTCCAACGCTGTGGGCTTTGCCATGGCCGAAGAGATCCAGCGCGCGCAATACGGCCGCAAGCTGGTCGATCACTACACCTATGTCATCGCCGGTGACGGCTGCCTGATGGAAGGCATCTCTCAGGAGGCCATCGGCCTTGCTGGTCGCCACAGCCTCGGTCATCTGATCGTGCTCTGGGACAACAACAACATCACCATCGACGGTACTGTTGAGCTTTCTGACCGCACCGATCAAGTCAAGCGCTTCAAAGCCTCCGGCTGGCATGTGCTGGAAATTGACGGCCACGATCCAGAAGCGATCGATGCCGCCATTGAGGCCGCCAAGAAAACCAAAAAACCGTCGATGATTGCCTGCAAAACGCACATCGCCATCGGCCACGCGGCACAGGACACCTCCAAGGGCCATGGCGCTCTGACCGATGCCGACCAACTGGCCGCAGCCAAAGAAGTCTACGGTTGGACCGGCGGTGCCTTCGAAGTGCCTGCTGAGATCAAAGCACAGTGGGAAGCCATCGGCGCCCGTGGTGCGGCTGATCGCGAAGCCTGGGAAGCCCGCTTTGCCGAGGCCTCCAAGCAGAAACAGGATCGCTTCAACCGCGCCTATGCTCTGGACGTCCCCAAGAAGCTTTCTGCAACCGTGAAAGCGCTGAAAAAGCAGATTTCTGAAGACAAACCTTCCGTGGCCACTCGGAAATCGTCTGAGATGGCACTGGCCGCGATCAACCCGATCATGCCGGAAACCGTGGGCGGCTCTGCGGACCTGACCGGTTCCAACAACACCAAGACCGGCGATCTGGGCGTGTTTGACACCGACAACCGCAAGGGTCGCTATGTCTACTGGGGCATCCGTGAGCACGGCATGGCCGCCGCGATGAACGGCATGGCGCTGCACGGCGGCATTCGCCCCTACGGCGGCACCTTCTTCTGCTTCACCGACTATGCACGCCCCTCCATGCGTCTGGCCGCTCTTAGCAAGATCCCCACCGTGTTCGTGATGACCCACGATTCCATCGGTGTGGGCGAAGATGGTCCAACCCACCAGCCGGTTGAGCACCTCGCGATCTGCCGCGCGACCCCGAACACCTATGTGTTCCGTCCAGCAGACTCCGTGGAAACTGCCGAAGCCTGGGAAATTGCGCTGACCAGCAAAGAGACCCCTTCCGTGATGGCTCTGACTCGTCAGAACCTGCCTACCGTGCGCACCGAGCACAAACTGGCAAACCTGACCGAGAAAGGCGCCTATGTGCTGGCCGAGGCTGAGGGCAAACGTCAGGTGATCCTGATCGCCACCGGCTCTGAGGTCTCCACCGCGATGGAAGCCAAGGCTCTTCTGGAAGCGGAAGGCATTGGTACGCGCGTGGTCTCCATGCCCTGCATGGAGCTTTTTGCTCAGCAGGACGAAGCCTATCGCCGCAAGGTTCTGCCAGCGGGCGCAGCCGTGCGTGTTGGCGTCGAAGCGGCTGTGCGCGCAGGTGGCTGGGATCAGTGGCTGCTGGGGGAACGCGCCCGTCCCGGCAAATCCGACTTCGTCGGCATGTCCAGCTTCGGAGCCTCTGCGCCTGCTGGTGAGCTGTTTGAGAAGTTCGGCATCACCGCAGCCAATGTGGCCCAAAAGGCCAAAGACTTGCTGTAAGAAGTCGACATATACAATTGAAAAGGCGCGCTAATCTGGCGCGCCTTTTTCGTTTTTTCTGTCATATCAGAACTTTTATGCCTCCGGTGGGGATATTTTCATCAAGAGGAAGTAACCTTCTGTTAACCACGGCTGCCGCAGCCTTGTGAGGCGGTACAGGCTGGGAAGCCGATGACCGCTCAAGGGGAAGATCTCAAGATCAACCTCAGGGGTGGCTGGCGACAACTGCCCCTTTCCCTTTGATGAAAATATCCCGGGGGTGTGGGGGCTGGCCCCCACGCGGCCATAGCCAAAGGCGATTGCCGCGGTTGGACTTGCCATATTCCCCCTATCCTTACCCATCGTAACTCTCTATCAGCCTAACAACACTCATGGGGCCCGCGCCCCCCTCTCTAGGATCCCGACATGCTCGCCACTCTCGCCAAGCGGACCCTGCTGGTCCTTGTCGGCCCCGCCATCTTTCTGTTTGTTGCAAGCGCCCCAACCTTCTGTGGCGGCAAACGTGGCTTCCGCGGCTGGTACTGGCGGCGTGTGTCACGCGCCTGTTCCTGGCTTTTGTGGTTTCTCGATGTGACGGTAGAGATTTCTGATGCCGCCCGCGAAGCGCTGCGCACGGATGAGAACTCAATCATTGCCGTCAATCACCGCAGCCATCTGGATGGGTTCAGCATGCTGCATGTGATCCCGGATGAGAAATGGGTGACCTTTGGGGCAAAAAAAGAGCTCTGTGAAGCTGCGTTGCTCAAACGTGGATTTGAGGGCGCGGGCCTGCTCAAAATCGACCGCCAGAAAGGCCGCGATGCCTTGAGCTCACTCACGGAAGCTATCAAGGAGATGCCCAAACGCCGCTCCCCCATCCTCTTTGTGGAAGGCACCCGCGCCGCCAAACCTGGTCTTGCGCCTTTCAAAGCGGGCGCCGTCCTGATCGCCCAAGAAACCGGCCGCGCTATACGCCCTTTTGTCATCAGCCATTCCGACAGGCTCCTGCCGCGCGGCAAAGTGTTCCCCTTCAAAGGCACCATTCACATCGACGTCCTGGATCAGATGCTGTTTGGCGCTGAGGAAAACACCGACGCCGCCGTCGCCCGCCTGCGCGGTGCCATGGCTGCGGCGTATGATGCGCAGACCGGCGAAGTCACTGAGCTGCCCTAGCTCAAACTCCAGCCATCCTGCCGCACTGCCATCCAGCTTGGACGTAAGCGCCTAAGCAAGCTTCTGCCAGAGTCTTAAAACAGAAGCCTCTGGCGCATACCCCTGCCGCTGTCCCTAATCAAACGACTGGACCGGCGAGGCAGACGTCTGGGATAACGGCAATGCAGATCGGTCTCATCAGACAGGGTTCACCGTGTCTAATATCTCCAGAGCCTCTCTGGCCACATCCGCGCGCAGATCATAGACCGCATCACCCTCCGTGATGTCCGCCATATCTGCCCCGATAACCGCCAGTACATCCCGCAGCTCCCGCCCTGAGAGGCGCAGATAGGCCGCGCTCTCTCCAGACAGCCGATTATAAAGCCGCCCCAAAACACGGCTCTGGCGCCGCTGTGCAGCCGCGACAATAGAGAGCCGCACCGTTAGAAATCGCTGCATCTCATCCACATGAAATGGCACTTCGGTCAGATCCCGCTCAAATCGCAGCGCAGTCTGTGACATGGCGAACCGACGATAGCGGCGGTTCTGAAACAGCCGATACCACGGCCAATGCGTTTTGATCACCGGCAGGTCCGACAGCTCTGTCACCCCTTCACTGCGCAACACTTGTCCCGCCATTCAAGGCAACGTTCTGCGCAACAGATGCGGCTTCTTCAGGAAATTGTCGTTTCAACTCTTCGCGAACACGGGTCAAAGCCTGCCCCAGCAAGTTCTGTCCCGGCCACTCAGCAGTGGCGGTTTGAACCGCAACCGATGCTTCAAGTCCAATCCCCCAAATTACGTCAACTGGGCTGGCCTCAACCAATTCCAAGTTGCCAGTCTGAAACAGCTTCCGACGTAAGCCTTTGTTCTGAGAGAATTTGGCGACATTGATGCGATAGATGATGTCACATTTGGCATCGTCCCAGATCATTTCCTCAAATCCTTTGACTTGTCGCCCAAGCGCCTTTTGTTTTCCAAGGTCAGTCGCAGCCAAGATCTTTGTAGCAATGTCATGATCATCGAACAGCTCTGCTTTGAAATACATCATCGCCTGTTCAGCAGTCACAAAATGACATGCATCCAAAACAAACGCACTTGGATGCCACTGACTAAAAGGGCCTGACCAATAGAAATGAAATCTGCCATCAGAAGCGTCCCTCTTGAGCACCTTACAAAAAAGAGGGGGATCCCAGCCCCCTACACCATCCTCAATGCGTCGCCTTTTTCCCGGTAAACAGGCCAAAGATCGGCCCAATTACTTTGGTCGCAACCGGGATGAGTGCAGTGCCAAGCAACACACCAAACACACCATCCAATGCCGCCTTGGTCGTCCAGGCGACAAAGCCCTCATAGGCAGCGGGAACAGCATGCCCTGCAGCATAGGCAATATCGTGGATGTGGTGTCCAAGCCAGCCAAAGCCGAGTTCTTCAAGGCCATGGATCACGATCGATCCGCCCACCCACAGCATGGCGGCGGTGCCAATAAGCGTCAGCAGCTTCATGAAATAAGGCATGCCCCGTACCAGCCAGCGGCCCAAAGCACGGGTCAAAGACAGGCGACCACCGGCATACATCGCAAGCCCGAGATCATCCATTTTCACAATCAATGCCACAGACCCATAAACCGCAACGGTGATGCCCACGCCCGCCACCGCCAGCGTGGAGGCCTCCAGCCAGAAATTGCTCTCCGGAATGCCTGAAAGGATAATCGTCATGATCTCTGCGGAGAGAATAAAGTCCGTCTTGATCGCGCCTGCGGCTTTCTTTTCTTCAAGATGCGCAGGATCGTCAGTGCCCTCATCCACCTCATAGGCATGCTCTGCCTCATGCGGAATAAAGGCGTGCACCACCTTCTCCGCCCCCTCAAAGCACAGATAAGCACCGCCCAGCATCAGCAAAGGAGAAATCGCCCAAGGCGCAAAGTTGGCCAGCAACAAAGCCGCAGGCAACAGGATCAGCAGCTTGTTCTTGATCGAGCCTTTGGCAATTTTCCAAATGATCGGCAGCTCACGCTTCGCTTCAAACCCATGCAGGTACTTTGGGGTCACAGCGGCATCGTCAATCACCGCACCAGCCGCCTTGGCGCTGGCCTTGGCCGCCCCTGCCGCCACATCGTCAATCGAGGCCGCCGCCACTTTGGCAATGCCTGCCACATCATCCAACAACGCCAGCAAACCGCCTGCCATATGCACCACTCCTCTTTGGCCCATATGGGCCATCTGTCCGTTAAGAGCTTCATGCCTGATCGCAGCGGATTTGCAAAGAGTCGTTGCGCCACAACCCGTTGCGCGCACGCCTGCTTCAGCTTTGGCAGTGCGGCGCATCGAAAACAGTGCACCGCCGCAAAACCGACGTGTTACAGACGCGATACCAACACGCCATTTGACCGTTCTTTTTGGTTAACGCAGCGACGGCAAAGCCATCACTTTTTGCCAAGCCGCTCCAAAAGCGCTTCATTGACCGCAGAGGGCACAAATTTGGAGACATCCCCATCCAGCCGTGCAATCTCTTTCACCAGTTTAGAGGCAATGGCCTGATGTTTAAGATCAGCCATCAGAAACACTGTTTCAATGCTGCTATCCAACGCGCGGTTCATGCCAACCATCTGATATTCATATTCAAAGTCGGTCACAGCGCGCAGTCCACGCACAATGATCTGCGCCCCCACTTCTTTGGCACAGTCGATGAGAAGGTTCTCAAAAGGATGGGCCACAATCTCCGTGCCGGTCTCCTCTGAAAGCTTGGCGCATTCCCCTTCGATCATCGCCACCCGCTCTTCCAAGGTGAACAAAGGTCCCTTGTCACGGTTGATT
Source organism: Shimia sp. R11_0 (assembly GCF_017744035.1). Lineage (NCBI taxonomy): Bacteria > Pseudomonadati > Pseudomonadota > Alphaproteobacteria > Rhodobacterales > Roseobacteraceae > Shimia > Shimia sp. R11_0. The sequence continues at coordinate 50,773 of NZ_JAGHQY010000002.1, read as the reverse complement.
GCCACACCGATCACAAGCCGGTCCACCAAGACCGCCGCCCGGCGAATAATATCTATATGTCCCAACGTGATAGGATCAAACGTGCCTGGATAAAGTGCGGTGCGCATCTGGGCCTCCCCCGGTTAGCTACCCTGGTCCTGGCGGCACGCAACATTATTGCGTGCCCGATTGCAAGGTCTGTTTACCGTATAGGTAGTTCTGCGGGACAAAGACGTCACGGCACATCAGTGCCCCATGATCATCCCCTGCAGCGCATCCTTTTCCATGGCCAGCTCAGACAGCCGCGCCTTGACCGTATCCCCCAAGGAAATCAGGCCGACAACGGCCCCGTCTTCCATTACAGGCATATGGCGAAAATGGCCTTTGGTCATCTTCTCCAGCACCGTCACAGCATCGTCATTGCGACCACAAGTCACAAGCTCGGTGGTCATATAATCTTCGACCTTATCCGACATGCAACCAACACCACGCTTCGCAAGCTCCCGAACGATATCGCGCTCCGAAAGGATACCAAGCGGCGTCGACCCATCTTCAGACACAAGCACCGTACCGATCCGCTTTTCCGCCAAAATCTTGGCGGCCTCCGACACTAAGGTGTTTGGTTTCACAGTCAGGACGCCTTCGGATCCCTTAGACTTGAGAATCTGATGTACGAGCATGGCAACCTCCGCTTTGCATTTCCGTAGTGTCACTCCCCAATTTGGAGCGTCGCCCGTCCGCAACCACTTGTCAAGCTTGGCTTTCCAGACGCGCAACCTCCTGACGCATCCCCTCACAAAGCGCTTCAGAGAAACGATTGAGCCGCTCCAAACGTCGGTCATCTGCATGCCTGATCAAGTAGAAACTCCGCGTTAAAGAGACGTCTTCTTCAAGGAGTTTCACCACCCGGCGTGCCGAGGGAATGGCAAAGTCATGCACCACACCAATCCCTGATCCGGTCCGCACCCAATTGAATTGCACGGCTGCAGAATTCGAAGCCAGCCGCACGCGCTCCACGCCAACCTCATTGAGATAGTCCAGCTCTTTGTCAAAAATCATGTCCGGAATATAGCCTGTGACCAAATGATCCTTGAGGTCCGCCACAGTCTCAATCTTAGGATGTGTACGCAAGTATCGGCGCGACGCAGCCAGATGCAGCTTGTAGTCCGTAATCTTCTGCACGGTCAGCCTTCCGGCGCTTGGCACCGAAACAGCAACCACCAGATCCGCTTCCCTCCGCGACAGGCTCACAATCCGGGGCAAAGCCACAATCTGGATGTCGAGATCCGGGTTTTCTTCGGCAATACGCGCGCAAACCTGTGGTAACAGGTAATTTGCGACCCCATCAGGCGCGCCAATCCGGATCTGCCCGGACAATCCACTGCTCTGCCCGACCATCTCCTCTGTGGCCTCCTGCAGGCTTTGTTCCACGCGAAGCGCATGGTTCATCAAGCGCTGCCCCGCATCGGTAAGCGCATAGCCCGTTGGCGACTTTACGAATAAAGGCGCCTCAAATGCGGTCTCTAAACGCCCAACACGGCGACCAACCGTGGCAGGGTCCACATTGAGCCGACGCCCGGCCGCAGACAGGCTTTCCTCCCTGGCCACCGCCAAGAAAACCCGTAGATCATCCCATTGAACCATCGCCCAACCTCTTGCAATTACGCAAAGCTATTTTGAACAGTTGCCCCTTTTCGAGGTATTTTTGCAAGCCTATTGTGACGCCAAAGGTTTATGGAGGATGCCATGAAAGAGCTCACACACTATATTAACGGGGAACACGTCAAAGGCACATCCGGCCGTTTTGCCGATGTTTACAACCCTGCGACAGGCGAAGTTCAGGCCAAGGTTCCGCTGGCCAGCAAAGCTGAGATGGATGCTGCCGTGGCCGCCGCAGCTGCCGCACAACCCGCTTGGGGTGCGGTCAACCCACAGCGCCGCGCCCGTGTGCTGATGAAATTTGTCGATCTGCTGCAACGCGATATGGACAAGCTGGCCGAAGCGCTTTCCTCTGAGCACGGCAAAACCTTCCCAGACGCCAAAGGCGACATTCAGCGTGGTCTGGAAGTGGCAGAATACTGCATTGCTGCCCCTCAGATGCTCAAAGGAGAGTACACCGACGGCGCAGGCCCCGGCATTGACATCTACTCCATGCGTCAGCCACTGGGCGTGACTGCAGGCATCACCCCATTCAACTTCCCGGCCATGATCCCAATGTGGATGTTTGCCCCAGCGATTGCCTGTGGCAACGCCTTTATCCTGAAACCATCTGAGCGCGACCCATCCGTGCCTCTGATGCTCGCGGAACTGCTCGAAGAAGCCGGCCTGCCAAAAGGCATCATTCAGGTTGTGAACGGCGACAAAGAAGCCGTGGACGCGATCCTTTATGATGACGTGATCCAATCGGTTGGCTTCGTCGGCTCCACCCCGATTGCTGAATACATCTACGGCACCGGCTGTGCACAGGGCAAACGGGTTCAGTGCTTCGGTGGCGCAAAGAACCACATGATCATCATGCCGGACGCCGACATGGATCAGGCCGCAGACGCTCTGGTGGGCGCTGGCTATGGTGCTGCTGGCGAACGCTGCATGGCGATCTCTGTTGCTGTGCCTGTGGGCGAAGAAACCGCAGACAAGCTGCGCGACAAACTGATCCCTCGCATCGAAAAGCTGAAAATCGCACCTTACACCGCCGGTGACGATGTGGATTACGGTCCGGTTGTGACCGCTGCTGCCAAAGAGAATATCCTGCGTCTGGTGCAATCAGGCGTGGATCAAGGCGCGGATCTGGTGGTTGATGGCCGCGACTTCAGCCTGCAAGGCTACGAGGAAGGCTTTTTCGTTGGTCCGCATCTCTTTGACAATGTCACCAAAGACATGGACATCTACAAAACCGAAATTTTTGGCCCTGTCCTGTCCATGGTGCGTGCAAAATCCTATGAGGAAGCGCTGGGTCTGGCGATGGATCATGAATACGGCAACGGCACCGCGATCTTCACCCGTGATGGCGACGCCGCGCGTGATTTCGCAAGCCGTGTCAACATCGGCATGGTTGGTGTGAACGTTCCGATCCCTGTACCGCTGGCCTATCACACCTTTGGTGGCTGGAAGAAATCTGCCTTTGGTGATCTCAACCAGCACGGTCCAGACGCGTTCAAGTTCTATACACGCACAAAAACTGTGACCTCCCGCTGGCCTTCGGGCATCAAGGAAGGCGGAGAGTTCCACTTCAAGCAGATGGATTGATCTGCCTTCAAAACTGTGTTCATCTACGGGAAGGGGCGGTAAAGTCGCCCCTTTTTTCAGTGTTCATGGTTGGGACAAGGCATGTCGGTATCCTTTCGGATCCTAAAATCGCTCGGGCTGGTGTATGTCCGCTACGAAGGGGAAGCCCGCACGGCTGACACCCTTTCCGCCTTTGGCGCCTACGCAACACATCCGGATTTTCGCCCTGGCCAGAAACAGTTCGTCGACCTGAGCGCCCTGACAGGATGGGATGACGACTACCTTTCATTGATGAAAGCACAGGCAAAGAAAGCCGAGGCTTTCACTGGCAACAACGCGCAGACACTGATCGTCTATTACGCGCCAAACCCTATTGGTCAGAAATTGGCGCAATTGGCTATGCACAGCTGGGAGCCCTTCCCTGCGGTTGTCCCAATCATTCAGGACAATGAAAGTCAGGCCCTCTCCATTCTGGGGCTTCCCTTTGATAGCCTCCAAGCAATGCTGACGCGCACGGCAGAGTGACAATTATGCGCATATACATTACCGTTCGAGCACACTCGCATGTAAACGACGCCGCCTGTTACATGTTTACGCGTTCGTAAGGTCCTAAACTTTAGGCTGATCGCATACAGACATCTGCAGCGGGTCCGCCGAACCACCATGACACAGACTGTCAGATCCGTGTTTTTTCTCACTTGCGCCGCACTATGCGTCGTGAGCCTGGTGGTGCTTTTGTTTCTTCCTCAAGTGCTAAGCTTAGAAGACGATACACCACCGTCCTCGGGGCCTATCTACAACTTTGAACACACTATCTTTGAAACTGGAAAGCGCGCCTCTTTACAGGGATTGTGGTGGTTCAAATTCGGAACGCATCTCCCTCCAAATGACGCGCTCGACGCGATTCAAAATGACACCCTTCAAAAGCTTGAAGTGCCTCATGACTGGGCTAATGACGTACCCAAGACAAACACAAATCCGTTTGCAGACGGGATCGCAACCTACGCCGCCTTACTCAATCTTCCCCCTTTGCATCAACAACAACTCGTTGTCGCACTACCACGCGTCCATGATGCTTATCGCATCTTCTGGGTTCCTCTGGATGCACCAGAAGACAGCTTGGAAATTGGCGCCGATGGCACAATGTCAGGGCCAATCGTAGCCTCCCATGGGACCCGCGCTTACGCGCTTGAAGGCGTGCGCGAAGGGCTTCTGGTGATCCATGTCAGAAAATCCCTCTCCAGTTTTGGTGGTATCCTAAGCGCGCCATTCATCGCAGAAGTAGGTTCCTATCAGGATCGCCTGCAAGTGCGTCGCGTCATGGAAGGCGCCATCATGGGTACGACATTGCTGGTGGCCCTCTTCAATCTGTTCCTGTTTCTGGCCTATCGCAAGGATCCCGCCAGCCTGCTCCTTGCTCTGACTGCAGCCGCGCTCTTGCTACGAGCAGTCATTTTATCTGGCACGCTTGAGATTCTCTTTGGTGGAGAGATCCGCCCACTTCGCGTACGGCTAGAGTATAGCAGCGTGTTGATTTTGGCATGGGCTGCTTACGCAATGCACCAAACTTTGATCTGGCATAAATTCGGAGAGCTGCGTGGCCCGCTTCTGTTTGCCATGGTCGGCATGCTCGGCGTGGCGCTGATATTTGTGGCACCTCTCCCCGTTGTCACGGCAGATCTGATCTTCTTGCAGATCTATTGCGTGGTGGTGATCGGCCTTATGCTGATGACAAGTGCTCGCGCCATTGCGCAACGCCAAAAAGACGCGTGGTTTTACACGCTGGGCTGGCTCGTCCCCCTGAGTGCCGGCATTCACGACGTGCACATCAGCCAGGCCTATGATGGGGTGTATCTGCTCAATCTTGCCTTTGTCATTTTTGTTTGCGTCTATAGTCTAAAACTTGGTCGTCGCATCGCCACCGGGATCACCCGCGCCGACATGGTCGAGGAGGAACGAAGCTTACGCGCACAGTTGGCACGCCGCGCCAACGCAGTGGAAGGACACGACCCGCTGACAGGCCTTCCAAATCGCGCCCATTTTGAAGACGAACTGGCACTGGCCTGGCATCAAAAAGATCGCTCTCGCGATGGGCTGACGCTGCTCCTTCTGGAGATTGACAACTATTCCACTCTGCGTGATTGCCTTGGGGCAAACGCCGCCCAATCCTTGTTACGAAAGGTCGCAAATGCCCTCCGCACAAACGGCCTGCGCCGACTTGATGTGTTGGCCCGGATCAATGAAGCAGAGTTTGCCGTGCTTCTACCGGACACGAATATCGACAATGCACGACTTGTTGCTGATCGACTCCGGCACGAAATTGAGGCACTTAGCACCCTCTGTGACGGAGACAACCTGCTTTGCGTGACTGCGAGCGGCGGTCTGACACAGGCAAAGCCCTGCGACATGGGCTATCCAACCGCTTTCGCTATGATGGACAGCGCGCGCCATGCCCTTCAGCAGGCGAAAGCAGCCGGAAAAAACCGCGTAATTTCAGATGATAACCCAGCAGCGCCCAGTTAAGCTCCCAAGCGCCGGCAAGAAACACGCGGGCAGTACACCTCGGTATTTCTGCAAAACAATTCTGCAAATACGCGGTCCGATAGCGCCATTTTTGCGTCCCGTGCCCTTTGCAATCATTCTGCAAGGATGGTAATTTAACATATGTTCAATTCGTGGTGGGGAGGCCGCGACCTGAGCGCGTCAGCACTCTGGTGTTTCCTGTCCCCTGCCCGCACTGGCCCATGCGTGCCGCGACCTTGAAGGATGAGACATGGATTTTGCACTGACCGAAGAACAGACCCTGATCTTTGATATGGCCAAAGGCTTTGGCGAAGAGCATATCGCGCCTTTTGCCCAGGACTGGGAAGCCGCAGGCACGATCCCCAAAACGCTCTGGCCCAAAATCGCAGAACTGGGTCTGGGAGGCATCTATGTCTCTGAGGAAAGCGGCGGATCAGGGCTGTCTCGTCTGGATGCTACGTTGGTCTTTGAAGCGCTGGCCATGTCCTGCCCCTCCGTGGGCTCTTTTCTGTCGATTCACAATATGTGCGGCGGCATGATCGATAAGTTTGGTTCTGAGGAAACCAAACAGAAGTGGCTGCCGGACCTCTGTTCCATGAACAAAGTCTTTTCCTACTGTCTGACCGAACCGGGTTCCGGCTCCGACGCCTCCGCACTCAAAACCCGCGCCGAACGCAGCAACGATGGATATGTGCTCAACGGCACCAAGGCCTTTATCTCTGGCGGATCCTATTCAGATGCCTACATCTGTATGGTGCGCACCGGCGAGGATGGCCCAAAAGGCATCTCCACTGTGGTGGTGGAAGACGGCACCGAAGGCCTGTCATTTGGGGCGCTGGAGAAGAAAATGGGCTGGCTTGCTCAGCCGACATCCCAAGTGCAGTTTGACGATTGCAAGGTCCCTGCCGGCAACCTGATCGGCGAAGAAGGCAAAGGCTTCAGCTACGCCATGAACGGTCTGGATGGCGGGCGCCTCAACATTTCTGCAGGCGCACTTGGCGGCGCCCAGAAGGCGCTAGATCTGACCGTACAATACATGTCCGAACGCAGAGCTTTCGGCAAATCCATCAACCAGTTTCAAGCCCTGCAATTCCGGCTTGCGGAGTATGAAACCAAGCTACAGGCCGCGCGCACCTTCCTGCGTCAGGCGGCGTGGAAGCTGGACAATGGCGACCATGATGCAACCAAATTCTGCGCCATGGCCAAGCTGATGGTGACGGATGTGGCCTTTGACGTGGCCAACGGCTGTTTGCAACTGCACGGCGGCTATGGCTATCTCGCAGACTACGGCATCGAGAAAATTGTCCGCGACCTGCGCGTGCATCAGATCCTAGAAGGCACCAATGAAATCATGCGCTTGATCATCTCCCGTCAGATGATTGCCGCCTAAACAAAGCCGCTCCGCCCCAGCCTTCGAGGCTGCAGCGGAGCGGTCTGGACTACGCCAGACGGACAGACACAAACCGGAGCGTTCACGTGGACGATATTTCCATCCGAATCTTGGGCCAGACAGGCCGCATCACACTCACGCGCCCAAAGGCACTCAATGCCCTGTCATATGAGATGTGCCTCGCCATCGAAGCCGCTTTGGACAGTTGGGCCACCGATGACACAGTCAAAATGATCGTCATTGACGCAGAAGGTGACAAAGCCTTTTGCGCAGGGGGGGACATTGCGGAGCTCTATGACACCGGCACCGCCGGGGACTATGCCTACGGACAGCGGTTCTGGGCCGATGAATATCGCATGAACGCCAAGCTGTTTGAGTTCCCCAAACCGGTTGTAAGCTTCATGCAGGGCTTCACTATGGGCGGCGGTGTGGGCGTGGGCTGTCATGGCTCCCACCGCATTGTCGGAGAAAGCAGCCAGATCGCCATGCCCGAGGTCGGTATTGGTCTTGTGCCTGATGTCGGCGGCTCACTGATCCTGGCGCGCGCGCCTGGACGTCTGGGAGAATACCTCGGCATGACCGCCGCACGCTTGAACGCGGCAGATGCGATTTATGCGGGGTTTGCCGATTTTTTCATTCCTCAAGACCACTGGCCCACCCTGATTGAACAGCTGGAAGAGACCGGCGACTGGACATTGATTGACGCGGCCGCAACGCCGCCAGAAGAAAGCAGGCTTGCAACACAACAGAAAGACATTGACGCAAACTTCGGTGGAGAGACGCTCAATGACGTCCTCAACGCCCTGCATCATGCGCAAGATGATCTGGCCCCTGCCGCGCTCAAGAAACTCGGGCGCAATTCCCCTCTGGCGATGGGCGCAGCACTTGAAATCATCCATCGTGTCCGCACACGTGATGACATTCGTTTTGCATTGGATCAGGAGTATCGCTTCACCTTCCGCGCCATGGAACATGGCGATTTTCTGGAAGGCATCCGCGCACAAATCATCGACAAAGACCGCAATCCGCAGTGGAAATACACCTTGGAGGGGGTGCCTGCCGGCGTCATAACCAAAATGGTATTGCCGCTGGGAGCGGATGCGCTGACATTTGAAAAGGGAGAGTAGGACCATGAAAATCGGGTTCATCGGATTGGGCAACATGGGCGGACCAATGGCCGCCAATCTGGCCAAGGCGGGCCATGACGTTATCGGATTTGACATGGCCGATGTTGCCATTGAGGGCGTGTCCATGGCCGAAAGCGGGGTCGCTGCCGCCGCACAGGCTGATGTGGTGATCACCATGCTGCCCAATGGCCAGATCCTGCGCGCGGTCGCAGAGGATGTCATCCCGGTCATGGCTCAGGGCGCTGCGCTGGTGGATTGTTCAACCGTAGACGTCGACAGCGCGCGTGCCGTTGCTACACAGGCCGCAGAGGCAGGTCTGCTCGCTGTGGATGCGCCGGTCTCCGGCGGCGTTGGCGGAGCCGCAGGTGGCACCTTGACCTTTATGGCCGGTGGGAGCACCGAGGCTTTCGCCAAAGCTGCGCCTCTGTTTGACATCATGGGCCAGAAAGCCGTGCATTGCGGCGACGCGGGCGCAGGTCAGGCCGCCAAGATCTGCAACAATATGATCCTCGGCGTGACCATGATTGCCACCTGCGAAGCCTTTGCACTGGCCGACAAACTTGGACTGGACCGACAATCCATGTTTGACGTTGTCTCCACCTCGTCAGGCTACAGCTGGACCATGAATGCCTACTGCCCGGCACCCGGTGTTGGCCCACAATCTCCTGCAGACAATGGCTATCAGCCCGGCTTCGCGTCAGAACTGATGCTGAAAGATCTGCGCCTGTCACAACAGGCCGCCCAAAGCGCAGATGCAGATACACCGATGGGCCAAGCCGCTGCGGCACTCTATGAGCAGTTTGTCGAAAGCGAAGGTGGCCTTGGTACGGATTTTTCCGCCATGCTGCCCCGATTTGAAAAACGCGGGCGGGGCTGACATAGCCCTACAAGCTGAAAATACGCACGACAAAAAGGGCCCGCCGCATGGCGCGGCCCTTTTTCACTGCCTGCACCAGGCGCCGCTAATTTTGGTTAAATTTTCCTTACCCCAGCCCTGATCCCGCCACGATTGACCCACAACCTGCTGTGAACGAGCGCGCAAAAGCGCCTAATCATCGCGCAGCAGGGGGCAGCCAAATGCCAACGGCCACAGAACTCAACATCAACACATCTGCGACGGCACAGCAGATGGCCAATGAAATCTTCGGCGACCCCAGCCGTATCGTTTCTGCCGACTATACTGGGGACCCTCTCAGCTCTGGCATCTATACCGGCGCCGACAGCACAAGCCCCGGTGTAGCCCCTGCGGACAGCGGCGTCATCCTATCGACCGGGCATGTGTCTGATTTCACGAACAACAGCGGCACAAGCAACACCAACGAACGCAGCAATACCTCCACCGACACCTCAGGGCAGGACAACAATGCGCTGTTCAACGCCGCCGCCGGCGCGACAACATTTGATGCCTCCTATCTGACCGTAGATTTCAACGGAACTGCGGGCGAATTGCTGACCATTGATTTTGTGCTGTCCTCGGAAGAATATCCAGAATTCCTGAGTTTTAACGATGCGATTGGCGTCTGGGTAAATGGCGTTGAAGCCCAGATATCCATTGGAGATGGCTCCGCCAGCATCGGCAACATCAATGATGCCAACCAAAACATCTACAACGACAACAGCAACGATCAGTTCAACACAGAGATGGACGGCTTCACCGTCACCCTCACCTTTGTGGTGCCACTTCAGGATGGGGTGAACGAATTGGTCATCGGCATCGCAGACGCTTCAGATGCGCGGTTTGACTCCAACCTCCTGATCGCCGGAGGCTCCGTACAAAGTGCGATAGTGGCGCAAGACGACGCGCTGTCCGTCAAATTTGGAGGCACACGTGTCCTGAACGTCCTGGACAATGACAGCTCAAGCGCTGGCCCCACGCTCGCCATCACACATATCAATGGGATCGCCGTCAGCGCCACAGGCGCAGGTGGGCTGCCAAACAGCGTCACCCTCTCAACAGGCCAGGTGGTGACATTGAATGCCAATGGCACCCTGACCGTAGATGCCAACACCGACAATGAAACGGTCTATTTTAATTACACGATTGAGGACACAAGCGGCGCAAGCGACACTGCGCTTGTGGAAATCGAGCAACGCGCGCCGTGCTTCACCGCAGGCACTTTGATCCAAACCTCAGAAGGTCATCTACCAGTCGAGGAGCTTCGCGCCGGTATGCTGCTCAGAACTCTGGATTCCGGATATCAGCCTATCCGCTGGATCGGGCGCTCGCACATCACGCCCCGTTTTGAAACCCTGCCGATCCGCATCAAAGCCGGTGTTCTGGACAACAAAACCGATCTGGTTGTTTCTCCGCAACATCGCGTCCTTTTGCGAGGTGCTTGGGCAGAACTGTTGTTTGGATGTGAAGAGGTTCTGGTAAAGGCCAAAGATCTGGTCAACGACAAGGATATCCTGCGCGAGCACACAGACCAGACCATCACCTATTTCCACATTCTCATGCCCCAACATGAGCTTTTGTTTTCAAAGGGCCAATGGTCTGAAAGCTTCCTACCCGGCCCGATGACGCTGAACAGCTTTGACCCTTTCGCTAATCGCTCGCTGCGCCAAGTCATCGCGCAACAAGCACATGACAGGCAAGACACAGCCGCCCGCCCAAGCCTGCGAAGCTTTGAGGCACGGGCGCTTCTGGCGGCATAGGCGCTTGAAAAACCAGCTATGAAACCGATCACTCACAAAGATGGCGCAGCTGATCTGGCCGCGCCATATATGTGTGTCAACACATGCAGCTACGCACACCGATGGACCGCCTGCCCTACTCCGCGGCCACTTTTTTCTTCGGCGCAAGCATGTCCTTGAGATAGCGCCCGGTGTGGCTTGCCGCCACTTTCGCCACTTTCTCCGGCGTGCCTTTGGCGACAATCTTGCCACCGCCATCGCCGCCTTCCGGACCAATATCGATGATGTGGTCTGCGGTTTTCACCACATCCAGATTGTGCTCAATCACCACAACCGTATTGCCCTGATCCACCAATTCATGCAGCACTTCAAGAAGTTTGCGCACATCCTCAAAATGCAGACCTGTCGTGGGCTCATCCAGAATATAAAGCGTGCGGCCAGTAGAGCGCTTCGCCAACTCTTTGGAGAGCTTCACCCGCTGCGCCTCACCACCAGAAAGCGTTGTCGCCTGCTGCCCCACCTTGATGTAGCCCAACCCCACCCGCATCAGCGCATCCATCTTGTCACGAATGCTTGGCACCGCTTTGAAGAAGTCCTGCGCCTCTTCCACGGTCATATCCAGCACATCGGCAATGCTCTTGCCTTTGAAGCGGATCTCCAGCGTCTCGCGATTATAGCGCGCGCCTTTGCAGGTCTCACATTCCACATAGACATCGGGCAGGAAGTGCATCTCGATCTTGATGACCCCGTCGCCCTGGCAAGCCTCACAACGTCCGCCTTTCACGTTGAAACTGAACCGCCCCGGCTTATAGCCGCGCGCCTTGGCCTCCGGCAGCCCGGCAAACCAGTCGCGGATCGGCGTAAACGCCCCGGTGTACGTCGCCGGGTTTGACCGTGGCGTGCGCCCAATCGGCCGCTGGTCAATGTCGATCACCTTGTCCAGATGCTCGAGCCCCTTGATGGTTTCACAGGGCGCAGGCGTCTGGCGCGCGCCGTTGAGGCGCATGGAGGCGGTTTTAAACAGCGTCTCAATGGTAAGCGTAGATTTGCCACCCCCAGACACCCCGGTCACACAGACAAACTTGCCCAGCGGGAAATCTGCCGTGACTTTCTTCAGGTTATTGCCCGTGGCCTTCACAACGGTGATCTGTTTGCCATTGCCCTCACGCCGCTCTGTCGGCACCGCAATTTCCCGCGCACCTGAGAGATACTGGCCAGTCAAAGATGCAGGATCTGCGGCAATATCCGCAGGCGTGCCTTTGGAAACAACCTGCCCCCCATGCACCCCGGCCCCCGGGCCGATGTCGAACACATAATCCGCCTCGCGCACTGCCTCTTCATCATGCTCCACCACAATCACCGTATTGCCTTGATCGCGCAGGTTCTTCAGCGTTGTGAGCAAGCGGTCGTTATCACGCTGATGCAAGCCGATGGAGGGCTCATCCAGCACATAGAGAACACCGGTCAGACCAGAGCCAATCTGGCTTGCCAGACGGATGCGCTGGCTCTCCCCCCCCGACAAGGTGCCGCTGTTGCGCGACAGTGTCAGATATTCCAATCCCACATTGTTCAGGAATCCAAGCCGCTCTTGAATTTCTTTCACAATCGCCCGCGCGATCTCCTGCTTCTGTTTGGTCAGGCTCGCCGGAACACTCTCAATCCAAGCCAGCGCCTCGCGGATCGACAACTGCACCACATGGCCCACATGTTTTTCCGCGATCCGCACCGCCAGCGCTTCTTCGCGCAAACGATGCCCACGGCACGCGCCGCAAGGCCGGTTGTTCTGATAGTTCTCAAATTCTTCGCGGATCCAATTGCTATCGGTCTCCCGATAGCGGCGCTCCATATTGGGGATCACGCCTTCAAAAACGCGGGTCACATTGTAAACGCGCCCACCTTCGTCATAGCGGAATTCAATCTCTTCATCGCCGGAACCATATAAAAACACCTGCTGCACATGTTTGGGCAGATCTTTCCACGGCGTGTTCTTGTCAAACTCATAGTGTTTGGCAATTGCTTCGATGGTCTGCAGGAAGTAAGGCGATTTTCCTTTCCGCCACGGCGCCAGCGCCCCGTCATAGATCTTCAGCGTGACATCCGGCACCACAAGTCGCTCATCAAAGAACAGTTCCTTGCCAAGGCCGTCACACTCCGGGCAGGCCCCAAAAGGCGCGTTGAAGGAAAACAGCCGCGGTTCAATCTCAGGGATGGTGAACCCACTGACCGGACAGGCAAATTTCTCACTAAACGTGATCCGCTCCGGATCGCCCTCTTTCGGCGCGGTCTCCAGCACGGCAATGCCATCGGCCAGATCCAGCGCGGTGCGCAGGCTGTCCGCCAGCCGGGTTTCCATGCCTTCACGCACCACCAGACGGTCGACCACCACGTCAATGTCATGGCGGAATTTCTTATCCAGCGTCGGCGGCGTGTCGAGCTCATAGAACTCCCCATCCACCTTCACCCGCTGAAAGCCCTGCTTGCGCAGCTCCAGAAATTCCTTGCGGTATTCGCCTTTACGGTCGCGCACAATCGGGGCCAGCAGATAGCCGCGTGTGCCATCCTCCAGCCCCATGATCCGATCCACCATATCCTGCACCTGCTGCGCCTCAATCGGCAGGCCGGTGGCCGGCGAATAGGGCGTGCCCACACGGGCAAACAGCAGACGCAGATAGTCATAAATCTCCGTCACCGTGCCCACAGTTGAGCGCGGGTTCTTGGAGGTCGTCTTCTGCTCAATAGAAATCGCCGGCGACAGCCCGCTGATATGATCCACATCCGGCTTTTCCATCATATCAAGGAACTGACGCGCATAGGCGCTCAGGCTCTCGACATAGCGCCGCTGCCCTTCCGCATAGATCGTGTCAAAGGCCAGCGAGGATTTGCCGGAGCCCGACAGGCCGGTGATCACCACCAGCTGATCGCGCGGAATATCCACGTCAATGGATTTCAGATTGTGCTCGCGCGCCCCGCGCACCTCGATATTTTTCAGCTCGGCCATCAATACCCCCAACGGCTGCAGCAGCAGGCAGCGCCCGCACGGACTCGCCCCCAACAGTTATCGCGAACATACAGAGAACAAAACCATTCGCCAAGCCCGTTCGCAAGGCTCACACATAATCTGCACTGTTTACGTTTTGAAGGCCCGAACGGATGACGAAGCACCGCACAAGCGCTTTGCGAAATGGAAAAAGACTCCGCCTTTGCGGAGCCTCCAGAGTAGCGCCTTCAAAACTCAGATATGGATCACCCGATCAAAGGCATCCAGCACGCTTTCATGCATCATCTCGCTCAGCGTCGGATGCGGGAACACGGTCTCCATCAAATCGGCTTCTGTGGTCTCAAGTTGGCGCCCCACAACATAGCCTTGAATCAGCTCCGTGACTTCCGCGCCCACCATATGCGCGCCCAACAGCTCTCCAGTCTTGGCGTCAAACACCGTCTTCACCATGCCTTCAGGCTCGCCCAACGCAATCGCCTTGCCATTACCGATAAAGGGGAAGCGCCCTACCTTGACGTCATAGCCCAGTTCTTTGGCCTTGGCCTCGGTATAGCCCACACTCGCCACCTGCGGATGGCAATAGGTACAGCCCGCAATGCTTTCGGGTTTCACCGGATGCGGTTTCCCACCCGCGATCAGTTCCGCCACCATCACGCCCTCATGGCTCGCCTTATGCGCCAGCCACGGCGCGCCAGCGATATCGCCAATCGCGTAAAGCCCCTCCACACCTGTGGCACAATACTGATCGGTCACCACATGGGTCCGGTCAATCTTCACCCCCAGCGCTTCCAGCCCGAGGTTCTCCACGTTGCCCACGATCCCCACAGCAGAGATCACCGTGTCAAATTCCTGCGTCGTGACCTTGCCACCGGTCTCGATATGGGCGGTCACCTTATCCTTGGCGCGATCCAGTTTCTTGACTATGGATTTTTCAAGGATTGTCATGCCCTGTTTGACAAATTGCTTTTTAGCAAAGGCACTTATCTCGGCATCCTCAACCGGCAAAACGCGGTCCATCACCTCCACAACGGTCGTCTCTGCACCGAGTGTGTTATAAAAACTCGCGAATTCAATCCCAATGGCACCCGAGCCAATCACCAGCAGTTTCTTGGGCATATGCGGCGGCACCAGCGCATCTTTATAGGTCCAGACCCGCTTGCTATCCCCTTCAAGCCCCGGCAACTCCCGCGCCCGCGCTCCGGTGGCCAGCACAATGTTCTTCGCGCTCAACTCTTGGACACCTTTGTCACTTTTCACAGAGACCTTGCCGTTGGCGGGAAGCGTCGCCTCGCCCATAAAAACTTCAACCTTGTTCTTCTTCATCAGGAAGGCCACGCCCGAGCTCAGCTGTTTCGCCACCCCGCGAGAACGTTTCACAACCGCGTCGATGTCATACCCAATGCCGTCCGCTTTGAGGCCAAATTCCTGTGCCCGCTCCATCAGGTGAAACACTTCTGCTGAGCGCAACATGGCCTTGGTGGGAATACAGCCCCAGTTCAAACAGATGCCGCCCATATGCTCGCGTTCAACAATCGCCACTTTCAGCCCAAGCTGTGCCCCGCGAATGGCGGCCACATAGCCTCCTGGCCCCGCGCCAATGACGATCATGTCGAAGTTCTTGCTGGCCATGCTGTGTCCTTTGCCTTCCGCTGCGTCGTGTGGCGAGCCTAGTGCAGTTTCAGACCGGCTTCAACAAAGGGAAACGCTCGTTTAACGCGCATTATTCACTGGCGAACACGCGGCAAAAGCGTCACACTGCGCGCGCCATCCATCATCAGGGAACCCACCGATGAAAACCGTGAAAGACCTTCTGGTCGCCATGATCAATGCCACGCTTATTCTTGTCGCACTCTGCCTGTTTCTGCTCTGGCAGCTTTCCGGCACCGCAGAACGCGTCGTATCCAGTTTTGCCCAAAACCTCCAGATCGTGAAACCGCTTGAGGAAAAGGTCACAGGACTGCACAGCGAGATCACAGATTTACGCAGCGATCTGGCCTCCATCTCTCTGGAAAACACCGCCCTGAATGCACCGGCAACACAGCGCCTCCAGGCACGTGCCGACGCGCTCGATGCACAATTGTCTGAAATCAATGCAAGCCTCGCCAGCCTTGCCGCTGCTCCAGATCGCCTGATGGGCACGGCCATTGATCAAGCGAGCACGCGTCTTTCTGCACGGCTGGGCGATCTGGCCAGTTGCTATCTGCCGGATCAAAGTGCTGCGATCGACACCGCAGCACCCAACCAGTAAACCACGTAAAATCAGGCCGCCTGACCTGTGGCGGCCTGCAGTTCCCGAACGGTGCGCCCGTAACCACCCTGAGAAACATAAAGCGTTTCCACTTCTGAGGAAGGCCGTGCCAACGCATCATTGCGATACGGGAAACGCCCAAACTTCCGGATCACTTCACGATGCGCCTTGGCATGCAAAAGGTTGCTGCCTGCATCATCCATACGATCAAGGAACATTCGGACACAGCGCTCCTGATCACAGAGATTTTCCGAATGCATCAGCGGCAAAAAGAAAAACTGCCGCGCAGCACCGTCAATTTTCTGATCCCACTTCTTATGCAGCGCCGCTTTGGCCGCCGCCAACGCCTTGCGATCCGTGGCAAAGGCCTTGCCGGTTCCCCGGAACATGTTGCGCGAAAACTGATCTGTTACGATGAGATAAGCCAATGTGCCGCTGGGGTATGTCAGCCATTGCCCCAAGCCCCCGGCCTGCGCCTTTTCCCACACGGCCAGAAACCGCTGACGAATGGCTTCATCCAGCTCGTCTGACACCGCGTACCAGCCCTGCGGACCGATCTCATCGAGCCAAAATGCGAGCACTTCCTCGGGACCAATCATGCCCCTCTCCTCCTGCCTTTTTCTCCCTCACGGGAGGTCCTGTCATGAAAACGTTACACAGAAGCCGGCGCCAATGAACAGTCACAAAATGCAACAGAGAGACATACCGCGCGACTATCGGCGCTAACAGAAAACATCATAGATCTGACGCTTTGCACGCTGATGCAGCAGGCCTTTGCAAGCGGGCCAAACTGCTCAGTGCTCGGCCCGCGCGCCACGCCGGTCACCCGGCCGCAGCTTCCTGTTCTTCTTCCAGTTCCATCGCGGTTTCGATGGCCACCTCCTGTGCGACCTCCACAGCCACAACAGAGGCGGTCGGCATCACGGCAGTATAGCTGCCGGTTTCTTCCACCGGAGCTGCCGGACGACGTGTGGTCCGATAACCGGCATAGATGCCCGTCGCCGCAAGTAGGAAGATCAGATAGGTGAAAAAGCCGCTTGGCCCCATCACATCCATCGCCCAACCTGTGATCATCGGACCCGCAATCGCGCCCACGCCATTCACAAACACAAGCCCGCCAGAGGCCGCTGCCATATCCTCATAGTCAAGGAAGTCATTGGCATGCGCGATCAACATGGAATAGAGCGGATTGGAGAACCCTCCAATAAACAGCGCCGCAATAAGCAGCATCGGATAGTTGTCGCCCGCAAAAAAGCCAAGCGTTCCGCCCGCCGTACCAATCGCGGCCACGATCATGATCAGCACACGCCGATCCATCCGGTCGCTCAACCAGCCCAGCGGATACTGGAAGATCGTCGCGCCAATATAAAAGGTCGCGATGAACAAACTCAGCTCACTCAGGTTCAGCCCAGCACGGGTCGCAAACACCGCCGACATGCCAAACTGCGCAGAGAACACACCGCCCAGCAGAAACATGCCCACCACACCCAAGGGAGAGTTGTTGAACAGCTCTTTCAGGCTCATCGGTTTGGTGGTGTCAAATGCAGGTGTCGGCGAAATCGACAGCAGAATGGGCGCGAAGGAAATCGAAACCAGCACCGAGGGGATCACAAACAGCAAGAATCCCGTCGCATCCGGCACGGTCATCATCCCCTGCGCGCTCACGATACCGATCATCTGCACGATCATATAAAGTGACAGCGCCTTGCCACGTGTCTCATTGCTCGCGGCATTGTTGAGCCAGCTTTCCGCCGTGACATACACGCCCGAAAAGCAGAACCCCATCAGCGCACGGCCCAAGATCCAGGCAATCGGATGTTCCAGAGTTGGAAACAGGATCAGAACCGCAGAAATCATTGAGGCCAAGGCCGCAAACACCCGCACATGCCCCACCCGTCGGATCATCTCCGGCGTCACGCGACTGCCTCCAAGGAAGCCGACAAAATAGGCCGACATCACCATCGACATCTCAAATGTCGAAAAGCCAGCCCCTTCGCCACGGATCCCCAACAGGGTCCCGTGCATCCCGTTGCCCACCATCAGCAGCAACATTCCAAGCAGAAGCGGCCAAGCGCCTTTAATAAATTGAACCATAATGCGCCCCTTCGCGCGATCGTCTCATATTTGCGCCCATATGCAAAACGCCCTCTGCGCCATCGCATTCATTCGCGACAGCGGCATGTCGTTTTGTCTACCTCAGCGGATTAAACGCGGAATTTCCGCAGCGGACTATGCTGCCGGGATCAACAGAGAGGCGTCCCCATACGAAAAGAAGCGATAGCCCTCCTCAATGGCATGGGCATAGACCTGACGAATCTCTTCTTGGCCCAGAAGCGCGCTCACCAGCATCATCAAGGTGGATTTGGGCAGATGGAAATTGGTCATCAGGGCATCGGCCACCTGAAAGGCAAAGCCGGGATAGATGAAAATATCCGTCTCCCCTTCCCAAGGCGCAATCTCTCCTGTGGCGTGGGCCGCGCTTTCAATAAGACGCAGCGCTGTTGTGCCCACCGGGATCACCCGGCCTCCTGCGGCTTTGGTTTCTTTTATCTCTGCGACGGCCTCTGCACTCACACGCCCCCATTCCGCGTGCATCTTATGCTCTTTGACATCCTCCACCTTCACCGGCAGAAAGGTGCCGGCCCCGACATGCAGGGTCACATGAGTGAAAGAGACTCCGCGCGCGGCCAATGCCGCCAACAAGGCTTCATCAAAGTGCAGAGATGCGGTTGGCGCAGCCACCGCGCCGGAATTCTTTGCCCAAACCGTCTGATAGTCGGTCTTGTCCTTTTCATCCGCTGCGCGTTTGGCCGCAATATAGGGCGGCAAGGGCATATTCCCGGCCGCTTCCAGCGCCGCATCAAAATCCGGACCCTCCAGATCGAACTGAACCAGCCCCTGTCCCTCTTCCTTGGAGAGCAGACGCCCTTTCAGACCGGCCGCAAAAATAATCTCTTCGCCTTCACGGATCTTTTTGAGCGGCTTGATCAGCGCCGCCCATGCACCACCTGCGCGCGGCTCGAGCAGGGTCACGTCCATACGCGCCTGCGTTTCGCCTTCCGGACCGCTGCGCACACGATACCCCGACAGACGCGCGGGGATCACCTTTGTATCATTGAGCACCAGCCGATCGCCGGGCTGTAACCATTGCACCAGATCGGTGACCACACCATCCGTGATGTCAGCCCCCTGCGCCACCAGCAATCTGGCAGAGCTGCGCGGGTCTGCGGGCCGTGTCGCAATCAGGGACTCGGGAAGATCAAAATCAAAATCAGAAAGCTGCATTGTGGCTCGTGTCACTAGTTGGAGAGATCAGGCGGTGGACGGCGGAAAATCTCTCTAAAGAAGCCCGGCGTCAAGACCGAGAGTGGATTGACGGATATCTCCGGATCCTGTGATGGCCCGCGCAATGTGTAGTTGAAGCCAATCAACCCTTCGCCTCTGCGCGACACAGGGCGGCCCAGCACATTCACCGCATAGAGTGGCGACAGCGTGCCCTGCAAATCAAACCAGCTTTGTGCAAACCCGTAGCTGCCATTGGCCGAAATCCCCATTGAGGGTCCCACCGCGCTGGCCTCCCCCACAATCAGCCGCTCTGGCGTAATGCGGAACCGCGCAAAAACTTCACTGAACAGCAAACCAGGACCACTGAGCTGTTCGATCAGGCCCACCACGCTGATCGCGTTGAGCAACTCTGCAATGAGCGGCACTTGCTGAACTTTTAGCTCCCGCATCGTGAGCGTACCATCATACTCCCCATCCGCAGCACGGGGGACCAGATCCAGCGACAAACGTCCTTTGGTTGCAGATTTTACTACACCCATGGCCACGGCGATTTTCCCGCCCTGTTCAGATTGCGCCTGCACTCTGAGCCCGTTCTGATGCGGGGTGAGCGTCCCCTGCACAAACGGCCCGCCATTGAGATTGCCGTTAAAGCTGCCGGACAGACCGCCTCTCTGCGGCGTCAACTCTGCCACAGCTGGCGCAAGACGTATGCCATCCGTCACAATGATTTCACTCACCTGCGCGGAAAGCGGCCCCATATCCGTGCTCGACGTCCCACTTCCGGTGGCTTTCGGCATCCGCCGCATGTCCAGGCGCCCACCGGTCACCACAATGGCCGGTGGCGCGCCAAGGCCACGACCTCGCAACTGTCCCTGCCCCTGCAGCCAATTTCCAACCCGGAAACTGTCGAGCTCGGCAACATCCAGCCCGCCGCCCTCTGCGATCGAAATACGCCCCGTGGCCGACAGCCCTGCTGCCTCCAGCGTAATCGCATCCACAGACGGTCGCTTGCCAAGCGTCATTTCAACGTCAAGCAGCCCCGTGCTCTGTGCCCCTTTACGCCAGCCCAGCGGGGGCGCTGACAGAACAACCCCTTTCAGGTCTGATGTCAGCGACAGCTTAGGTGGCTTATCTTTCACGATCTCCATATCATAGGTCAGCAACCCCTGCTCGCGCACAGTGCCCTTAGGCAAGCCCACATCAAAGGTCTCAAGCGCCGCCGCACTCAGCTCCGCAGTGCCACTCAACCAGCTGCGGCCCTCGTTTTCCTTGCCGCCAAACATATGCCAATGCGCCTGCACCGGGATGCCAGCCAAATCGCCGCTCCCCTTCAAATCGACCCGCTCTGGCGTCGCATGCACAGTCAAATCCCCACGCATCACTTTGCCCGGCAGAAAATGATCGCTCACCACATTGCTCAGGGTTCCGCGAATGTCATAGACCACTTCTTCAACCGGCAATTTGTCCTTGAGGATCAGATCAATGGTCCCTTCCAGCGCCGCTTCACCGGGCGCAAAATCAACCGGTAATTTGGCTTTGGTGAAAAGCTTCAGCGGTTCCCGATCCAGCAATGACATCACCGCCGTTGTCGAGCCTGTAGCCTGCGCACGCACCAACCCCGGAGATTTCTTGATCCGCGTGTCCAAAACAACAAAGCTTGAGCCGCTCACATCCAGAAACCCGCCCTGATCCGCCTGAACATAGCCCTCTTCCACGGCGATATGCAGCTGGTGATCCTGAAGCACACCAAAACCACTGCCATTCACAATGGGCGGCATGGTTTTGACTGCGCGCACGCGCCCATCCTCAAACACAAAGTCTAAAAACACATCCGGCATATCACTGCCATTGGAGCGCACCGCCAGATCCACATCCCGCACGGTGCCTCCTAAAATATTCTCAGACACCCATTTGCGCGGCTTGGGCTTGAAACTGTTGGGCCAGACTGCAAGCACATCTTCGGCCTGCACGCGGTCCATATGCCCGTTGAGCGCATAAGCCCAATCCGCTCCCTCTGTGCCCAGCGTACCATTCAAAACGATTTCATTTTCAGATTGTCGGACAACCATCTGCCCCAGATCCAGCTCAAACGGATCCAGACGCAACCGGAAATCCGCATAGCTGCGCTCCAGACGCACCGGATCATCCTCCAGCGCGCGCGGATTGGCGCGAAACTCATTCAATGTCAGCTGCACCAGAAATTCCTGCGGCAGACCTTGCTGAAAATCTCTCAGAAAGGCCTCACCAAAGGCGGAGACCCGCATCAGGTCACTGTCGATGGAGAGCTCATCAAAGCGGATCGCCCGCCGCTCAGGGCTATAAGTCAGATAGCTGCGCATGCCCTGAAAGGGGATCGGCTGCACTTCACCACCCGGCTGCACCACACCATCACTGATCTGAAGGGTCGCATTCACATTGCCAAGCGCGCCTTCCGCATCAATCTGCCCCCGCAATGCGCCAGAGATTGGCGCGCGTATGATCTCCAACCAATTCAGTGCAGGCCCCTGCGAGGCGATGTCCTGACTGGGCAGATCCTCAAAGTTCAGCCCAAACTCGGTTTCACGCGTGCCGTAAAATGTCGTCAGCGAGGCTTCGATGGTACTGGCATAGCTACGCCCCCCCAACAATGTGAGCTGCGAAGAGACATCCACGCGCTCGGCATCACGCCTCAGCGAAATATGACCGCCGTCCACAGTCCAGGCCCGCCGCTCACGCAAGTCCTCAAAGCGCAGGGTGACGTCTTCCACGCGGAAGGCATTCAGCGCGGCCAGCACCGGCACGTCCAGAAACTCCTCCAACTGATCTCCGAGTGTCGTGATATCTGTATCTGTCTGAAGCGCCCCTCCGCCCACTGCTGGCCCCAGAGCAATCCGCACACTGCCGTCTTCAAGACGCAGCGCCGTCAGCGACACGCCCGCCACCAGCACCTCTCGAAAGGCAATCTGACGTTCCAGAAGAGGAGCAAAAGCCAAGCGCGCATCCACTTGCGTGACATTCACCGCCCCGCCCCCTTCCGGTGGCAAAATACGGACACCACGAAGTTGAATGCTGGGATCCCAGTCATCCTCAACCATCACCGCGATGGTCTCAATCGCCACATCGAAATTCTGCATCTGCGCATTCAGCACACCTTCAACGCGGCTGCGCATCCAGTCGGGCAACGCAAAGGGTTTGCCACTCAGAACAAACACAAATCCCGCCAGCGCAATCAGCGGCACAAGCAGGCTGAAGAGTGCGATCACACCATAGCGTCGCACCCGCCTTGGCGGGCGTGCTCTGCCGTCTGCGGTGACGTCAGTCTCTCCTGTGCTGATCTCGGCACCCTCTGTCTGCGTATCATGCGTGTTACATGAGGATTCGGAGATATCGGAAGGTGCACCTTTTCCCTTGGGCGCGGAGCTATGATCGCCGTTCTCTGTCAGGGTTGATGCCTCTGTGTGTTCTGCTATGCCGGTGCTCGTGGACAAAACTATACCCGCAAGCCAAGCCCGACCCAAGGCCGGATCAACGTCAACGCAGCGTCCGCGCGGAAAAGGGCCCAACAGGAGCAGACCATGATCGCAACCGACACAAATGCCCCCGATTTCACTCTCCCGTCTACCGACGGCGCAGAAATCACCCTTTCCGCGCAACAACCTGCACCGGTGGTGCTGTTTTTCTATCCTCGCGACAACACGCCGGGCTGCACCAAGGAGGCCATCGGCTTTTCGCATCTGGCGGAGGAGTTTGCCGATGCAGGCGTGAAAGTCTTCGGCATTTCCAAAGACAGCATGGCAAGCCATGACAAATTTGTGGCCAAGAAAGAGCTGACCATCCCTCTGCTCTCTGACGAACACGGCTCCGTCTGCGAAGACTATGGCGTCTGGGCGGAGAAAAAAATGTACGGCAAAACCTTCATGGGGATCGTGCGCGCCACAGTTCTGATTGACGGCACTGGAAAAATCCTGCGCACCTGGCCAAAGGTCAAAGTGGACGGCCATGCCGAAGAGGTTCTGGACGCAGCAAAAGCCCTCTAAGAAAGACCCTTTGATGACGCAAAGTCTTGCAGAAATGGCGGTGGAGGTACTCACCACCGCCGATGGCCGCGCTAAGACGGCCATTTCCAAACAACATGCGGCCACCTGGTTTGCTGCGCGCGAAGCAGGCACGCCGCTGCCTATCGGCACCGCACAGCCTCCGCTGCGTCCGGCACGTCCAGAGCAGCCGGAACTGCTGGATCCGCGGGATGTGCCGCGCCGCAAACCCGGCAGCCCGCAAGGCCGCATCGCCATGCTGCACGCGGTGGCCCATATCGAACTGAACGCGGTGGACCTGCACTGGGATATCATCGCCCGGTTCGCCGATGTGGAGATGCCACTTGGTTTTTATGACGACTGGGTGAAATCCGCTGCCGAAGAATCCAATCATTTCAATCTGATATGTGACAGCCTTGAAGCCAAAGATAGTTTTTATGGCGCCTTGCCGGCCCATGCGGGGATGTGGCGCGCTGCCGAGGATACGGTGGACGATCTGATGGGACGCCTTGCCGTGGTGCCCATGGTGCTTGAGGCCCGCGGTCTGGATGTGACACCGGGTATGATCCGCATCTTTGAAAACGCCAAGGACACCCAGACACTGGAGGCCCTGCGCATCATCTACGCCGAGGAAGTCGGCCATGTGGCCTATGGCTCCAAATGGTTCAATTTCCTCTGCGGTCGGCACGGCCTCGATCCCAAGGCGGAATTTCACGGGCTGGTGCAAAAGTACTTTCACGGCGCACTCAAGCCACCGTTCAATGAGGAAAAACGCGCAGACGCAGGTCTGCCACCAGATTTCTACTGGCCTCTCGCCGATGAAGAGCCCCCCGCCTACGCGCGCTGAAGCATGTTGGCCTGCCATAAGCGGGTTATCGCCGGTATGCGGGCATTTCTTTGCCCGCTTATCGACCATTAGGTCAAACATCTTGCCGGACCTGTCACAGACGGCTAAACCCTTGCCCCAAGATGCTGGTTAACAGGCGTTGCCAATAATGCGGCCCCGGGGGACTGGGCCACATCGGGATGGGACAAGACAAGGAATACGTCCGTGAGAACACGACTCGCGATACGGCTGCACGCACTGCTCGAACGCTTTTTTCCGGAAAGACGGCTTTTCTTACGATCAGATACCGACACGCGGTTCATCCGTCTGCGTCCCGGCACGCAGCTCTTTGCTTTCGCTGGTGCCTCCGCCGTGGTCGCTTGGGCGATCATCGCAACAGCAATCCTGTTGATGGACAGTATTGGCTCCGGCAATTTTCGCGAACAGGCCAAACGCGATCAACTGACCTATGAACAGAGGCTCAACGATCTGTCCGCAGAGCGGGACGCACGCACTGCAGAGGCGCTCGCCGCGCAGGCGCGCTTCAACTCGGCTCTGACGCAGGTCTCCGCCATGCAATCCGAACTGCTGGCTTCAGAAACCCGCCGCCGTGAACTCGAAACCGGTATCGAAGTCATCCAATCCACCCTGCGCCGGACCATGAAGGAGCGGGAAGAGGCGCGTGCTGAACTCATCGCACGCGATCAGGCACAAGCCGAAACCCAAACTGCCCTCATTGGCAGCTCGCCTCTGGGCAATGACATGCTAGACGTGCTCTCCACCGCGCTGAATGAAACCGCCGCAGAACGCGATCAGGTCTACGCCGACGCACAGGAGGCGCTTAAGGCCGCAGATGAAATGGAGCGCGAGCTGCTGCTGATGGAAGAGAAAAACGATCAAATCTTCCGTCAACTCGAAGACGCCATGACAGTCTCTGTGGAACCGCTGACAAAGATGTTCACCGCCGCTGGTCTGAACGTAGACAGCCTCATGAATGAGGTGCGTCGCGGCTATCAGGGTCAGGGTGGCCCAATGATGCCACTCAACTTCTCCACCAAAGGCGGCGAGCTGACCGCAGAAACCCTGCGCACCAATCGTCTGCTCGAACAGCTTGACCAGCTCAACACCTATCGCATCGCAGCAGAAACCGTGCCCTTTGACAATCCACTCAAATCCGCGTTCCGCTATACCTCGGGTTTCGGAATGCGCTGGGGCCGGATGCACAAAGGCACCGATTTCGCCGCCCGCTACGGCACGCCGATCCATGCCACGGCCGAAGGCGTGGTGATACACGCCGGCTGGCTTTCCGGCTATGGGCGTCTTGTAAAAATCCAACATGAGCATGGGATCGAGACACGTTACGCGCATCTGGCAAAAATCCGCGTAAAAGTCGGTCAAAGAGTCTCGCGCGGAGATCGTATTGGTGATATGGGCAATTCTGGACGGTCGACCGGCACCCACCTTCACTACGAAGTGCGTGTGAACGGTCGCGCAGTGAACCCGATGACATTTATCAAGGCTGGAAGAGATGTTTTCTAAAAGCAAAATCAACGAACCCGCACCGAAGTCTGACGCGCCGGCCAAACCTGCCGCTGCTGAAGCTGCCCCAATTCCGGCCGCACCCGCCAAAGCGAGCGAGTTCAAATCCGCGCCAAAGGCAAAACCACCGGCCTCTGTGCTCTCCTCTGATCTGCACATCACGGGCAATCTGAAAACCTCCGGTGACATCCAAGTGGAAGGCACTGTTGAGGGCGACATCCGCGCCCACCTGCTGACGGTGGGTGAAACCGCCACCATCAAAGGTGAAATCATCGCGGATGATGTTGTGATCAACGGCCGTATCATTGGTCGTGTGCGTGGCCTTAAGGTCCGCCTGACCTCTACCGCACGCGTCGAAGGTGATATCATCCACAAGACCATTGCAATCGAAAGCGGCGCGCATTTCGAAGGCTCCGTGCAGCGTCAGGACGATCCGCTGAACCCTGGCAAAGCCGCTCCGGCCCCTGCCGCCGCAGCAGCGCCTGCAGGCAAATAACCCATTGCACATGACATAAAAGCCGCCGTGTTAAGCATACCACGGCGGCTTTTTGTTGCTCAGATCATGTCTGTGCCCATAAAAACGGCCCCTGAAGGGACCGCCTGTCGCTCCAAATGATCACATCGACCTAGAAATCCGCCCATTGTTCATTGGCGACCTGTTTTATCTCAGGTACATAGGCAACCTCGACGCTCTCTTCCTCTTCTGCGTCTTCCGAGATCTCTTGAACACCAACTTGGGGCGCATGCGGCTTGACCTCATTGATCTTGAACTGCCGCACATGCTCAATCAGCTTATCCGCATCAGAACGCAGCATATGCGAGGCGGCGTTGTTTTCTTCCACCATCGCGGCATTGCCCTGTGTAACTTGATCAAGCTGGGTCATGCCGGTGTTGATTTCTGTCAACGCCACCGATTGTTCGCGCGAGGATTTGGAGATTTCCGCAACCAGATCGGAGATTTCCTGTACCTGGCCCACAATAGAGGTCAGCGCGTCGCCGGTACGCCCGACCATGGCAACGCCCCGCTCCACCTGCTGCCCACTGGACTCAATCAGGGATTTGATCTCCATAGCGGATTCCGCCGAACGCCGCGCCAGGCTGCGCACCTCAGAAGCCACCACGGCAAACCCCTGCCCGGCCTCTCCGGCCCGCGCGGCCTCAACGCCAGCATTCAGCGCCAGCAGATTTGTCTGGAAGGCGATATCATCAATCACACTCACAGTCTGCTTGATCTGGTTTGAAGACTTCTCAATCGCGGTCATTGCGGCAATCGCTTCGGTCACAACCTCACCGCTTTCTTCTGCCCGTCCACGGGCGTGACGCACAGTGGTCTCAACGTTTTCCACGGTCTTCACCGAAGACTGAACCCCATCTGTCACTTCGGTCAAAGCCTGCGCCGTCTGCTCCAGTGTCGCCGCTTGTGCTTCTGTTCGATGTGCCAGCTCATCCGCAGATCCGGCAATCTCCTGTGCCCCGTGATTGATGCTCTCCGCCGTATCACGCACCGAGTATACCAGCGCACTCAGCCCATCTACGGCCTGATTGAGGCTCGTGCTCAGCACCTGATGCTCTTGCGGGAAGTCATCCTTCAGATGCGCCCGGAAATCGCCCTGTGCCAGGCTGATCAATTCCGCGCTCAGTTCATCCACCACACGCTGATTGGTCTGCTGAACCTCCTGCTCTCGCGCCTGCGCCTCAGCACCTTCCTTGAGACGCACCTGCAGCTTGGCAAGTGTTTTTGAAATGAAGCCCACTTCGTCTCCGCGGTCCTGACCTGCAATGACCTGATCGTAGTTTTGCGCGCCAACCTCTTCCATCTCACCTGCCAGATGTTCGATGCGTTTGATCACGCCACGCAGCACAGACCACACCAGCAAACACAACAATACACCTGTGATCACCAGCTCAATGATGCCAACAAAGATCGACTTGTTGATGAACTGCATGGCCTCAGCCCGATCAATTTCCAGCACCATCCCCCAATGTTCTCCATTGGGGATCGTGACATCTGCTGTCTCCGCAACAACATCATGACCATTCAATCCGGTGGTATGTTCAAAATGAGCCTCACTCCCACTCAGGGCGAGCTGAATTTGCTCAAGCTCTGGCAGGGTTTCCAAGGCATCATGACCACCGTCATGGCGTGATGCCGTCAAAGCGCGCCCGAAGTTATCGACCAGATAAACCTCCCCGGTCTCTCCAAGAAGCTCAGACTCTGCAACCAGATGCTCAATCTCATCCATAGGCACTTGAATCGCGACCACGCCAAGCTTGCTCGCGCCGTCAAACACAGGCGCCGCCATAAACAGCGCTGGCGCCGCACTCGGCGCATAGGTGGAGATATCCGTCATAGCGAACTCGCCCGCAGGCATGTTCAGCGCGGTCCGATAAACTTCACCCAGACCACTATCGGCATATTTGCCCGCTTTAAAGTCACGTGCGAAGTCATCTTCCTTGCGCACGGAGTAGATCAGACTGCCTGCGGTATCAAAGAGGAACATATCGTAAAAATGCTGCGCCTCGATGTACGAACGCAGACCCACATGATGTCTTTGATGGGCCTCTGTCCACTCTGATGGCTGGCTGGAGGCCACCAACGCCGAACGCGCATCTGCGCCATGGGGGTTGCCAGTAATGTACTGCGCGCGCAGTGTCTTCTCTGCGCTGCCACCCAAGGCGCTCCAGCCGTCCGTAAACTCCGCCACCGCAGCCCGCACACCAAAGCTTTCTGCAAGAGCCCCAACGCTTTTACGGCTGTCCTGAAGCCATTCTTCTACGATATCGCGTTTCTCATGTATGAAGCTCTCGTAAGCGAATCTATGGTCCTCCTCAATCGCACTCGCTGCCTGTTTAAGTTGTAGAGCGCTGCTAAGAGACACCAGAACCACAGCTGGCACTGCAATCGCCAACGGCAATTTCCATGCGAGCTTTACATCACGAAACTTCATCGTCTTCACCTTCCAATTCGAAGCTCTCAAGTGGCTTCAAACCGATGATTTGTGATCAAAACATTGAATTACAGTTAAATAAGGTATGGTTTTCCGTTCCATATCGCGGGTTTATGCGGAAACTGAGAGGAGGTTGCCACAGACCATCAAGCCAAGATCGTCACAGAAAAATCACCCTCACCGGCCCAAGACGCCCAGAGAACACCTAATCTACGTATTTATACCTATAGTTGTATTCTCTCGACATGTACCACACATTGTCTCCGACAAAGCAGAACGCGAAAGCCTTGGAAGGTCCGGAGCAAGTTCGCGACCGAGGCTCACCTCGCAGTTTCAAAAACGCCCAACAAACATGCATTTACACTGCATTTTTAAAGAGCCCTTCAAAGTCTGCCATCCGCTTCGATCAAAATACTTCTTTTCGTCCGTAAGACGAACAGACCTTGGGCGCGCCTCCAGTCCTATTTACATGATTTTTCACCGTCACTTTCCTGCATAAACGCACCCGCAAGACTGTGTCTGTGTTTTTACCAAACTTTAAACGCGCGCCCTCAATAAAGAGGTCAACGGGATTTACCTAAAAAGGAAGACAAGTTGTTAGAAAGACAACCCGAGCTGTTTTACGGCACAAACCACCCACTCTCGGCGACCGCTCCAAACACTGCAGATGCTGATGCGCTTGTAGCGCAGGCGGAAACCACGGCTCTCAGTGACGGTGGTATTGCCGCCGCCACCCTTCTAACAGAAGCGCTCGCCAAGACGCCCGACCATCATGCAGCACAGCTGCTGCTAAATCAGTTGCACCATATGTTTGTGCCACGTTGGCATTTTCCAATGATGGCAGATGCCGCACGCAATCGCGCCTACGCCGAGGCCATCAACGCCAAAGTGCAACCGGGTGACATTGTATTGGATATCGGCGCGGGTGCCGGCCTGACCGCGATGCTGGCCGCCCGCGCCGGTGCGGGGCATGTATATGCAGTGGAACAACAGCCGATGATCGCTGAGGCCGCCCAACAGGTCATTGCGGACAACAACCTGTCTGACAAAATCACTATCCTTTCCAAGTGGTCACATGACATTATCATTGGCAAAGACATGCCCGAACGCGCCGATGTTGTGCTTTCCGAAATTGTCGACAGCAACCTGCTGGGCGAAGGGGCACTGGCCACACTCAAACATGCAATGATACATCTGGCCAAGCCCGGCGCGCGCTGCATACCGGAAAGCGGAATTTTAATGGCGCAACCTGTGCAAAGCGACGCGCTGACAGAAACCATGCGCCCGCAATCTGCTGAAGGGTTTGATCTGTCAAGCTTTCACAAATTCTCTCGCATGGCACAGATCACACCCAATGATGCCGCCGCGCTGCCGCTGTTCCCGCTTGGGCCAGCCGTGCCTCTCTTCTACTTTGATTTCACCAATCCAGACATCGCCCCTGCAAGATCCGAGCAAACCCTGACCTGCGACACAGAGGGCACAGTGCATGCCGTGGTCGTGAGCTTTCAAATGCAGCTATCGCCGGGCATCCTTGTCTCCAATGATCTGAGGTCTGATGGTCATTGGGGGCGCACGGCCTATCTGCCAGAGGTGCCCATGCCGGTCACAGCGGGCACCGGTTTGCCTGTTATCGCACAGCATGACGCCACCAAATTGTCACTCTCATTCAATTGCGGCGGCGAAGACAGCGGTGCCCACACAACCTTAACACTGCAATAGGGCCCACAAATCAAAAGGGCCACGTATCGGTGGCCCTTTCTACAGGCAGTATTCCTGCAATTGATCTATTCTGCGGCCACCATCTCTGCATCCAGCGCAGACAGGATCGTCGTGATCAGGGCCTTCTTGTTCACAGGTTTGGAGATATGTGTATCACATCCCGCATCCCGCGCTTGTTTAACATGATCTCGCATCGCATTGGCAGACAGCATGATCACCGGCACATGGCGCAGAGCTTTCCGTTCTTCCAAAATACGGATTTCACGTGTGGCTTCCAATCCGTTCATCTCGGGCATCATCATATCCATCAGAACAACATCGGGTCGCCACGATCGATAGGACTGCAGCGCTTCGACACCATTTCCCGCAAAGGCGATCTCACAGCCCGTCCGCTTCAGTAATAGCGCTACAACCTTTTGATTTGCCTTGATATCCTCTGCAATCAGCACCCGGCGGCCTTGTAGACACCCTTCAAAACCCGCATGAGCAGGCGACTTTTGCGCCGAAGTGTGTGGCACAGGGGCTTTGCGCAATGCCAACTCTACCACAAAAGTGCTGCCCGCACCTGGATGGGACTCAACGGACAGGCGTCCGCCCATCTGTCGGGCCAATGACGAACTGATGGCCAGACCCAGACCAGTGCCTGTCACCTCGCCCTGCCCGCTGCCACCCTTCTGGTCAAACCTGTCAAACTTGTCGGTCTTAGTATACTCAGGGAAGCCCACGCCAGTGTCACACACCTCTATATTCAGAGCCACAACATCCCCGTTACACACACAGGACAGACATGTCTTGATATGACCGTTTGAGGTGAATTTCACCGCGTTGGACGCCAGATTAGACACAATCTGACGCACGCGCATATCGTCACCCATGACTAGGTCTTCGGCGGCGGGAGCCACCTCAATGTCAAACGCCACTCCTTTCTGCTGCGCCGTCTGCACATGCGGTGCCAGAGCCCGCTGCAACATGAGCGCAGGGGAAAACGGCTGACACAACAGCTCAACCTTGCCCGCCTCAACTTTTGAGAAGTCCAGAATATCAGACATCTGCCGCTCAAGCAGCCGACCGCTCTCAAAGATCATCTGCACCAAACCGCGATACTCTTCAGACAGGTCCTCACGATCTCTCAAAGCATCTGCGACGCCGACAATCGCATTCAGAGGCGTTCTGATTTCATGGCTGATATTGGCAAGAAAGGTCGATTTGGACAGGCTGGCCTCTTCAGCGGTCCGCTTCGCAGCAGCCAAAGCGTCTCGGCGCTCAATCTCAGCTGTGATGTCATGCCCGGATGCAAATACCAACGAGCCAAAAACACGCGCCTGCCAGTCTGTGTGCCTCACGTTACCCTGCGCATCACTGAGCCGCAGCCGCACCGTGCGCCCCATGTGCGCCTCATCTCTAGGCTGCCAGAAGGCACCAAGATTGGGCATATCTTCTTCAACCACAAAATCCTGAATGGACTTGCCAACCAAATCCGCCTCGCGCCCTTGTACCAGCGCACAGCAAGCGTCATTGGCCTGTTGAATGCGCCCTTTGCGGTCGAAAATACAATGGGGCGCCATCGACATTTCGAAGAAATTGGAGACAAGTTTTGACGCTTCTACCCGTTCGGTCACATCAAAGCGGATTGATAGAAACTTCTCAACTTTTCCCTCGTCATTGAGCACCGGGTAAATCAACGTGTCGACCCAATAAAGGCGACCATTCTTGCGTCGGTTACAGATTTCGCCGCGCCAGACTTTTCCTTCGCAGATCGTCGACCAGAGATCGCCAAAGAACTCACGACTGTGCTGCCCAGAATTGAGGATATTGTGATTGGCTCCAATGAGCTCTTCTTCGCGATACCCAGAAATATCAAGCAGCTTCTGATTGACGCTGGTAATTTTCCCATCAAGCCCAGCTGTGGTCACAATCGCAGCCTCACTGAGTGCGTTAGTCACATGGGTCAACTCAAAAACCGCTTCATCCTTTTGTGCCTGAAGCTTCTGAGACGTGTCATCAGTGGTTTTACTCTGCGAGATATCTCGAAACGAGCCAGCAAGCGCGATAACTTCGCTTTCTGAAAACACCGGCTCCCCAACCGCATGCACCCAGATCCGCTCGTTGTCAGCGGTCAGAATCTGAAACTCATGGCTCCACCCTGCCCCTTCTGACATCGCCGTCTCGACGGCCGCACCAACCGCCGTACGATGTTCCTGTACGTAAAAATTAAGCGCCGCCTCTAGGTCTGGGCGGAAGTTGCTATTGACCCCATGAATCTGTTTGGTCTTGTCGCTCCACCAAAGATCCCCACTCCGAACATTCAAGCACCAATACCCTGCACCCGTGGCCTTTTCTAACGCCTGCATCTGAACCTTTTGCAGTTCCACAACGGTTGCAGCATCAACATCCAGTATGGCTTTTTGTCCCATCAACTTACTCTGTTGTCTGTCACGTTCTTTACGGGCAACTCGCACCCGAGGAGCGCTCTCTAACGCAAAAGATCACTCTGGAAAATATGTTACAGACAACTTTTATCGGATTTAGTCACACACCAGTAATATCAATATATTTTCCATATTTATCAGAGCAATAACCAGACAAATAAAGATCAGCTTCATCAAAAAACCACTTATTCCCACGCGCCTGCGGCGTGATGCCCCACCATAAAAAAACCCACCGCAGACTGCTCTGCGATGGGGTGTTCTATAGGCAAAATTCCAGGTTGCGCCGCGCCGATCACTCAGTCGCCGTGACAGTCTTCATAACATCAGGCTGGCCGATCACGGCCCCATTACGCCCTTTGCCCAGCTTGATCTGATCGACCACATCCATGCCCTCGGTCACTTCCCCCACAATGGTGTACTGACCGTTCAGGAAGGCGCCCGCATCAAACATGATGAAAAACTGACTGTTGGCGCTATCCAGATCGGGACCGCGTGCCATGCCGACAACGCCCCGCTCAAAGCTGCGCTCAGAGATTTCCGCAGGCAAATCCGGTTGATCCGAACCACCACGACCCGCCATGCGCATATCGCCGCCAATCTTGCCAAACTGGACATCGCCGGTCTGTGCCATAAATCCATCGATCACGCGGTGGAACACCACCCCGTCATAGGCGCCTTCTGCGGCCAGCGCGGCAATGCGCGCGGCATGCTGCGGTGCCACATCCTCATAGAGGTCGATCTTGATGGTGCCATTGGCGCCCTCGCCTTCAACCTCGATCTCAATACCGGTGGCCAGCACAGGGCTGGCCAGCACGGCAAAGGCGGCTGCGAGCTTAAGCTTCAACATCAGCAGCCACTTTCACGCTCACCATGCGATCAGGATACATCGGCGGCTCACCGCGCACGATTGCGTCCACATGCTCCATGCCGGAGGTCACACGGCCATAAACGGTGTACTGACCGTTCAGGAAGTGGTTGTCCTTGAAGTTGATGAAGAACTGGCTGTTGGCCGAATCCGGCATCTGGCTGCGCGCGGCGCCGATGGTGCCGCGGTCATGCGGCAGCTTGGAGAATTCCGCCTTCAGGTTTGGCAGGTCAGAGCCACCCGTACCCGCCATACGGATGTTGAAGTCTTTTTCCATGTTGCCGTTGGCCACATCACCGGTCTGCGCCATGAAACCATCGATCACGCGGTGGAACGCAACGTTGTCATACTGACCAGACCGCGCCAGCTCTTTCATGCGCTCACAATGGCCCGGGGCGACATCTGGCAGCAGTTCAATCACAACAGTGCCGTCTTTCAGTTCCAACAGGATGGTGTTCTCGGGATCTTTATACTCGGCCATAGTGGCACTCCTCATGTGAAATCTTGAGCGCTAGTTAATCATCTGAGCCGCGAATGCCAAGAGAGCGTTGACCCAGCCCACCAGTGCGCTAGGAAGACGGCAACATATTTTCTTTGGAGATTTCGGTCATGGCGTGGAAAACCCTCGATCAAATGGACCTCACCGGCAAACGGGTGCTGACCCGCGTCGACATCAATGTGCCCGTAGCAGACGGTGTGGTCACCGACACCACACGGATTGACCGCATTGTCCCGACGGTCAAAGACATCCTTGCCGCAGGTGGTAAACCGATCCTGCTGGCGCATTTTGGCCGCCCCAAAGGGGAGCGCGTGCCGGAAATGAGCCTGCAGCAACTTGTGCCCGCACTTGAAACAGCCTTCGGCACCTCCGTGCTCTTCGCTGCCGATTGTATTGGCCCCGCCGCGCAGGCCGCCGTGGAGGCCATGGGCGAGGGTCAGGTGCTGCTGCTCGAAAACACCCGTTACCACGCTGGCGAAACCAAAAACGACGCCGAGCTGACCGCCGCCATGGCCGCCCTTGGCGATGTCTTCTGCAACGATGCGTTTTCCGCCGCGCACCGCGCGCACAGCTCCACCTGCGGTCTGGCCCACGCCCTGCCCGCCTGTGCCGGTCGCTTGATGCAGGCGGAACTTTCGGCACTTGAAGGCGCCCTCGCCAAGCCGGTGCGCCCGGTGACTGCCGTTGTTGGTGGCGCAAAAGTCTCAACCAAGCTGGAACTTCTGGGCAATCTCGTCTCCAAGGTCGACCATCTGGTGATCGGTGGCGGCATGGCCAACACGTTCCTGGCGGCTCAAGGCATCGACGTCGGCAAATCTCTGGCCGAACACGACATGACCGACACAGCGTCCGAGATCCTCGCCAAGGCCAAAGCGGCGGGCTGCAACATTGTGCTGCCGAGCGACGTTGTGGTCGCGCGCGAATTTGCCGCCAATGCTGCCAATGAAACCGTTGCTTCTGACGCTTGTCCGGCAGATGCGATGATCCTTGATGCAGGCCCGGCCACCGTCGCCAAAGTGGCGGAAGTGTTCGAAGCCTCCAAAACCCTAATCTGGAACGGCCCCATGGGTGCGTTTGAGATCGAACCCTTCAATGCCGCCACCGATGCCGCCGCCCTTCAGGCTGCCGCGCTCACCAAATCCGGCGCGCTGGTCTCTGTGGCCGGCGGTGGCGACACGGTTGCCGCGCTCAATGCCTCCGGGGCGGCTGAAGACTTCAGCTATATCTCCACCGCAGGCGGCGCTTTCCTGGAATGGATGGAAGGCAAAGAACTGCCCGGCGTTGCGGCTCTGAGCCAATAATCGCCAAAAACTGCGTCCTGTGGTGGCGCAAAACCCTATCGCGGCCGAATTTTATGCGGCGATAGCGCCACCACAATTGAAGTCGCTGGCGGGCTCCTCTATGAGCTTCGCCAACGGGAAAAACCCTTTTTAACAACCATTTTGACTGGGGACAGATATGTCAAACCACGCTCAAGCCGAAAAAATCACCGCAGGCCAAGGCTTCATCGCCGCTCTGGACCAATCCGGCGGCTCCACTCCCAAAGCGCTGCGCCTCTATGGCGTCGAAGAATCCGCCTACAGCACTGATGCGGAAATGTTTGACCTGATCCACGGCATGCGCTCCCGTATTGCACAGGCGCCTGCCTTCACCGGCGACAAGGTTGTTGGCGCAATCCTCTTTGAAATGACTATGGACCGCGACATCGACGGCCAGCCTTCTCCGACCTTCCTCTGGGAACAGCGCGGCGTGGTGCCTTTCCTGAAAGTCGACAAAGGCCTCGCAGATGAGGAAAATGGCTGTCAGGTGATGAAGCCCATGCCAGAGCTTGACGCGCTGTGTGAACGCGCTGTGGGCAAAGGCGTGTTTGGCACCAAAATGCGCTCCGTGATCTCCGCCGCCAATGCCGACGGTATCAAGGCGGTTGTCGCCCAGCAGTTTGAAGTGGGCAAACAGATCATCGGCCATGGCCTGATGCCAATCATCGAGCCAGAGGTGACCATCACCATCGCCGACAAAGCCGAAGCAGAAGACCTGCTGCTGGCCGAGCTCACCGCAGAGCTCGACGCCCTGCCAGAAGATCAGCAGGTCATGCTAAAACTGTCTCTGCCAAACAAAGCCAACCAATATCAGTCGCTGGTGAACCACCCGCGCGTGATGAAGGTTGTGGCGCTGTCTGGCGGCTACTCTCGCGAAGAGGCCAACGCCAAACTGGCAGAAAACACTGGCATGATCGCCAGCTTCTCCCGTGCGCTGACCGAAGGTCTCTCTGCACAGCAAAGCGATGATGAATTTGCCGCCACCATCGCGGACAGCATTGAAGGCATCTATCAGGCCTCCATCGCGGGCTAACCCCCCATCCACCTGACACAACACCGTAGGGTGCGCAGTTCCTGCGCACCTTTTTTAAATACACCTTACGGTAACCCTTTTTGCAGGCCCCTAATGCGTCTGCGGCTCCGGCAACGTGCTGATCTGCTCAAAGATCGCTGAACAGATATTGCCCATCTCAAGCGCAAAGAAATTCTCAGCCGCCGCCTGATTGGGGTGATAAGGATCTTTGACGCGGCCTTTCTTATTCAGACGAAAGAACTCCATATTGCCCTGATAGGCTTCCACTGTTTCCTCTGTGGCACCGCGCACAAAAGAACATCGGTTGCCCGTTTCCTCAAAGGCCGCTTGGATGTTCTCCTGTGCCTTCAAACGCAGATCGACAATCTTCTTGGAATAGGCCGGGGCCGTGGTCATGAAGATACAGGGCACATCCTCAGGAATGTGGCGCATCATCTCTTCCACATCTGCTTTGGCTTGCTCTTTGCTTTCCGCCCAACGCCGCGCGGAATTGCCAAGGAATGACATCAAGAACAGCTTTGGCGCATAATACCCGTCCCGAAACATCGCCTCAAAGGGTGACTGGCCCGGCTCGCAAAACTGATAGGCCTTGCCCCTGCCAATCTGCACGTATTTGTTGCCCGTGGTGTTCACATAGCCATAGGTGCCCGCGTTCACCTTCCACTTGGGATCCACCTTGCAGACCGCCTCCTTGGCCTTGCCGGATCGCGCGGTCCAGGAATGAATGGAGGTTGACCGCACTCCAATCACCGCCACCCGCTTTGCCCCCAACCGCTCCAGATAGGTCTCCTGCTCCTGATTGGGCGCACAATGGCTTTTGAGATCGGTGAAAAACTCCAGAAACGCAGGGCCAGAGCCAAAGGGAATTTGACTGTCCCCCAAAATCACAATCTCCGGGGAGTCAAACCCCGCCACCTTTGTATCTCCAGCTGCTGCGCCCAAAGCCCAGATTCCTAAAACAACACCCAACACAACACGTTTCAACTTCCTCATGTCTTGCCTCCCCACGTGACATGCGCTGGCCCCCGCCCGCGTCTCGGTCAGTTCAGCACATCGCGTACCGCATCGCATATTTCAGGCGTGTTAAGATCCAGAAACAGCCGCATCGCGGCGGCATTCGGATGCAGCGGATCCTTCACACTGCCATCAGCGCGACGTCGAAAATACTTGGCCTTGCCTTCGATCACCGCCCGCGTTTCCTCCGAAAATCCTGCAACATAGACACAGCGCCCGTTCTTCGGAAATGCGGCCTGAAAATTCTCCTGCGCCCGCGCGCGCAGATCATTGGTCTTTTTAGAGAAGACAGGCGCGGTGGAGAGAAAGATACAGCCAACCCCTTTGGGCACCTGTTTCATCAACGCACGGGCATCTTCTCGCGCTGCCTCCCGGCTGTTCGCCCAGCGATCCGCGCCATTGCCCAGAACCGCCATCACCATGAGATCAGGGTCATAATACCCTGCGCGCAAGGCGCTCTCTAACGGGGAGCGATTTGCCTCACAAAACTGATAATCCGGTCCCTTGCCAATCTGCACAAAAGCCCGTT
This sequence comes from Shimia sp. R11_0, assembly GCF_017744035.1. NCBI lineage: Bacteria > Pseudomonadati > Pseudomonadota > Alphaproteobacteria > Rhodobacterales > Roseobacteraceae > Shimia > Shimia sp. R11_0. The sequence goes on along the minus strand of NZ_JAGHQY010000002.1, from coordinate 12,631 downwards.
TGGGATTTCCCGCGATGCCAAACGCCCCTGCATTCACCCCATATTTCTTATCCACAGCGCAAATCGTATCTTTGCGCCCCCCTTTGCGGGCCACCCATGAATGAACAGATGTGGACCGCACCCCAATCGCCGCCGTCCTACGCGCACCGAGCTTTTCAACCGCCGCCTTCGCCCGGCCCTTGGGCGCGCAATGTGCGGTCAGGTTTTCAAAAAACTCCAGATACGGTGGCCCCGCGCTGAAAGAGATCTGGCTGTCCCCAAGGACAAGCACATCCACCCGCCCCTTTTCTTTCGCCCCAGCGGAGACCGTGGTTGCAAACACCGCCAGTGCGGCACAGAAAACGGTCAAAATCGGGAAAGTTTTTCGGCGTGGCATCATCATCATTCAGGTCGTGAAAGTGTAACTTTGCTAAAGAGGGCAGCGGGCCCTGTCCAATCAACTTTCCACCAGCATGCTGCAATATCACGCCTCAACCTCCCTTGAGCAGATGCCAGCGCTGTCTCAAAACCCATTCAGCTCATATGAATGTCCCGCGCGTTGCCGTGACGGGTTGCGCGTGCCTGACATGGGGAAGTGGCACCTCCGCAAAACCAACGGGTTACCGCCGCATTACCGCATCTCATTGTCCCCTAGAGTCGAAGGTTAACGCCCCTCTCCAAAACGCCGCATTTTTTAAAAAATATAAAAAAACATTGCGTTAAGGGATTCACACAGCGAATCACCTAAGGTATAAAGAAGACAGACGCCGAAAAGGCGCGACATGAGGCAAATATGACGAGCAACTCCCCCCGCCCAGCTCTAGGTGCTGTAGCTTTTTTTGGACTGGCCTTTGCGCTTGCCATCTATTTCACCTTTGCCGCTGTGCAGGGGGATTATGGTCTGTTTCGTCGTGTAGAAATTCTCGCTGAAAAGCAGCAACTGGAAGCTGAACTCGCTTTGGCGCAGGCAGAGGTCGCCCATATGGAGAACCTCACACGCCGCCTGTCTGACAGCTATCTCGATCTTGATCTGCTCGACCAGCAGGTGCGCGATGTCCTCGGCATGATCCGTGCTGACGAAGTTGTCATTCGCTGATCTTTCAATACCCTGACAAAACACCATTTTTTCCTCTCGCCAGCCAAGAGGCAATCCGATACCATCCCTGAAACTATGGTTTAACATTAAACCATCCAGCCTTTCGGGAGGGACTGTCATGGCGGCCAAGCGCGCTGCAAAAAAGCCGAATGTTTCCGGCGAAGAACTCACGCAATACTACAAGGATATGTTGCTGATCCGGCGCTTTGAAGAGAAAGCCGGCCAACTCTATGGCATGGGGCTGATCGGCGGGTTCTGCCACCTCTATATCGGTCAGGAAGCCGTTGTGGTCGGGCTTGAAGCCGCCACAGAAGAAGGCGATAAGCGCATCACCTCCTACCGCGATCACGGCCATATGCTGGCTTGCGGTATGGATGCCAATGGCGTGATGGCGGAACTCACTGGACGTGAGGGCGGCTACTCCAAAGGCAAAGGCGGCTCCATGCATATGTTCTCCAAGGAAAAACACTTCTATGGCGGCCATGGCATCGTCGGCGCACAGGTGCCCTTGGGCGCAGGTCTCGCCTTTGCCGACAAATACAAAGACAACGGCCGCGTGACCTTCACCTACTTTGGCGATGGTGCCGCCAATCAGGGACAGGTCTATGAAACTTTCAACATGGCCGCCCTCTGGGACCTGCCGGTGATCTTCGTGATCGAAAACAACCAATACGCGATGGGCACCGCTCAGGCACGCTCCACCTCCTCACAGGATATCTACAAACGCGGCGAAGCCTTTGGCATCCCCGGTGAGATGGTTGATGGCATGGATGTGCTAGCCGTCAAGGACGCCGGCGAACGTGCTGTCAAACACTGCCGCGCGGGCAAAGGCCCCTATATTCTCGAAGTGAAAACCTACCGTTATCGCGGACACTCCATGTCGGACCCTGCCAAATACCGCACCCGCGAAGAAGTGCAGAAGATGCGTGAGGAGCGTGATCCTATTGAAAACGTGCGTCAAATGCTGCTCACAGGCAAACATGCCAGCGAGGAGGATCTGAAGGCGATCGACAAAGAGATCAAAGCCGTCGTCAACGCCTCCGCTGATTTTGCCAAAGAGAGCCCCCTGCCCGACGAGGCGGAGCTCTGGACAGATATTTACGCCTAAACCCCGGACGAGAGGATAGAAATCATGGCTACGAAAATTCTCATGCCTGCCCTGTCGCCCACCATGGAAGAGGGCACTTTGGCCAAATGGCTGGTCAAAGAAGGCGACACCGTACAATCTGGCGATATCATTGCCGAAATCGAAACCGACAAAGCCACAATGGAATTTGAGGCCGTGGATGAAGGCGTCATCGGAAAAATTCTGGTGGCAGAAGGCAGCGAAGGTGTCGCGGTCAATACCGCCATCGCCATCCTTGCGGAAGACGGCGAAGATGTCAGCGCAGTGGACGCCAGCGCGGACCCTGCTGAGACTAGCGCGCCAGCAGCAGAAGCCTCAGACACCGCAAGTGCCGCGCCAGCCACAGCCGCTGCGCCAAAGGCTCCCACACCTGATCTCAGCCCCGATTGGCCCGAAGGCACGCCAATGAAGACACAGACCGTGCGTGAAGCTCTGCGTGACGCCATGGCCGAGGAAATGCGTGCGGACCCAGATGTTTACCTCATGGGAGAAGAAGTCGCAGAATATCAGGGCGCTTACAAAGTCAGCCAGGGCCTGCTGGATGAATTTGGCAGCAAACGGGTGATCGACACGCCCATCACAGAACACGGTTTTGCCGGTATCGCCGTGGGCGCGAGCTTTGGCGGGCTGAAGCCCATTGTGGAGTTCATGACTTTCAACTTCGCCATGCAGGCGATTGACCAGATCATCAACTCAGCGGCCAAAACCCTCTATATGTCCGGTGGCCAGATGGGCGCCCCAATGGTGTTCCGTGGCCCCAATGGCGCCGCCGCTCGCGTAGGTGCGCAGCACAGTCAGGATTACGCCGCATGGTACGCGCAAATTCCGGGCTTGAAGGTGGCCATGCCCTATTCGGCCTCTGATGCCAAAGGGCTTTTAAAATCAGCCATTCGCGATCCAAACCCGGTGATTTTCCTCGAAAACGAAATCATGTACGGGCGCAGCTTTGAAGTTCCGGCACTTGATGACTTCACCATCCCATTCGGCAAAGCCCGGATCTGGCGCGAAGGCACAGATGTGACTCTCGTCAGCTTTGGCATCGGCATGCAATATGCGCTCGAAGCCGCAGAGAAGCTTGCCGAGGATGGCATTTCCGCCGAAGTCATTGATCTGCGCACCCTGCGCCCGATTGACTATGACACGGTGATTGCCTCTGTCATGAAAACCAATCGCTGCGTCACCGTGGAGGAAGGCTTCCCGGTTGGCTCGATTGGCAACCATTTGTCGGCCACCATCATGGAACGCGCCTTTGATTATCTGGACGCCCCGGTGATCAACTGTGCCGGCAAAGACGTGCCCATGCCCTATGCTGCCAACCTTGAAAAGCTTGCGCTGGTGACCACGGATGAGGTCATCGCGGCGGTGAAACAAGTGACCTATCGCTGATGATACATTGGCGCAGCTTTATATTTGGGATCCTATTTGGTGGAGCAGCGATCGGTTGCTACGCGCTGCTAAATACAGGCCACAAAATTTTGGACCATGGCATATCGCTAACTTACGCGCTTGCTGAACAAGATACCTTGCGCAAAGAAAGTGATGTTTTGAAATCAATGGCCGAGCCCCATTGGTTGGGGCATTCCAAAAGAAATGCGGTTGATCGTCTCAAAGACCTAGATATTCATTATTTCGAAAAAGGTGACATGGGACTGGCAGCCGGTCCCGTTTTCCTATGTCTAGAAGACGGCATAGTCGCCGGCATTCTTACTCATAGCGCTCGGTTTGGAACCGAAGACTGCAAGCTCAAGGGAGAGAGCTAATATGCCCATAGAAATCCTCATGCCCGCGCTTTCCCCCACGATGGAGGAAGGCACTTTGGCTAAATGGCTGGTCAAGGAAGGGGACGAAGTCTCCTCCGGAGATCTGCTCGCAGAGATTGAAACCGACAAAGCCACCATGGAGTTTGAAGCCGTCGAAGACGGTGTCATTGGAAAAATTCTCGTCCCGGAAGGTTCCGAAGGCGTTCAGGTTAACGCAGTGATTGCCATTCTGCTCGAAGATGGCGAAAGCGCAGAGGACATTGGCTCCGCCCCCGCAGCGGCCCCTGCACCGTCGGCGGCCCCAACTTCAGAGGCGAATGAGCGCTCCGCTGTCACGGCACCTGCGCCATCTGCCCCCGTCAGCAACGATGGCACACGTCTCTTTGCCTCGCCTCTGGCGCGCAGAATAGCTGCTGACAAAGGCATTGATCTGGCAACGCTCACAGGGTCCGGCCCGCGCGGACGCATCGTGAAAGCTGACGTGGAGGGTGCAAGCGCGGCCCCCGCTGCGCCCAAAGCACCTGCCGCACCGACAGCCGCTGCAAAATCCGCCCCAATGGCCAGTGGGCCTGAGGCTAACGCCATTCTACGCATGTATGCAGACCGCGACTTTGAAGAGGTCGCTCTGGATGGCATGCGCAAAACCATCGCGGCACGTCTGACTGAAGCCAAACAATCCATTCCGCATTTCTATCTGCGGCGTGACATCAAGCTGGATGCCCTTCTGGCCTTCCGCAGCCAACTCAACGCGCAATTGGAAAAACGCGGTGCCAAACTTTCGGTCAATGATTTCATCATCAAGGCCTGCGCGCTTGCGTTGCAAGAGGTGCCAGATGCCAATGCTGTCTGGGCAAATGACCGCATCCTCAAGCTGGCACCCTCCGACGTTGCAGTGGCCGTGGCCATCGAAGGCGGTCTTTTCACCCCAGTGCTCAAAGATGCGGAGATGAAATCGCTCTCCGCTTTGTCTGCTGAAATGAAGGACCTTGCCACCCGTGCACGCGACCGCAAACTTGCGCCGCATGAGTATCAAGGGGGCAGTTTCGCCATCTCCAATCTCGGCATGTTTGGCATTGATAACTTCGACGCGGTGATCAATCCGCCCCATGGGGCCATTCTGGCGGTCGGCGCGGGCACCAAAAAGCCTGTGGTCACGGCCTCCGGCGATTTGGAGGTAGCCACGGTGATGTCTGTGACCCTCTCCGTGGATCACCGGGTGATCGACGGCGCACTTGGCGCGCAGCTTCTGCAAGCCATTGTCGACAATCTGGAAAACCCGATGGCAATGCTCGCATAAGTCGCGCAATAGCCCCCAAAATACAAAAAGGACCGGAACTCCGGTCCTTTTTCTTGTTTTCGACTTTGGTTTTGGTTGTTGGCCTCAGCCCTGATCGCTCTCAGGCAGCTCCTGCACCATGCTCACCGATGGCTGATCACAGCCCGCTTCTCCAACCACCTTCGCAGGCACACCTGCCACAGTTGTGCAGGGCGGCACCTCCTGAAGCACCACGGATCCCGCCGCAACGCGGCTGCAATGGCCCACTTTGATATTGCCCAGCACCTTGGCCCCGGCCCCAATCAACACGCCATCGCCAATCTTTGGATGACGATCTTCTTCTTCCTTGCCAGTCCCGCCAAGGGTCACGGAGTGTAACATCGACACATTGTCACCCACCACGGCTGTCTCGCCAATCACAATGGAATGGGCGTGATCAATCATGATGCCTTTGCCGATCGTGGCAGCGGGGTGAATGTCGATGCCAAAGATCTCACTGGTGCGCATCTGGATGAAATAGGCCAGATCTGTGCGCCCCTGCTGCCACAGCCAATGGCCAATCCGATAGGCCTGAACCGCCTGAAACCCTTTGAAATACAAGATCGGCTGCAAGAGACGGTGACAAGCCGGATCACGTTCATAGATCGCCATCAAATCCGCACGCGCGGCCTCTGAAATCTCTGGCGCGGCCGCATAGGCCTCATCGGCAATCTCCCGCAGGATCACCATGGACATTTCATTGGAGGAGAGCTTAGCGGCAAAGCGATAGCTCAAAGCGCGCTCAATAGAACGGTGATGCAACACACAGGCGTGCACCAATCCCCCCATCAACGGCTCTTCCTGAACCGCTTCCTCCGCCTCGCGGGTGATTTGACGCCAAACTGGGTCCAGCTCGGTCACATTGGTCTGTGTCTTGGCCATGGAAAATCCCTCTCTAAGGCGCCCATATTACACTAAGTAATCAGAGGGTCGCAAATTCAAACCTGTGAACACACCCAAAACCAATGGAAATGGAACACAAAAAAGTGAGCGCGTTGCATGTCCGGCTACAGATCCAACGTCGCGGTCAAACCTGCGCCAAACACCGCAGAGATCTGCGCAACCTCAACAGTCAGATTGTCGTTTCCGCCATCTGCCTGTTGTTGGGACAACGGATACAGCCATTGCGCCATGTCCACCTGTAGCTCACGCACGATTTGCGCGCCCCGACGCAGCCGGATCAGATAGGCCTCCCGCTCTTCGCCCAGCGGCACATCAAACCCCTCCCAACTGTCGCCTCCAACTCGGGTTTGGCGCATCCAATGAAACCGCAGATCCCCTCCATCCAACCGCTCAAAGCGCAGATGCACAGGTGCAAAGGGCCGCAGCCCCACACCCACAAAGGTCTGTTCGTGGTGTGTATAAGACGGCGCATCATATCCTTTATCCGCCGGGCCGATGCGATAATGTCGCCGCGTCCCTCGGTGCAAAGGCGAGAGGGGCATCTGCGCCAAAGCACTGGTCCACGCCACCACCCAACTGCCCGCAGGCCAGACATCGGGCATCAGGGGGGCCGTGCCCAACTGGCCACGCAGCCGATCCGAAAGCTGATAGTGGTTGGTCCCAATCAAATCTGCCTGACGAAACTGCATCGCCTCCCATCGATCCGGCGTGCCATCGCCAATAAAAAGCAGATTCTTCCCGTTGAAGACCTCCGCCTGTGAGACGCTGTGCAATTCTCCGTTCAGCATGCGCACTGTCAGTGGCGCGCCGCGGTCCCACCGTCCTACAGCCCCCCGCATAAGCGGCGTTTGGGTGATGCCCACATGCGCAGGCGCTTCCAGCAGCTGGTTCAACTGATAGCCATCGTCCATGTCACTGTCATAAATCGCCACACTGCCGGGCCAGGGTCGCGCCGTTACCGCAATATGGGGCGCATGGGGCGCTTCATCCCCCCGCAACAGAGGCAGATCCAGAAACAGACTTTGCACAGGCACGGCGGGGACAAAGCCACTGCCGCGCGGAACGTCCTCCGTCAAATGCGACGGCGCATAGATCGCCGCCTCCACACGCCCACCTTCGAGAAGATGCACAGCTTGCTGTGTCACCCGATCCAATCGATATGTGGCATCAATGTCCTCTCCCGCCTGATCTGCGGCAATGGAAATCACCTCGCCAGCCCCGATATCAAGGCGACTTGGCGGCAGAGCAAATTTGATCCGATCGCGCGCCACACGTGCTTCGGCAAGCCAGCGCTCGGCGGTCTGCCGCCCCTCCACCCCTGTCAAAACTTCGGCGCTGTCGCTCTGTGCCACGGCCTCTGTCCGCTCTCCCGGCAAAATTGCTTCTTCTGCGGCGGCCTCAAAATCGCGCTCTGCCAGTGAAAAATTCAGGCGCACACGCCCGGCCACTTCGGCCTCCGGCGCGCGATGTCGCTCCAGATCGCCATTTAAGTCCTCTGAGACTGCCAATTGGGAACTGTCTAGCGGGACAGCCGCTTGCCCAGCGCGCATGACAAATTTCAATGTGCCATCTCGCTCCACAGCGTCAAACCCATGCCGCAGCATCAAAGGCTGCAACGCCGCACGACCGTCAGAGACATCCGCCTGAACATAGCCACGCACCACACCATAAAGCCCGGAGACATCATAAGACAGCACACCAGCGGCACGGCAAATCTCGGACACAACCGAGGCCAGACTGCGGTTGCTGACCCGCCCATTGATCCAGTGCCCCCGCGCATAATTGCCACCATCACTCCAAAGATCGCGGGCATTGGGAAAGGCCGGAAAAGGGCGCGCATCCCAGGCCCAGGCAAACATGCGCCCGGTATCAATCATCCGTCCGTCATAGAGATCTGACTGCGGATTGTTTTCTGGGACGGACCAAAACTGATACATCGCCTCATAATAGGCCTGCTGCATGACATCATCGCGCAACCCATTGGAAAAATGCGGCATTGCAGATTCCGATGATTTTTCATCCAGAAACTTATTGGGCTGATTGCCGCCTTTGTCGATCGCTGCACAGCCAATCTCGGTGAACCAGATCGGCTTGGATTTGGGCACCCAGCTGGTGGCTTCAGACTGACGTGCTCCGCCAATGCGCTCATGATGGGGCCGCGCCCACCAGTTCGCAATGTCTTTGTAGCGAAACACCCAAGCTTCTCCAAAGGCGCCATCAGTGATCGGGGTCCTCGTCTGCGCCGCCCTGTCGGCAGCGCTGGCATAATACCACTCATAGCCCTCTCCGCCCGCTACATTGCTCTGAAGATAGCCCTGCGCGCGCCCATCCGGCCAGTATTGCGCATCAAGATGGTCCGCCCCATCGCGCCAGTCAGACAGCGGCATGTAGTTGTCAATTCCGATGAAATCGATGTCATCACAAGCCCAGAGCGGATCAAGATGGAAATAGACATCTCCTGATCCATCCTGCGGATGATAGCCAAAATACTCGGACCAATCCGCCGCATAGCCAATCTTGACCTCTGGCCCCATGAGATTGCGCACCTCCGCCGCAAGCGCCTTAAGCTGGGCCACCGCCGCAAAACCATCCGCGCCGCGTATCTGGGTCAGACTGCGCATTTCGGAGCCGATGCAAAAAGCCTCCACCCCGCCAGACGCCATACACAGCGCGGCATAATGTAGGATAAACCGCCGATAGGACCATTCCTGTGGCCCGGTGTAATGCACCTCGCCGTTGCCGATCTCAAAATCTGCAGCCTGCGCCGTGCCAAAAAACGCCGCCACCTCATCGTCGGCCTGCGCTGAACCATCCGGCGTCCCCTCTCGACCCGGAGCAATCGAGAGCGTGATCCGTCCCCGCCAGGGCAGCACCGGCTGATCAGGCGCATCACTCCAAGGATCGGGCAATCCATTCTCGGCCACCTGCTGCATCAGAATAAACGGATAAAACGTCACCGCCTTGCCCCGCGCCCTCAAATCCCGCAGCGCTTGCACAACGGACACATCCGTCGGCGTGCCCCCATATACCGGACGCTCCTCTTGAAAGGGCACCAACTGCGCCTGCGTGCGGCTTAGGCCACTCACCTGCCACGGCATATCACGCCCATCCACTGTGGTGCTCTCCACCATCGGGCGCAGCTGACACATCCCCGCGCGCAGATCATTGCCAAACCAACTCACCACCAGCGAAGTCGCCGCGCAATTTGGCAACTCTTCTTCCAATGCCTGCATGGATGCGCTGAAGTCGGTCACACCCGCAGGCGTGTTTTCATTGGCGACGCGCATCTCCCCCTGATCGACTTCACAATAGACAGGCGTCGTCGCCAGCGCATATTCCCCAGTTCCCGGCATCAGCGCCGCTGCGCGCACCGTCTGTCCATAGTCAGAGGTCCGCTCCATCTGCCCCTCCGGAGTGGCACGGATCACCTCAAAACTGAACTGCGGCACCCGGTTGCCAAAGGGGGCCAACTCCAGATCCTCAATCACCACATAAGCTGTGCCGCGATAGGCTGGCACAGCGCCTGCGCCCTCCACCGCTTCCATCTTAGGATCCGGCATCTGATCGTGGCCGCCAGTGTAGACCCGCATGGTGATCTCTTCGCCAGATATTTCGATGCCATCGGCCCAGATCCGCCCCACGCGTGTGATCTCCCCCTCGCAAAGCGCAATCGCCAGCGAGACAGAATAGCTATAGCTGCGGGTCTTGGGCTGCGCAGGGCGGCCTTTACCGCCGCCACTTTCGCTCACCTGCTCCTGAAACCGGGTCGCCCAGATCACCTGGCCCGCCACCCGCACCCGTCCAAACACCCGCGCCTGCGCCGCACCTTCCGCAGAACCAGTGATACGAAACCGATCAAGCTTTCCGGTCTCCACAACATCCGCGCCGTTGCCCATCACCGCCTGATCAATCACCCGGCCCAACGTGGCCCCCGCCAGCTGACCGATGGCTGCCGCCGACACGCCAACCAACCCGCCCCCAACCGATCCGCCAATCGCGGCCCCCGCTGCTGCCAAAATCAATGTTGCCATAGAGCTGCCTCCTCTGTCGGCAAGAGTTTGTCTGGAAAAGCAAAGCGCGCTACGATCCGCCGCTGCCACGGGCGGCTCAACGGGCTTTCCAGAACCGCATGGCCGCCATAGGCGTGAATGACCGTTGGTGCGTCACCAACCGCGCCACAAATCCCCAAATGTTTGGCAACCGCCGCGGATTTCATGCGAAACAACACCACATCGCCCACCGCCGCATCCGCCAGTGCCTTGCTCACCAAATGCCGTTGCGCCGCCTGCCAAAGCCGTTCCTGCAGCGCGGCCTCCGACCAATCGCGCGTATAGGGCGGCACAGCACTTGGCTCCGCCCCGTAAAGTGCGCGCCACACGCCCCGGATCAATCCCAGACAATCTGTGCCTGCACCCAAACGACTGGCCTGATGCCGATAGGGCGTGCCAATCCAACGCCGCGCGATCTGCGCCGCCCTCATGCCAATCGCGTCACTCATCGCAAACTGCCCCCGGTATTGCCGCCTTTGCGCGTTGGATAACGGGCAATCCAATCCTCTCCTGGAATGTCAGGAAATCCCTGAAAGTTAAGCGTATTCAAAAACTTGCCCTGACAAGTTAAGAAACGCTTATCACATCCAGCCTCAATACGGAGCATATCGCCCGCTGCCACCGGTGCGCCCAACGCATCCCATATTTCCAGACAGCGCGTGCCGTCCGCTTCAGACCAATCCCTCTTGATACTGCCCAGCAATCCTGCTGCCGTCCCGCTTTGCACCCGCAGTGTACCTCGTGTGAACCAGCCGTTGTCAAAGCCATGCCACGCCGCGCCGCCCGGAAAGACAAAGACACGCTGCGCCTCCACCTGCTCTGCGGCCCGCTCAATCACGAACCCGGCTGTGTTCAGATCAAAGCGACAGCGCCCATCCCCCAAAACCGCCGTACACGGCCTTTGATACACGCGCCCTTGTGGCACATTGAGCTGTTCCGCCAGCCCCCGCAGCTCCGCCACAAAGGCCCCATTCTGCCGCCGTATTTCCCCAATGGTGCCGCGAAACACCACGCTGCGGGCCGCCGGGTTTTGCCAGTTCACCATCCAGGAAGTGATCTGCGCCCCATCCAGCCGCCCTGCCGCAATATCCTCCTCGCACACGGCAGCATCAGACAACAGCCCAATCGCCTCCGCATTATCCACCGAAAGCCCTGTGCCTTGCTCAAGCGCGCTCGCACTCAGCCCCGTGGCCGCTTTGAACACATAGCCCTCAAAACTCAGGTCTGTGTCATGATCGGTGAACCCCAAGCGCTGCCCATCCCGGCGCTCAAGCCCCCAGGCGCGCGCAACCGTTGTGGCGCCACTTTGCAAATGTTGGAGAAGTGCCTGCTGAACCGCCATCACACACGCACCTCCACCACCGGCACATTAGGCACCTCGCCCGCCTTAAAGCCTGCCATGCTGGTCTGGATCTGGTCCGTGTCAAACCGCACAGGCACGTCAAATTCAAAGCCAGCAGTCACCTCCACACCAACCTCTGGCGCTTGCGGGAAAATCACCTCGCCCAAAGTCGTGTCCACGTCGTAATCCACGCCCTCCTGCAACACACCACCAGACAGAGCCACCAGAACCGTCTGTGCCACCGGTTTGCGGATTGGCCGCTGATAGCTCTGCGTGCCGGAGGCATAGGTTTTCACCAAGGAAAATCGCGTCGCTACACCATCGCCTGTGCCAATCACCTGATCCGCATGATGGACCGCCTCAGATGGCCGTGCAGAGCGATAATCTGCCCAGTCTTTCCAGCGAAAGCCATGCAGCTGGCCCTGACGCGCCTCAAAGAACGCAATCACATCGGCAATATCGTCCAACGACCGCAACCCCAGCCCGGCATCATAGCGTCGCCGCGCATGAGCCCAAGGCGTGTTGCGCTCTTCAAAGCCATTCACCAGCGTCACCACCTCTGTGCGCCGTTGCGGCCCGCCAAGAGCGCCAAAGCTCAGGTTTGTTGGAAATCTCACTTCATGAAACGCCATTGGCCGCCTCCTGTGTCCGCTGTCCTGATCATCTGTTGCGCTGCGCCCGACTCAACGCCCGGCTCATCTGCGTGGCGACCTGCCCCTGAGAGCGCTGAAATCCCGCCACATCCGGCGTGGAGATATTCATCACCACCTGCACCGGCCCACCACCGCCCCCTGTGTCACGCACACCCAGCTTGCCATCCGCCCCGCGTGACAGCGGCAATATGGCCTCGGGCCCTGCCTCCCCCATCAGCCCACGCCCACCGCGCATCGGAAAGCTCACCGGCCCGCTCACCACACCGCCCTGCGCAAAGGGCATCACCCGCCCCTGCGCAAATCCCGCCCCCTTAGCAAAGGGCAGAACATCGGCAATCAACCCACCTATGCCGCCAGAAACTGCCTCGCCAATCTGATCCACCACAGGCGTGAGAGCCGCGCGGTACG
>NZ_JAGHQY010000029.1:0-836 GCF_017744035.1 Shimia sp. R11_0 | reverse complement strand
TAGGGTCAGGACCCATTGATTTCCGTTTGTCTGCGTGATTCACGGTTTGAAAATCGAGTGGTGACCATGTCTGATCTTTTCTGGCTGACGGATGCGCAGATGGCGCGTCTTGAACCTTTCTTCCCCAAGTCCCACGGCAAACCACGCGTTGATGATCGACGTGTATTGAGCGGCATTATCTTCATTAATCGCAATGGGTTGAGATGGCGTGATGCCCCTTCGGCGTATGGCCCACACAAGACACTCTATAACCGTTGGAAACGGTGGAGCGACAAAGGCATCTTTGCCCGAATGATGGCCGGCCTGGCTGCCGAACACGGTGAAGAGAAGATCGTGATGATCGATGCAACCTACCTGAAGGCCCACCGTACCGCGACCAGTTTGGGCGTCAAAAAAGGGGGCGTGGACGTCTGATAGGTCGCACCAAGGGCGGCATGAACACCAAGTTGCATGCCATCTGCGACAGCCGGGGACGTCCGCTCAACCTGTTCATCACCGCCGGTCAGGTCAGCGATTACATTGGTGCGCGGGTACTGCTGAACCGCCTGCCGGACGCAGATTGGCTGCTCGGGGATCGTGGTTATGACGCCGATTGGTTCCGGGAAGCGTTGAAAGACAAAGGGATACGTGCCTGCATCCCTGGCCGGAAGCGGCGGAAGAAAACAGTTAAGTACGACAAGCGTCGTTATAAACGGCGCAACCGGATCGAAATCATGTTTGGTAGGTTGAAGGATTGGCGGCGTGTGGCAACCCGCTACGACAGATGCCCGAAGGTCTTCCTGTCCGCAGTCGCCCTCGCAGCACTCGTGATCTACTGGCTATGAGTCCTGACCCTA
>NZ_JAGHQY010000028.1:0-839 GCF_017744035.1 Shimia sp. R11_0 | reverse complement strand
CACCGCAAGGCGTTTGAGTATCAAGCTTTGAAGGCGGGCATGAGCAACCTGCACGGGTTGCGCCATGGCTACGCACAGTGGCGCTACAAGGCCCTTACAGGGCGCCCATGCCCCAAGGCAGGCGGGAAGGCTACTAAAGCGCTCACAGAGGCTGAGAGGCGCACAGACCGCGACGCCCGCATGACTATTGCTGAAGAGCTCGGCCATGGCCGCATTGATGTAACGAAAGCATATTTAGGATGAACAAAACGGCGGATGTGGTTCAGGTCATCGAGACGATGAACAAGAGCCGTGAAAAGACGGCCAAGGAGCTCTTTGGGTACGAAGCTGTCAAAGAACAGATTGTTCGTGCCTGTGGTCAAGGATTGGGGCATGTACGCATTGGCCAAAACCTTGCGGCCAACCTCAAAGATACACAGGCGGCTAAGCTGTTAGTGGAGAACCTAAAGAGCGGCGGATACACCGTTGAGTGGGTCACGACCACACAACGTGAGATATCCAACGGTAAAGAAACAGGGGCTTTTATCGAGTATCAAGAACTCAGGATATCATGGGCAAGGGTGAAGATTCACAGCGGCCCACAAGCTGAGATTGCCTAACGTTCGGAAATTGGGCTGCCTTATGCAGCTTGGCGCACTCTTCCTTGCTTGTATCTAGCAATCATTGGCGCACGTACGCTGGGCCCAAGATTTCGGCTAGTGTCTGCACGCCTATGGGCGATCCTACCCATGTCTTCATGCCTAATACCCCAAAGATCGCCATACATAGGCTGTATTCCTTTTGCCAAGTATAGCTTTAGACCTTCTCCATTGTAGACGCTCTCAATGTGGAGGGCACCG
>NZ_JAGHQY010000027.1:0-1237 GCF_017744035.1 Shimia sp. R11_0 | reverse complement strand
ATGGCTAAGGAAAAGTTTGAGCGCAGTAAACCGCACTGCAACATCGGCACCATTGGTCACGTTGACCACGGTAAAACCACACTGACAGCTGCGATCACCAAGCAATTTGGTGACTTCAAAGCCTACGACGAGATCGACGGCGCGCCTGAAGAAAAAGCCCGCGGCATCACCATCTCCACCGCGCACGTGGAATATGAAACCGAAGCACGTCACTATGCACACGTTGACTGCCCAGGCCACGCTGACTACGTGAAAAACATGATCACCGGTGCGGCGCAGATGGACGGCGCGATCCTGGTTGTGAACGCGGCTGACGGCCCAATGCCACAGACTCGTGAGCACATCCTGCTGGGCCGCCAGGTTGGCATCCCTGCCATGGTTGTTTTCATGAACAAAGTGGACCAGGTTGACGACGAAGAACTGCTCGAGCTGGTGGAAATGGAAATCCGCGAGCTGCTGTCTGAGTATGAATTCCCAGGCGACGACATCCCTGTGATCGCAGGCTCCGCTCTGGCGGCTCTGGAAGACCGTGACGACAACATCGGCAAAGAGAAAATCGCTGAGCTGATGGCGGCTGTTGACGAGTACATCCCACAGCCACCACGTGCGACTGACCAGCCGTTCCTGATGCCAATCGAAGACGTGTTCTCGATCTCTGGCCGTGGTACTGTTGTGACCGGCCGTGTTGAGCGTGGCGTGATCAATGTTGGCGACGAAATCGAAATCGTTGGCATCAAAGACACTCAGAAAACCACCTGTACCGGTGTTGAAATGTTCCGCAAGCTGCTGGACTCCGGTGAAGCGGGCGACAACATCGGCGCGCTGCTGCGTGGTGTTGACCGTGAAGCGGTTGAGCGTGGTCAGGTTCTCTGTAAGCCAGGTTCCGTGAACCCACACACCAAGTTCGAAGCAGAAGCCTACATTCTGACCAAAGACGAAGGTGGCCGTCACACCCCGTTCTTCGCGAACTACCGTCCACAGTTCTACTTCCGTACAACTGACGTGACCGGCACTGTTGAACTGCCAGCGGGCACCGAAATGGTGATGCCTGGCGACAACCTGAAGTTCAACGTTGAGCTGATCGCACCGATCGCAATGGAAGCCGGCCTGCGCTTCGCGATCCGTGAAGGCGGCCGCACCGTTGGTTCCGGTGTTGTGTCCAAAATCGTCGAATAATCAGAGCATCTGATACGCGAAACGAAAGAGCCGCCCAACGGGGCGGCTCTTTTGCGTTGGG
>NZ_JAGHQY010000026.1:0-1314 GCF_017744035.1 Shimia sp. R11_0 | reverse complement strand
GTCATGCCTGAATAAAATGTGGCACAAACCGGGACAAATCCTGCGTTACTTCGGAACTGTCCTCGCGGACGCACAGCCCACAGGCATTGTCGCCTATCACCCACGACCCAATCATCATGTGGTCCGCGCCAAAACGGGCTGGGGGATGATAGGCTTGCACAATGCTGCCTTCCGCGCCGTATTGCCCCTCTGTTTCCAAAACCGGTCGGCCCGGCCTGACCACTCTGATGTTGGCGCCTTCCCTGCTAAACAGAGGCTTCTGAACGTGGGCGGTCTCATTAACCCATTTAGGTACGTCATCGGCAAACCAACTGGGGAGAAGGTTTGGATGACCCGGGAACATCTTCCAAAGCAGCGGCAATATTCCCTTGTTCGATAAAATGGCCTTCCAAGGCGGCTCCAGCCATTTCTGTGGCGCTGTCAGAAGCGCCGGACCAAAGCGCTCGCGTAACATGTCTTCCCAGGGGTAAAGTTTGAAAATTGTGTCGATCACATAGCCATCGTCATCTGCAAATCGCCCTTGATGATCGATGCCAATGTCCTCGATGGCGACAAACTTTGGCTCCAAGTCCGCCTGCTTGGCACAGTCTTCCAAATACCTCACTGTTGCGCGCTCTTCTTCAAGATTTTTCACGCTCGAGAAATGGAGGCGGTACCCTGGCGCAAACATCTGCTGCAACCGCTCAATTAGCGCATCTTGCACCGAGTTGAACTGATCGGTGTCGTCTGACAGCACGCCGGCCTGAATCTGCTGCTCCAGCCAGACCCACTGGAAAAAGCCGGTTTCATAAAGGGCCGTTGGCGTGTCGGCGTTGAACTCCAACATCTTCGCTGGTCCAGTGCCGTCATAGTGAAAATCAAACCGGCCATACAAAGATGGATCGCTTCGCAGCCAACTCTCTTTGATCCAGGCGTGGTAAGCCTGAGGAATGGCCAGCCTTTCCATCAGGGCTGAATCCGCTACGACATGCGCGACAAGCTCCAGGCACATATGCCAAAGCTCGGTTGTCGGGTCTTCGATGTCATTCTCGATCTCGGACAACGAAAAGCAGTATGCGCGGCTCTCATCCCAATACGGCGCGCCGTACATTGAGTGAAACCCAAAGCCCAGCTTTTCGGCCAGGGCCTTCCAGCCTGGACGTTCCGGTAAAACGACGCGCTCCATTTATGGTTAGAGCTTTGCCAATAGAGCTTGCACGTCATTGCGTGCTGGATTTTCCAAAGCCTTGATTTTGTCTTCCAGCGCTTCCCCTGACACCAGCTTCACCTCTTCGTCGGCGGCCGCAAGCATGGCCTGCTGATGGGCCTGTCGCT
>NZ_JAGHQY010000025.1:0-1561 GCF_017744035.1 Shimia sp. R11_0 | reverse complement strand
TTAAAAAGCACCGCTAAGGGTTGAAGATCGGGAACAAGCACTCATATCTAATATACGCGCCCGTAAATCACGGGCAAATTTATCAGCGTCTAGAGGCGCTATAGCGATTGCTTCGCTATTGGACCCCGCAAAGGTCCTCAAATCTCAAAACACAATCTAACCGGCTCGACGAATCTATCTTCGTAGCTGCACCCGGATTCCTCCGGAGTGTTCTACCGATTCCGAAGAGCATTTTTGATGCCCGAAGGCTGTAGCCATGGGCTCCATCGACTTGGAAGAAAGAGAATGAGCTTTGATTATCGCAAGCAACAAACCAAATCCATCGAACGAACTGTTACCCGTCTCATTAAATCCGACGTACTCCCGGCCCCTCGACGTTCATGTGTATTCGGCGCATTCCGAGGCTGGGAAAATAGTCGAGCATATTTGGCAGCAAAGCTGTCAGGACCTCTCGACGCATCCGAAAGCAAAGGGGGGAGCGCGCCCGAAGACCAGCTATCGGAACCAATTACGCGTACTGGTCTTGGATCTCTATGTCGCTTGGAAGACAGATCCGAATCTATCTATTGGCGTTCACCTATCCAACACGGCTTGGAACACCAACTCGCGTTACAATGCATTGAAGCTCTCTCGGAAAATCCCGGGGCTGGTTCATCGCCTTGCCGAGCAAGGTTACATTGAATTGTCAAAAGGGAGCTATGCCGGTCCTGGAGCCCAAACCAACCGTACCGCTCGCATCATCGCATTGGAGCCTCTTAGGAAGCTGTTCCGGGAAGCTAAATTTGGTCGGGAGCACATTTACGTGTTCCCGGGCAAAGAAAGCGTGGTGATGCATGACGCAAGGAAGAAGGAGGTTGAATACGCAGACACTGAGTTCACCAAGCGAACTCGCGACGATCTCGCGGCCTACAACGCACTCCTGGCCCGGACCTTTATTGATGTGCCTGACCAAAAGGAGACTTTTATCGAAAGGCCAATCAAATCGGGACCACGCCAAGGTAAGATGGCCAAAGTTCCAATCTGCGGAATGGACCATCATGTTCGGAGGATCTTCAACCGATGTGATTGGGAGGCTGGCGGCAGGTTCTTTGGTGGCTGGTGGCAAAGCGTGGGATCGGAGTTTCGGAAACGGATCCATATCGACGATGAGCCAACCGTTGAAGTCGACTTTCAGGCTCTCCACGTCGCTATTTTGGCAGCAGAAAAAGGAGTTGATCTTAAAGGGGATCCATACGCGCTACCTGAAGGCTTGATCCCGGATGTGGATGCCCACGGACAGCGAAAGCTCGTGAAGAAGTTGGTCTTGATGGCTCTGAATGCCCGTGACAGGTCCACTGCCTGCAAAGCGTTTCGACAGGATGCAGACGTGGGATCTAAGGAGAAGTCGATGACCAACAAGGCCCTTCTACGAGTACTTGATGCTTTCGCTGAGCAGCACCCTTTCTTGGCTGATGGACTTTGTTCGGATCAGGGCATTCGGCTTATGAATGTCGATAGTCGGATCGCAGCTAGGGTGATAAAGTTCTTCACGCGGAAAGAAGTCCCGATCCTGTGTGTACAT
>NZ_JAGHQY010000024.1:0-1648 GCF_017744035.1 Shimia sp. R11_0 | reverse complement strand
GCCACCAGACCGTAGTCGGCCACCTGGAAGATGGGCGCTTCTTCGTCTTTGTTGATCGCAACGATGATCTTGGAGTCTTTCATGCCCGCAAGGTGCTGAATGGCGCCGGAGATCCCTGCTGCGATGTAAAGCTCAGGAGCCACAACCTTACCGGTCTGACCCACCTGCCAGTCGTTTGGTGCGTAACCGGAGTCTACCGCAGCGCGCGAGGCCCCAACAGCGGCACCCAGCTTGTCGGCCAGCGCTTCGATGATTTTGAAGTCTTCCTCAGAGCCAACACCGCGGCCACCGGAGACAACCACACCAGCGGAGGTCAGCTCAGGACGGTCACTCTCGGCAACCTTGTCCTCAACCCACTCAGACAGGCCCGGGTTTTCAGCTGCGCCCGCGGTTTCAACGGAGGCTGCGCCGCCTTCGCCTGCCGCGTCAAAGCTTGCGGTCCGGAAGGTGATGACCTTCTTGGCGTCAGACGATTTCACGGTCTGGATCGCGTTGCCCGCATAGATCGGGCGCTCAAAGGTGTCGCCGTCCACAACGCCGGTCACATCCGACAGCACCATCACGTCCAACAGCGCCGCCACACGTGGCAGGATGTTTTTGGCGTCGGTGGTGGCGGGCGCTACGATGTGGCTGTAGTCGCCTGCGAGCGAAACGATCAGCGCGGCAGTTGGCTCGGCCAGGCGGTGGCCAAGGGACGCATCCTCAGCAACCAGAACCTTGGCAACACCATCGATTTTCGCGGCAGCTTCGCCCGCGGCCGCGGCGGATGCGCCTGCGGCCAGAACGGTTACATCACCCAGCGCTTTGGCTGCGGTGACAGCTTTGGCGGTAGCGTCCAGCGCCAATTCGCCATTGGTTACTTCTGCGAGAAGAAGAACAGCCATTACACAGCCCCCGCTTCTTTGAGTTTCTCAACCAGCTCATCCACGGAGCCGACCATGATGCCTGCGGCACGCTCAGAAGGCTCAGAGGTTTT
The DNA here is from genome assembly GCF_017744035.1 of Shimia sp. R11_0. Classification (NCBI taxonomy): domain Bacteria; kingdom Pseudomonadati; phylum Pseudomonadota; class Alphaproteobacteria; order Rhodobacterales; family Roseobacteraceae; genus Shimia; species Shimia sp. R11_0. The sequence goes on along the minus strand of NZ_JAGHQY010000024.1, from coordinate 672 downwards.
CACGATTTCCAGACGCGAGGAGGTGTCGACGCCGTAGTCGGCAGCGGTTTTCTCATCCAGCGGCTTTTTCTTTGCCTTCATGATGTTTGGCAGAGACGCATAGCGCGGCTCGTTCAGACGCAGGTCGACCGAGATGATGGTTGGGGTGTTGACTTTGATGGTCTGTAGACCGCCGTCCACCTCGCGGGTCACCACGGCTTTGTCGCCGTCGATGTCCACTTCAGAAGCGAAGGTCGCCTGGGACCAGCCCAGAAGCGCAGACAGCATCTGACCGGTGGCGTTCATGTCGTTGTCGATCGCCTGTTTGCCGCAGAGCACGAGGCCCGGCTGCTCTTCTTCGACAACTTTGGCCAGGATCTTGGCCACGGCCAGCGGCTCGATGTCCTGATGCACATCTTCTGCGGCCACAACCAGAATGGCGCGGTCCGCGCCCATCGCCAGCGCGGTGCGCAGCGTTTCCTGGGCTTGTTTCACACCGATGGAGACCGCGACGATTTCGTCGGCCTTACCGGCTTCTTTCAAACGGATGGCCTCTTCGACTGCAATCTCATCGAATGGGTTCATCGACATTTTGACGTTCGCGAGATCGACACCGGTCCCGTCCGCTTTCACACGAACTTTCACGTTGTAGTCAATCACGCGCTTGACAGGTACTAGTACCTTCATGGGCGT
>NZ_JAGHQY010000023.1:0-1819 GCF_017744035.1 Shimia sp. R11_0 | reverse complement strand
AGGGCGGCGTAGTCGTTTTCTGCGATTTTGCGCAGGATGCGGCGCATGATTTTGCCGGAGCGGGTTTTGGGCAGGCCCGGCGCCCATTGGATCAGATCCGGGCTGGCGATGGGGCCGATTTCGGTGCGCACCCAGGTGCGCAGCTCTTTCATCAGCTCCTCAGAGGGCTCCTGATCGTTCATCAGGGTGACATAGCAGTAGATGCCCTGGCCCTTGATGTCATGCGGATAGCCCACCACGGCGGCTTCAGCCACGGCGGCATGGGCCACAAGGGCACTTTCCACCTCAGCCGTGCCCATGCGGTGGCCGGAGACATTGATCACATCATCCACACGGCCGGTGATCCAATAGTCGCCATCCGCGTCGCGGCGACAGCCGTCACCGGCAAAGTAGTAGCCTTTGTAATCAGAGAAGTAGGTTTTCTCAAAGCGCTCATGATCACCCCAGACCGTGCGCATCTGGCTCGGCCAGCTGTCTTGAATGCAGAGCACGCCCTCCACGTCATTGCCGGTGATTTCCTCGCCGGACTGCGGATCCAGCACCACCGGGTTGACGCCAAAGAAGGGCTTCATCGCTGCGCCAGGTTTGGTGGCATGGGCGCCGGGCAGGGGGGTCATCATATGGCCACCGGTCTCGGTCTGCCACCAGGTGTCCACGATCGGGCAGCGGCCGCCGCCGACCACGTCATTGTACCAGTTCCAGGCCTCCGGGTTGATCGGCTCGCCCACGGTGCCAAGGATGCGCAGGCTGCTGAGGTCACATTTCTCCACATAGTCATTGCCTTGGCCCATCAGCGCACGCAGCGCGGTGGGTGCGGTGTAGAACTGGTTCACACGGTGTTTTTCGCAGACCTGCCAGAAGCGAGAGGCATCCGGATAAGTCGGCACGCCTTCAAACATCAGCGTGGTCGCGCCATTGGCCAGCGGCCCATAGACGATATAGCTGTGGCCGGTGACCCAGCCCACATCGGCGGTGCACCAGAAGATGTCGCCGTCTTTGTAATCAAAGGTGTATTCATGGGTCATGGCGGCATAGACCAGATAGCCGCCGGTGGAATGCACCACGCCTTTGGGCTGACCGGTGGAGCCTGAGGTGTAGAGAATGAAGAGCGGATCCTCGGCGCTCATCTCTGCAGGTTTGCAGTAGTCATTCGCCTCGATGGCCATCTCATTATAGTCGTAGTCGCGCCCGTCGATCCATGTGGTCTGATCGCCGGTGCGTTTGACCACAAGGCATTTGACCGTGTCTTTGGTGTGCAGAAGCGCGGCATCGGTGTTGGATTTGAGCGCGGTCTTGCGCCCACCGCGCGGGGCGCTGTCTGCGGTGATCACCACTTTGGCGTCACAGCCGTTGATCCGTGCGGCTAGCGCGTCGGGGCTGAAACCTGCAAAGACAATCGAGTGGATCGCGCCGATGCGGGCGCAGGCCAGCATGGCATAGGCGGCTTCGGGGATCATCGGCAGGTAGATCACCACGCGGTCACCTTTGCGCACGCCGAGGCTTTCGAGCACATTGGCCATGCGACAGACACGGCGGTGCAGATCGGCATAGGTGATGGATTGCGCCGGCTCATTGGGATCATCGGGTTCAAAGATGATCGCGGCCTGATTGCCGCGGGTTTCCAGATGGCGGTCGATACAGTTGGCCGCCACGTTGAGCGTGCCGTCCTCAAACCATTTGATGTCCACATTGCCCGGGGCGAAGGAGGTGTTCTTCACCTTGCTGTAAGGCTTGATCCACTCCACGCGCTTGCCATGCTCTCCCCAGAACGCCTCAGGATCCGCAAGCGAAGACGCATACATCTCCTCGTAGGTGGCGG
>NZ_JAGHQY010000022.1:0-2500 GCF_017744035.1 Shimia sp. R11_0 | reverse complement strand
AAAGATCGGGATGAGCTGTGCCTAGGGGTGAAAGGCCAATCAAACTCGGAGATAGCTGGTTCTCTGCGAAATCTATTTAGGTAGAGCGTCATCTGAATACCCCGGGGGGTAGAGCACTGGATGGGTAATGGGGCCCCACAGGCTTACTGATCCTAACCAAACTCCGAATACCCGGGAGTACTAGATGGCAGACACACTGCGGATGCTAACGTCCGTAGTGGAGAGGGAAACAACCCTGACCTACGACTAAGGCCCCTAATTCATGGCTAAGTGGGAAAGCAGGTGGGACGACCAAAACAACCAGGAGGTTGGCTTAGAAGCAGCCATCCTTTAAAGATAGCGTAACAGCTCACTGGTCTAAATAAGTTGTCCTGCGGCGAAGATGTAACGGGGCTCAAGCCATGAGCCGAAGTCTAGGGATGCGTAAGCATCGGTAGCAGAGCGTAGTGTGACATAGTTCCAATCCTCTTTAGCAATCTACGGATTGCCTTGGAGGATATGGAGCTTTCGATGAAGCCGGGGCGTGAGCCATCCGGTGGAGAGATCACTAGTGAGAATGATGACATGAGTAGCGACAAAGAGTGTGAGAGACACTCTCGCCGAAAGTCCAAGGGTTCCTGCTTAAAGCTAATCTGAGCAGGGTAAGCCGGCCCCTAAGCCGAGGCCGAAAGGCGTAGGCGATGGGAACTAGGTTAATATTCCTAGGCCAGGAGGATGTGACGGATCATGAAGGTTGTTTGCCCTTATCGGATTGGGCAGGCCGCTGATTGGTTCCTGGAAATAGCCCTCCATGAGACCGTACCCTAAACCAACACAGGTGGACTGGTAGAGCATACCAAGGCGCTTGAGAGAACGATGTTGAAGGAACTCGGCAAAATACCTCCGTAAGTTCGCGAGAAGGAGGCCCAGTTTCTACGCAAGTATTGGCTGGGGGCACAAACCAGGGGGTGGCGACTGTTTACTAAAAACACAGGGCTCTGCGAAGTCGCAAGACGACGTATAGGGTCTGACGCCTGCCCGGTGCCTGAAGGTTAAAAGGAGGGGTGAGAGCTCTGAATTGAAGCCCAGGTAAACGGCGGCCGTAACTATAACGGTCCTAAGGTAGCGAAATTCCTTGTCGGGTAAGTTCCGACCTGCACGAATGGCGTAACGACTTCCCCGCTGTCTCCAACATCGACTCAGCGAAATTGAATTGCCTGTCAAGATGCAGGCTTCCCGCGGTTAGACGGAAAGACCCCGTGCACCTTTACTACAGCTTCACACTGGCATCAGGCCATGCATGTGCAGGATAGGTGGTGGGCTTTGAAACCGACACGCCAGTGTCGGTGGAGCCTCCCTTGAGATACCACCCTTGCATTGCTTGATGTCTAACCGCGGTCCGTTATCCGGATCCGGGACCCTGTGTGGCGGGTAGTTTGACTGGGGCGGTCGCCTCCTAAAGCGTAACGGAGGCGCGCGAAGGTTGGCTCAGAGCGGTCGGAAATCGCTCGTTGAGTGCAATGGCAGAAGCCAGCCTGACTGCGAGACTGACAAGTCGAGCAGAGTCGAAAGACGGCCATAGTGATCCGGTGGTCCCGAGTGGAAGGGCCATCGCTCAACGGATAAAAGGTACGCCGGGGATAACAGGCTGATACTGCCCAAGAGTCCATATCGACGGCAGTGTTTGGCACCTCGATGTCGGCTCATCTCATCCTGGGGCTGGAGCAGGTCCCAAGGGTACGGCTGTTCGCCGTTTAAAGAGGTACGTGAGCTGGGTTTAGAACGTCGTGAGACAGTTCGGTCCCTATCTGCCGTGGGTGTAGGATACTTGAGAGGAGTTGCCCCTAGTACGAGAGGACCGGGGTGAACGATCCACTGGTGGACCTGTTGTTGCGCCAGCAGCAGTGCAGGGTAGCTATGATCGGACAGGATAACCGCTGAAGGCATCTAAGCGGGAAGCCCCCCTCAAAACAAGGTATCCCTGAGGACCGAGGTAGACCACCTCGTCGATAGGCCAGAGATGTAAGTGCGGTAACGCATTCAGTTGACTGGTACTAATGGTCCGATAGGCTTGATTTGATCCAGTAAAAGAAAGACTTTTACTAAATATCAAAAGCATACACAAAAACACACGTACATAACTTGGACAACACAAACCGATTTGAGCTGTTTACTCGGTTTGGTGATCATAGCGCGAGTGAAACACCCGGTCCCATCCCGAACCCGGCCGTTAAGCACCGTAGCGCCGATGGTACTGCATCTTAAGGTGTGGGAGAGTAGGTCATCGCCAAACCTAGTAAACAACTCAAATCTATATCTCTCAAAACGATACATAAAATACCTTCAGAACATAAAATACGTCCTGAAGGGCGACAACGCTCTAAGCTAAAAGAGCAAATAGCCTCAAAGCCAAAAGGCAAAAAAGGCAAAAGCGTCGCGGGATGGAGCAGCCCGGTAGCTCGTCAGGCTCATAACCTGAAGGTCGTAGGTTCAAATCCTACTCCCGCAACCAATATATACA
>NZ_JAGHQY010000021.1:0-7114 GCF_017744035.1 Shimia sp. R11_0 | reverse complement strand
CATCCCCCCCATCCCCCCCATTCCGCCCACAGGGCTCCGCCCGTTCGCGGCTGAAACGGTCCACTGGATCGTTTCCAAGACGCCGCTCACTCCACAAAATAATTCCATCCTCCGCCAACAGTCCCGCGCCTTCTCGCAAGCGTCCCCCTCCCGCACGCCGGATTTTTCTTTTCCGGCTCACCGCTCAGGCCCCGCGTCTTTGCCAGTGCGAGAGGCCTCGCCGGCCCTGCGTGGGCGCAGGGGGCTTTACCTCTGGGGGATCCCACATATATCGTGATTTGCATATAATATCTCAGGAGAGCCCCTATGCCCATCACTGCCGCTGACCTTCTGCAAGCCGCCCATGCGGTTGTGCCTAAAATTTCCACTGCTGAGGCGCAGGCCAAGTTGGCGGCGGGGGCGCTGTTGTTGGATGTGCGGGATGCGCCGGAGCTTGATGCCAATGGTCGGGCCGAAGGCAGCCACCACATTCCGCGCGGTATGCTGGAGTTTCGCGCCGATCCGGCCACGCCGTTTCATGATCCAGAATTGCGCAAGGACCGTGTGGTGATTTTACATTGTGCCTCTGGCGGGCGTGCGGCGCTGGCGGGCAAGCTGCTCAAAGATATGGGCTATGGTGAGGTGCACAATCTTGGTGGCTTTCAGGATTGGGTAGATGGCGGCGGCGCGGTGATTGAGCCGGTGGATCCGGGCATGTAAGTCTTCTGGCGTCAGGTTGGGCAGTCGAGGGCTTTCTCTCCCTCACGGGCCGCCTGTCGCCAGTTTCCATCTGGAAGTTTTTGTATTTCCCCCGTAAAGTTCTCAGTGTCCGCGCAATTTAAGGCGGGTTTATTGTTAAAAAGACTTTTGAAACTGGAAGGATGCCGATGAGCACTGATCGTGACGCATTGACCCGTGAATTGTTGGATATGGTGGCCGAAGAGGGCATGGTTGACCGTGCTGAAATCACAGCCGAGCGGCCCCTTGAAGAGCTAGATATTCAGTCAGCCGATTTCATTATGATCCTGATGGCGATTGAGGAAAGATACGGCGCCTATGTGTCCATGGATAATGAGCTGACCGATGTGGTGACGGTTCAGGATCTGTTGGATTTGGCCATTGCCAAAATCGAGGAACATCAAGCCGCAGAGACTGCAGAAGCGTGAGGCGGGTTGTTATCACGGGTATGGGCGCAGTCTCGGCCTGTGGTTTGGGGGCTGAGGCGTTGATTTCTGCTACGCAGGCAGGGAAGTCTGGTGCAAAGCCTGTGCAGTTTGAAGATCTCCCGCAGCAGCGGGTGTCGACGGCGGCCCGGCTCTCAAAAGAGGACATTGCTGCAATTGTCGGGCCCAAGCCCCATAAGATGCGCGATCCGGTGGTTGAATATGCGCTCCATGCCGCGCGTGAAGCTGTGGCGCAGGCCGGGCTTGGGGAAGAGCACTTTGGTGAAGCCTGTGGTGTCTCGATTGGCTCAGGGCAGGGGGGGGCAGAAACGCTCAATACCAATTACCTGAAGTTCGGGCGCGAAGGGCCGATGCGCCTTGATCCGATGACGGTGCCCAAAATCATGAACAACGCGGCGGCGGGCTGGGTCTCTATAGAGTTTGGTGCCATGGGGCCAGCGTTTTGTCTGGCAACAGCCTGTTCTGCCGGAAGCCAGTCGATTGGCCTTGGATTGCAGATGGTGGCGTCTGGACAGGTGGAGCGTTGTCTTGCCGGCGGGGCGGAAGCCTGTTTGGTCAGTGGTGGATTTCGCATCTGGGAATTGCTGCGCGTGATGACGGCCACGCAGAACCGCCCTTTCAGTAAGGATCGCAATGGTATGATGCTTGGCGAAGGGGCTGGCGTGTTGGTTGTGGAGAGCCTAGACGCTGCTCAGGAGCGGGGGGCGCAGATCCTCTGCGAGCTCACCGGCTTTGGGACAAATGCAGATGCTGGGGATCTCTTGCGACCAGATCCGAAGCGTGCTGCGGCTTGTATGCGGATGGCGCTGAAACACGCGGGGCTTTCACCGGACCGCATCGACTATCTGAATGCGCATGGCACTGGAACGGTTGCGAATGACATTAATGAGGTTGTGGCGCTGCGCGATGTATTTGGAGAGAATCTGGAAGGGCTGGAAGTCTCCTCAACTAAGCCAATTCATGGCCATGCCTTAGGGGCAGCAGGTGCGCTTGAGATGATTGTTGCCATCGGGGCCCTGTTGAGACAAAGCGCACCGCCAACCATAAATTTTTCGGAGGTGGATCCAAAGATTGGCCTCAAGCCGGTGCCAAACGTGGCGAAACCGGTGTCTATTTCTGCTGTGATGTCTAATTCGCTGGCGTTTGGTGGGATTAATGCAAGTTTGGTGGCACAACGCTATGATGATTGCTGAGCATTCAGTTGATAGGGCGTTTAATTTAAACGCCGGGATTGCCGATGAAAACCTGCAGGCACTTGTGGTGCTGGGGCGATCCTTGCTGCGACTGCCCACCGATCCTGTTGTGCCAACCTCTGCAATGGCGCTTTTACTCGGGGTGCCCGAACTCGCGGCAGCCTTGACCAGCGATCAGCCCCGAGAAGGGCTATGCACATTGCATGAAACCCAGAGGTTTCTGGATTGCCGACCCGACACGCCTTCAGTCCGTAAAGCTATCACACTGAAGGTGAACGGGTCTTCCGATGTAGCACAATACAACGTCACATTGCCTGAGACTGGAGAGGCAATGGAGACACGGCTGCGCTATGTCCCGAAGGAAACAGTTCGGGCGACCAAGGCCCCGCATTTTCATGGACGATTATGCTCTGATGGGGCTTTGCGGTTACAAACTCTGCCGTTGTCTGCTGCGAGGCTTGGAGAGTATGTGGCGTTGGCTGGAGATGCGAATCCGATTCATGTGGACCGAACGGCTGCAAAACACGCAGGTTTTGAAGATGTGATCGCGCCCGGTATGATGTTGTGCATCCTTGCAGAAATGGCTTGCTGTAAAGCGATGCAGATCGCTCGGATGGAAGAAGTCCGCGCGCGGTTTCTGTCGCCTGCTTTGGCGGGGCAGCCTGTCACGATGATCTTTGCGCCGACATCAGGTGGTCCGCGTGCCAAAATGCGGGTTTTTGTGGTGGGGCCCAGAGAGGAACTGCACGCTATTGTGGACTTTTTTTCCGCCCGATTTTGAGGGTATTATGCAGGTATGTCCATCCAGATAACGCAGGCATAGTAGGCCCAGATCATTAGGATGTAGGTCAATTGGTGCAAAGCCTGATCTGTGCCCATTGCATACCAGTACATGGGCTGGTCCGGTGTCAGATTCCGATCGACTGAGAATCTCGCTTTGCCCCAGTCAATATGGAAATGCACGATAAACTCCGCGATAACCATTGTTATGATCATGCCGGGATGGGCGCCGAACACTGCCAAAATCACCGCCGAAAAGGTTGCATGAATGCCAGCATGTTGTGCGCGTCCCAAATGCCAATAGCGCTCACGCCCCATGATCATCTTGGCGTTCTGCAGAAAGAAATCCGCCACTAGATGTTTGATCTGAAATGCCGCGACCAGCAAAAGTATGGTCGTGATTTGGTCCATAGACCCCGCCCCATGATGTATTTCACGCTCAAAGACTAGCCGCGAAACTCTGGCTTCGCAAACCTCAGTTTTATGTCGCACGTGATGACACTGGGAAAACTAGGTGCATCTATTTAAGAAAGCGTTTGAACAGGCGACCTCTGCAGGAGTAGCATCTGCTGAAAGACTGGGCGCCGCCCAAAGCTGACCTGTGGGAGTTGGGGCCATAGAACGCTCACTTTTTTCCTTCATCTGGAAATACTCAAAACGAGACCAGATGGTATTGCTGTTCATGACAGCTTGCCTCTTTCCTTTGCAGTTTCTCACTTTGGAACTGCCCAAACGCATCATCAACGATGCAATCGATGCGGAACAGGATTTCATCGATGTGCTCAATTATGAGATGACGCAGGAAAATTTCCTGATCATGCTTAGTTTGCTGTTCTTGCTGACGGTTTTGGGCCACGGCCTGATGAAGATGCGCATCAACACGATGAAGGGCGTGCTGTCTGAACGGATGTTGCGTCGCTATCGGTTTTCGTTGATTTCGCGCATCACACGCTTCCCGCAACCTTATTTGCGTCGCACGTCTCAGGGGGAGCTTGTGTCGATGATCACGGCGGAATCCGAGCCGTTGGGGGGGATGATGGGGGATGCCATCAGCTTGCCTGTGATGCAGGCTGGGCAAATGCTGACGATTCTGACGTTTCTGTTTCTGCAGAATGTATGGTTCGGTCTGGCGGCGATTGCGCTCATTCCTTTGCAGGCGTGGTTGATTCCCAAACTTCAACGACAGATAAACCTGCTGAACAAAGATCGGATTCAGCAAGTGCGCCACTTGGCTGCTGAAATAGGCGAGACGGCGACCGGGACGCCAGAACTGCGTGGCAATGGTGGCTGGCGCTTTCGCATGGCGCAGATCACACGACGCCTTGGTACGCTGTTTCTGATCCGTCTGAACATCTACAAGAAAAAGTTCTTCATGAAGTTTCTAAATAACTTCATCACGCAGCTCACGCCGTTCTTTTTCTATCTTGTTGGGGGGCTTCTGGTCATCCGGGGCCAAGTGACACTTGGGGCCCTTGTTGCTGCGCTTGCGGCTTATAAAGATCTCTCTTCTCCGTGGAAGGAATTGTTGAACTATTACAATCGCGTCTCCGACCTCTCTGTGCGTTGGCATCTGATTGGCGACCGTTTTGAACCTTCGGGCATGGTTGATGAGGCCTTAATAGAGGACGAGCCCAAGACCATCCCGCGGCTGAGCGGAGAGATCGTCCTCAACGAAGTTTTTGTGCGCGATCACGATGGCGACTCTGTGCTTGAAAACATTACGACGACGATTCCGCAGGGTACTGTGCTTGGGGTTCGCTCCCAAGATGCAGAAGAGCGCAGGGCAATTGCGGAGCTTTTTACGCGTGAGATAACGCCCGTGAGCGGCAGTCTTTCCATTGGGGGGCAGCGTCTCAATGAATTGCACCAGCGGGTGATTGCAACCCGGATAGGCTACGCTGATCCAGCCCCTTACGTTTTTGAGGGGACCTTTGGTGACAACGTGCTTATGCCGCTTAAGCGTCAACCTCTTGTCGATCTGCCGGATCCGAGGGGGGAAGCCGAAGAAAAGAAACGGGCTTATGAGAGCGCACGAACAGGTAACAGTGCGGACAGGCTATATTCAGATTGGCTGGATCCCTCTTTGGCAGATATGGACAGCGAGGATGCGGTGCACGACTGGTGGGTTCGGTTGATGGATGCCACCGGTGCCGGCTCAGCTTTGTTCCGCCGCGGTTTGGATCAGCCCTTTACTGAAGCGGAGCATCCGGAGCTGGCGCAGACCATTGTGTCGTTACGTCCGAAAATTCGCAACGCTCTGGCTGCGGCGGGGCTCGACAAGGCCTATTATCGGTTTGATCCCGAGCTGTATAACCCGGCGTTGCCAGTTGCCTCGAACCTGTTCTTTGCCACGCTGCGCACAGATGCGCCGGATCCGGAGACAGGCGGTGTTGGGGCCTTTTTAGATTTGCTTCATGAGCTCGGCATCGAGGACGGTATTCTGCGTATGTCGCGCGAAGTCATTGAAATGCTCAATCAAACATTTGGGATGGATGGCACAGATCACCCGCTGTTCCAGCAGCTTGGTTTGAGCGTGGACACGTTCAGCCGCAATGTGGAACTTGCGCGCAAGAGTCGCGACGTCGGTCTGGCTCAAATGGAACGCAGCGAATTGGAACAGATGATTGAGTTGCCATTTGAAGTCTCTGCTGAGCGGATTGGCCCAGGTTTTGGGGATGACCTTAAAGAGACAATTCTGTCGCTGCGCCATAATGAGGCCGAAAAACTATCGGAGTGGCTCTCGGCTTATTTTGCACCGCTGAGAGAAGACCGGTTTGCGTCGGGCTTAACGGTTTTGGAAAACGCGATTTATGGCAAGTTGACCGCTGCGGCAGGCCCTCGCGGTGAGCAATTGCGCGATATCGTGGCCAAAACACTCAACGAAGCGGGGGTGAAGCAAGAGGTCGCTGAGTTACTATTCGCTGTGCCAACTGGCATAGGCGGAGCAGGGTTACCCGGAGCTTTTGCTGAACCCTTGGCGATCAGCCGGGCAGCGATCAAGAAGCCCGATGTTTTGATCCTAAATCGTTGCTTGGCGGCCTATGAAGACGGGCAGGCCGCCGATACCATTGCCAATCTGCGCACGCTTTTGCCGGATACTACAATGATCTTCTTGGAAGAAGATTTTGAAGATGCTGACAGTTTCGATATGGTTCTTGAATTGGAGCATGGCCGTTTGAAAGACGGCGTTGCGGCCAGCTTCGAAGATACAGACAATGCGGCCAGCGCGGATTTGCGGCGTAAGATGCGTGCGCTCACGTCTGCGGATATGTTTGCGGGCCTGTCTCGTCGTCAGATGCGCTTGCTGGCTTTCGGTGCGCAGTGGCATCAGGCCAGCGAGGGCGATTATGTCTTTCACATGGGGGATGATCCCTCTGATGGGGCTTACCTCATCTTGGAGGGGCAAGCCGGGCTTGGGTATCGCACAGAGGATGGCCAGACTCATCTCGTGGCAGAAGCGGGGCGAGGGGCGCTGGTTGGGGAGCTTGCTCTGATCCGAAAGGAAAAGCGTGCCTTGGATATGTATGCCAAGACTGATTTGGAAATGCTGCGCCTCGGGGAAAGCGAGTTCATGGCTGTGATCGAGAATGATGCCTCCACAGCGTTTCGTATTTTGCAGGCGGTTTCTGGCTATGTTGGTGCCCCAAAGCAGAGTAGTGGCGACACCTGAGAAAGCGGTGCTCCTCTCTTGAGATGCAATTTTTAAGAGGATGTCGAAGAATTAGGTGGAATCTTACGACGGATTTGGCGCGCGCTAGGTGAGTCTGTGGGTAACGCTGTGGATAAGTTCGGTTTCTGAAAGGTTCGGCAAGTAAGGTGGTGCTAAGTCCATTTGGCCTGCAAGGTGCCTTTGTCTATTCCCTTGATATTGTTATATTTTTGAGATTTTTTGAAAAAAGGTGGTTTTTGTTTGAAAAAGCGCTTGCGGGTTCTGCGTGATAACCTTAGAACCCCCTTCACCGGCGGCGCTGAGGCGCA
>NZ_JAGHQY010000020.1:0-7707 GCF_017744035.1 Shimia sp. R11_0 | reverse complement strand
CGTAGGCTTTGAAGTCACCAAATTGCTTGGTGATCGCAGCTGTCAGTGTGGTTTTACCGTGGTCAACGTGACCAATGGTGCCGATGTTGCAGTGCGGTTTACTGCGCTCAAACTTTTCCTTAGCCATCTCGGGCGCCTTCTACTTTGGTGTGGGCCGATATTGGCCCGTTTTCCTCTACCGCGCGCGACATATTGCGTTGCGCGCAAAAAATCAAGCTTACTTTCGCTTAATCACTTCTGTTGTTCTGCCAGCTTCTGGCGCATTTCCTCATTGCGGTTGTCCTGCCAACAGGCCGCAACCACATCCGCCGGCACGTCATCCACCAAACAGGCCGCATTCTCATGCATCCACTTCTCGATCTGGCGGGCCGCATTATACGTCAGGTTGTCCATCTGCTCCTGCGCCGTCATGCTGAAACCGCTGGACGCGATCAAGGAGCCGCCAGTGAAGGTTTCCAGCACAAAGATCTCCTTGGCCTCTTCGTTGAATTTGCCACCGGCGCGGTCATCCCATGCGGTCACGGAGATGATCAGCCCTGACCTGGGCTGCAACACAATTGGCACCCCCTTCTGGGCCAAGACATAGCCATTGATGTTCACGCCAAAATGCACAAGCCGCGTGCCGTCATAGCGGTTCGCCCCCATGCGGGCGTCAATGGCGTTTTTCATCGAGGCAATAAACGCATCGGTATCCGCTTCACGCGACAACACCCCTTTTTGGATATCCGGCGCGACGACGATATTGTGCCCCAGCACAAAATCCCCAAGATCCAGCGTCTCGTCGGTGACATTCTTGGTGGGCGTCGTGCAGGCCACCAGTGTAGCCAGCGCCACAAGGCCCATAACCAGTCTCAACATAGGCGAAATTCCCAACCGCTCGTCGTTCTTCTTTGACCGCTGACATAGCCGATGCCCCTCAATCGCGCAATCGTGGGCTTTGCGGGTGGTGATCTCCCGCCTATCATGATCCGCAAGGAGTTCATGATGTCGCAGCCTGCTTCACCTTTTAGCAACGACCACCCCGCCGTTCCTGTGCGCGCTCAGCTTGCCACTGAGCCATTGGGACTCTTTGGATCTCTGAAAGCGGCCCGCAGCAATCTGCTCAACATCCTGCCAGAGATCGCTGTGCGCCAACCTATGGTCTCCGGACGCACCGGCCTGCGCTGGCATATGGTGATGGACCCCGGCGCCATCCGTCGGATGCTGCTCACCAAAGTTGAGGACTACCCCAAATCCAAAGCCACCAAAAACATCCTGCGCCCAGCCATCGGTGACAGCCTTTTTATTGCCGAAGGTGCGCATTGGCGCTGGCAGCGTCGCGCGGCTGCCCCGGTCTTCACACATCGCAATATTGCCAATCTCGCCCCGACCATGGCCGCGGCCGCCGACCGCGCAGCCGATCGCATCGCCGCCGCAGGGCCGCGCGCGGTGGACCTGCTTGAGGAGATGGTTGCCACCACCTTTGACGTGATTTCGGAGGTGACATTTTCTGGTGATGGCAGTTTTGATAGCGACGGGGTGCATCGCGCCATCGACGCCTATATCGCGGAAGCCGGCAAAATCTCTCTGTTTGATATGCTGGGGGTGCCAGACTGGGTGCCCCGCCCGGGGCGCATAATGTCGGGTCACGCGGTAAGCGACATGAAAAAAGTCGCCGACGCCGCGATTGAGGCCCGACGCCAGCGGGGTAGCAAAGACTTACCTGATTTGCTTGATCTGTTGCTGACGGGTGAAGATCCTGAGACCAAGAAGCGCATGAACACCGCAGAGTTGCGCGACAACCTGCTGACCTTCATCGTTGCCGGCCATGAAACCACCGCGCTCACATTGGCATGGGCGCTCTATCTCTGTGCCTTTGATCAGGAAGTGCAGAGCAAAGCCCGCGCAGAGATTGCCAGCATCTGTGGCAACGCCCCGATCACCGGAGCGCATGTGGCCCGTCTCCCCTACCTGCGCCAGATCGTGGATGAGACCCTGCGCCTCTATCCTCCGGCGGGCATCATATCGCGCACAGCACAGAAAGCCGACATACTCTGTGCCCGTGAGATTCGACCCGGCGACACCGTTATGATCCCAATCTATGCGCTTGGTCGCCACCACCAACTCTGGGACAATCCAGACAGTTTTGATCCGGATCGCTTTGAGGATCGCAAATCCATTGACCGCTACGCATATCTGCCTTTTGGCGATGGGCCCCGCATCTGTATCGGGGCAAGCTTTGCCATTCAGGAAGCCGTGATCATCCTCGCAACCCTGCTGCGCCAATTTCAATTTGAAGAGGTCACTGGCCGGCCGCCAAAACCGGTCATGATTCTCACGCTCCGACCAGAAGGCGGAGTTTGGCTGACAGCGAAGCCGCTCAGGTCAGAAACACCTGCGGCCCTCACATAAGAAACGGGGGCCAAACGGCCCCCGAAACTCATTTGAACTTATTGTCTTTGGGAAAGCCATAGGGCGGCTTCTTCCCGACGCTTGCGCGTTTGGCCAACCAGTCCGAGAGATCTTGCTCATGGCGCGTCTTACCGCTGTTGCCCATGGACCAGGTGAGCCCCTCTTCCCACTTAAAAGTGGTGATGTCAGACAGCCCGCCATCCAGCTCCAGCGTGCCCTGACGCCCGCGCGCCATATTATACTTCTGAATGCGAACCCCTTTGCCACGTCCAAGCTCTGGTAACTCCTCAACGGGGAAGACAAGGAACCGGCCATTCTTGGACACCACAGCCACGTGATCACCCACCACCGGCTTACAGATCATCGCTTTCACATCGTCTTTGACGTTGAGCACCTGTTTGCCTGTGCGTGTCTGGGCAATCACATCTTTCTGCGGCACCACAAACCCGTCACCTGCGGTTGACGCCACGAGCAGACGTCCCTCCGGCTGATGTACAAAAATATCGACGATCTCGGCCTCATTTGGCAAATCTACCATCAGGCGCACAGGTTCCCCCATGCCACGCCCACCGGGCAGATTGGCCGCGCTCAGGGTATAAAAGCGCCCATTGCTGCCAAACATCAGCAAACGATCCGTGGTCTCCGCATGGAAGATAAACCGCGGCCCGTCGCCATCCTTGAACTTGAGTTCGCGGGTCAGATCAATATGGCCGGACATCGCCCGAATCCAGCCCATCTGGGAGCAGACAATCGTCACCGGCTCGCGGTCGATCATCGCCTCAATCGGCACTTCTTCGACCTCAGCAGATTCGGCGAAGACGGTGCGCCGCGCGCCGCCTTCATAGCCTTTGCCAAAAGTCTTTCTGGCCTCTTTCAGTTGATCGGAAATGCGCTCCCACTGCATGTCTTCACTGCCCAAAAGCGCAACGATGCCAGCGCGTTCTTCCTGCAGCGCATCCCGCTCCCGGATCAGCTCCAACTCTTCCAGACGACGCAAGCTGCGCAGGCGCATGTTAAGGATCGCCTCAGATTGCACCTCG
This sequence comes from Shimia sp. R11_0, assembly GCF_017744035.1. Taxonomy (NCBI): domain Bacteria; kingdom Pseudomonadati; phylum Pseudomonadota; class Alphaproteobacteria; order Rhodobacterales; family Roseobacteraceae; genus Shimia; species Shimia sp. R11_0. Next base: position 4,276 of record NZ_JAGHQY010000020.1, on the reverse strand, counting down.
GTCAGCTGGCTCACACCACTGCCCGGCAGCGGAGATTTGTAGTCTTTCTCGCTACTCGCCCGCGCGTGATCCAGATCCCAGTTCTCCGCCATCAACGCCTGTTTGGGCGCATCGTCATAACGGATGATGTCAATCACACGATCCAGATTAAGGAAGGCAATGATGAAGCCTTCCAACACTTCCAGACGGTGATCGATCTTCTCCATCCGATGTTTGGAGCGACGGATCAATACTTCGCGGCGGAAATCCAAAAAGGCCCGCAGAACCTCTTTCATGGAGCAGACCTTGGGGGTCACGCCATCAATCAAGACGTTCATATTGAGAGAGAATCGAATCTCAAGATCACTGCTGCGATAGAGCATGTTCATCAGAACATCGGGCTCTACATTTTTGCTGCGTGGTTCCAACACCAAGCGGATGTCATCGGCGGATTCATCACGCACATCCGCCAAAATGGGCACTTTCTTGGTCTGGATCAGCTCCGCGAGCTTCTCGATCAGCTTAGATTTCTGCACCTGATAGGGGATCTCCGTGACCACAATCTGCCACTGACCCCGCCCCAGATCTTCCTTCTCCCATTTACAGCGCAGCCGGAAAGACCCACGCCCCGTGCGGTAAGCCTGCGCGATGTTTTCAGCAGGTTCCACAATCACGCCACCGGTCGGGAAATCTGGCCCCGGCACATAATTCAGCAACGTATCTTCGCGCACATCCGGCGTCTTAATCATATGTAGACAGGCGTCGCACAGCTCACTGATATTGTGCGGCGGAATGTTTGTCGCCATCCCCACGGCAATCCCGCTGGCCCCATTGGCCAAGAGATTCGGGAAGGTCGCCGGAAGCACCACAGGCTCACTCAACGTGCCGTCGTAATTCTCCCGAAAATCAACAGCATCCTCGTTCAGACCTTCCAACAGCGCTTCCGCAACAGAGGTCATGCGGGCCTCGGTATATCGGCTCGCCGCAGGATTATCCCCGTCGATGTTACCGAAGTTACCCTGCCCGTCCACCAACGGGTAACGCACGTTGAAATCCTGCGCCAGACGCGCCATCGCATCATAAATCGCGGCATCGCCGTGGGGGTGATAGTTCCCCATAACGTCGCCAGAAATCTTGGCTGATTTACGGAAGCCCCCGGTGGCCGAAAGCTTCAACTCTCGCATCGCATAAAGGATTCGCCGGTGGACCGGCTTCAACCCGTCCCGCGCATCAGGCAACGCGCGGTGCATGATCGTACTCAGCGCATAAGTCAGATAGCGGTCGCCAATGGCGCGCCGCAGCGGTTCCGTTACGTTCTGGGTGGGGAGCTCGTCGTCATCGATCAGGTCTGTCATACAGAGGGTGATAGCTTTTGGCGTCGCGACGGTAAAGCGCATGCGCGGGAACTATCGCCGTTTTTTCCCCGCCGTGCTATAGTGAGGTCCATGTTAACCCCTCACACGCTTTAAATGACATCGAGTCGTTTGAGCGAATTGAGTATCGCGAGGGTATTGTTGTGAACAAATTCATTTTAATCAGCTTTGGCTTTATGGGTTGGGTTTTCTGGGAACTCAGCGGCGGATCAGACTTCGAACCAAAATCGCGCGTGACACCCCAAACCGTGGCGCAGGTGAGCCCCGCCGCATCCGCCGCAAGCGCGCCTTCGGACACAACAACCGTGCCGCTTGTACAAGCCGCTGCTGCAAGTGCGCAGCCGACGCAGGTCACGCAACCCTCAGACCTGTATTCACCGTCGACCGATGGTGCGGAAATCGTCGTGGCCTCCCTCGCCAATGGCGCCGCCGCTTTTGCCACGCCGGGCGCCCCCCTCCTCTCGCTCAACGCCCCAGCCGTATCGCAATCCGAGGTGGTCCCAGCCTCCGCCGCAGTACAGGCCCCCAAACCCGATATGCGCCTTGTGCGCGGAAGCCGCGTGAACATGCGTGGCGGCCCCGGCACCTCTTTTGGCGTACTCACGGTTCTGACACGCGGACAAGAAGTGCAGGTGCTGCGCGAAAACGGAAACGGCTGGGTCAAATTACGCGACGAAGAATCCGGTCAGATCGGATGGATGTCTGCAAAGATGATCACTGCGGCAAACTGACAGGCCGCTCGCTCTCAATAGGGGTTTGCGCCCTCTCCTCTTCCCCGTAGTCTGCCCTGCAAACAAACGTGCAAACCGCAGGGCAACCAATGTCACAAAAATCCCTCCTGATCACGGGCTGCTCCAGCGGCATAGGACTTGCCGCAGCACAAACCATGCGTGATCGCGGCTGGCGTGTCTTTGCAAGCTGCCGCAGTCAAAAAGACTGCAAGCGCCTAATCAAACAGGGCTTTGAAAGCCCCTTGATTGATTACTGCGCGCCTGACACGATCCGCTCCGGCCTAAAGGATGTGTTGGAGGCCACTGGCGGCACCTTGGATGCGCTTTTTAACAATGGTGCCCGCGGTCTGCCCGGCGCGGTCGAAGACTTGCCCGCCGCCGGATTGCGCACCCTCATGGAAAGCAACCTGATCGGCTGGCATGATCTGACCCAACAGGTGCTGCCCGTCATGCGCAAACAGGGACACGGCCGCATCGTCAACAACTCCTCAGTTCTGGGCTATGTCTCTCTGCGCTATCGAGGCGCCTATGTGGCCTCAAAGCATGCACTTGAAGGCTGGAGCGACTGCCTGCGCCTGGAGTTGCGCGACACACCTCTTCATGTGTCTCTGATCCAGCCCGGCCCTATCACCTCGGCCATGCGGCGCAACAATGCGACCCAGTTCTTTCACTGGATTGACTGGGAAAACTCCCCCCATGCAGAGGCCTACCGCACCGGACTGGTCAAGCGCTTCTCCCAAAAGAAAGCCAGCCTTGATCCCTTTGAGTTGCCCGCCAGCGCAGTGTGCGACAAACTCATTCATGCACTGGAGGCCCCCCGTCCCCGCGCAAGGTACCGGGTGACCAAGCCTGCTCACTTCATGAATGTGCTGCGCCGCACCCTACCGACAGAAATCTTGGATTGGGTGATCGCAAAAGGATGACACAACGTAGAGCCAATTGTGGTTCAGTTCGGACCGCCCTCGAGCTAAACCCAACCCACCTCAGCAAAACGGAGCAGACGAATGGCCAATGATCCCCTTTTTTGGGTTGCCGCAGCAGCCTGTGTTGGCGTGCTGATCATTTTGATGATCGGCGTCGGCGGGTTCGCCAAAGGTGGCGAGTTTAACCGCAAACACGCAAACAAAATTATGCGCCTCAGAATCGGCGCGCAATTTGTGGCGGTGCTCCTGATCCTCGCCTTCGTCTGGCTGCGCTGAAACGCATATAAAAAGGGCTGACCATGGTCGTACTCAACAAGATTTACACCCGCACCGGTGACAAGGGCACCACCGCTCTGGGCAATGGCGCGCGCGTTGCCAAATACGATGGCCGCGTGGCCGCCTATGGCACCTCTGATGAACTCAACGCCGCACTGGGCGTAGCACGCCTGCATGCCGCAGGCGAAATGGATGCGGCTCTGATGCGCATTCAGAACGATCTCTTTGATTTGGGCGCGGACCTGTGCCGCCCGGATATGGCCAAAGACGCCGAAGCCGAGTACCCGCCGCTGCGCATGACCGCCAGTCAAGTCACCCGTCTGGAAGATGAAATTGATGCGATGAATGCCAATTTGACCCCTCTGCGCAGCTTCGTTCTGCCTGGCGGATCCGCATTGGCCGCGCACCTGCATGTATGCCGCACTGTGGCACGCCGCGCCGAACGGCTCTCCGTGGAACTGGCGCAGACTGAAGATGTGAATGCAGACGCGGTCACCTATCTTAACCGATTGAGTGACTGGTTTTTTGTGGCCTCCCGCGTGGCCAACAACAATGGTGCGGATGATGTGCTCTGGGTGCCCGGCGCCAATCGCTAAGCACCGGCGGCGTTCCCTCCGAATCGGTTTTGACGAAAACAGCATGGGGTTGCGCTAACACACAAGTTGACGCGATCTCTCCTTACGTAAACTTTCTGCAACGCGGAAACATTCTTGCAAAGAACGTCGCGTGAAAAGCTCCATACGCGACGTCGTTGCGCCAAAACGTGACGATTTTGCTCTGTTTTCGCCGGGCGCAAATATATATCAACACGGTGAGAGCATCCGGATGAGCTGCCTCTGGCGGCTTTGACAAACTTTGAGGAGTCCAACGCCCATGAAGGTACTAGTACCTGTCAAGCGCGTGATTGACTACAACGTGAAAGTTCGTGTGAAAGCGGACGGGACCGGTGTCGATCTCGCGAACGTCAAAATGTCGATGAACCCATTCGATGAGA